>JAKAZY010000117.1 GCA_021826425.1 Pseudomonadota bacterium
AATGGGCAATGATCTGCACCGCCCATAACCTCGCAAAACTCACCGCTTGAGGGGGAGCGCCGAAAATGAAAACACGGGGCTAATGCAGATAATTGCTGCCGTAAAGATTACCAGGACAGGCTCCTAGAGCAATAACCGTCTGATCGAAACCGGAAGGTTCAGATCAGATGGTTGAAATTGCCCGCTAAAATGATGCTAGACTGTTTTTCATTCGATGAAAAACAGTCTAGGACTGCGCGTCTGGCGAGAGCACCACACAGCCGGTTGGCCCGCCGGAGAGGCGCGAGCAGGCGTTCACCGCCTCGTCATGCTGCAGGCCTACAAACCGGGCGCGGTATTGTATATTGCCGTTGGCATGGATGGTCATCACCACCGGCTGTGCGCGCATCAGCGCGCTGGCCCCGGTGAGCTCGGCTATGCCCAACGCCGCCTTGGCATGGGATGAGCTATCATACGCCCCCACCTGGATCCCCCAACTATTCTCACCGGAGTTGAAAGCGGCGGTTTGCACTGGCGTATCGGCCAAGGCGGGCGCGACCAGCGAAAAATTATGCGGCGCGGGCGCCGGCGGCAGGGTGCTGCTGGCGAGCATGGGATATTCATGCGTTGCCGGCACCGGTGGCGGGACCGGTAGGCTGTTGCGCACCGCCTGCATGGGCGCGCGTTGCACCGGCGGCGGCGCGGATGGCTGGGTGTTGGGCATATAGATCGCCGAGGCCATCTGCACCTGGCCACCCACGGGCATGCGCCGCGGGGATGGCGCCGGAATCGGCGGCAGTACGGGCGCAGTCTGCACGCTAGCCGCCAATGCGGGCGGGCTCTGCGCCGCGGCGGGGAGAATGGCTGAGATGGGGATGGAAACCGGGGCGGGCGCGCTGTTGTTATTCGCGCCCGTAGCCGCAGTGCCCGTGGCCGGGGCCAGAGACGCCACTTCAACCGGCTCGGAAAGCTGCGCGGCTGTCGGCGTCTCGGGCGAGAAACCGTTGGGCAGAATCCCGCCATCCCGTCCCATGGGCTCGGTGTTCATCGCCAGTTCATCCGCAGGCGAACGCCGCCGTGGGTAATAGCCGTCGATATTCGGGGCGATCATGGCGACGTAATTGACCGTCTCGTCCGGCAGCGGCTCATGGTTGTTGATGAAGGAATCAAGCCGCCCAGGCCCGGCATTATAGGCCGCCAGAAATCCTGGTGAGCCATAGATCTGGTACATCTCGTGGATATAGGCCGTCCCGGCCATGATATTGTCGTACGGGTTGAACGGGTCGTTGCCGAGGCCGTAACGGTCTGCCATTTCCTGGTAGGTGCTGGGTTCAAGCTGCATCAACCCCATGGCCCCGGCCGAGGAGACAATAAGCTGCCCGCCGCTGTATTCGTGCCCGCCGGATTCAACCCGCATCACCTGCCGGATCCACATCGCCGGTACATCGAAATGCGCGGCGGCGATGTTGATATACGGTCCCCAGGGATCGCCGGGCGGGCCGGGCGGGTTATAATTATGCGCGGCATGGGCCAGGTAATAGGCGGTTGTCTCGCCGGCATAGCGGTCGCCATTGCCTCCACCCCCGGCGCAGGCTGAAAGCAGCGCCAGCCCTGCACAGCCAGCTACCAGCCCAGGTTTTAGCCCAGGTTTCAACCGTGCGTTTTTCCGGACAACAAATCCGGCCAGAATTCTGGTCGAGCCCAAGGTTTATAGCCTCCACGCAGTTCAGCCGCCATTGAGTTGTGGTATTTCGCTCAAAAATGGCTTAAAAAAGGCGTTGTAACCTCTTAAGCTAGGCTGAATCTCAGGGCAAGAAAAACCTGCACGCCAGGCGCTACCGGATGCCGGTGCGGTCGTGCTAGCAACACGCCATGCGCGTCTCTGCCCTGTTCATGCTCACTGGCTTGGTCCTGCTGGCGGGGTGTGCCGCGCCGCAACCCGTGGCGCGGCCCGCAATGTCCCTGGCGCAGCAGGGGGTCTTTCCGGCGAAGGTGCTGGCGGTGCGCCCGGTTTCGGGCGGGCTGGCGCTTGCCGGGGTAATGAAAGCGCTGGGTGAATCCGATGCCGGGCCCGCCGCGGCGGCGCAGGAAATTGTGGTGCAAATGCCGGACGGGTCAGTGAAATCTCTGGTGTCCCCGCCCGGAACCGCCATGGCCGGGCTTGCGCCGGGGGCGGACATACTCATCCGCGAAATGCCGCAACTGCGCCTTACTGCCCGATAATCAACAGCGTATTTTTAAACTCCGTGTCATCAGCGAACGCAGCCGTTGAAGCCGCGCTTGGGTTCGGCTATCGGCAGTGCATGAACATGCTCGCGCCGGAAGCCGGCCAGGCTGGAGTCGGGCACATGCGACCCGCCCGCCCTTTATCCAAGCCCGTGGTGATTGCGGCAGCGCATGACGGGCGGTCCAGAGTGGTATCCGCCTTGGCGGATCTGCGCGAGAGCCTGCGGCTCTGGCCACTGGTGTGGACACTGAGCTTCTATGATATCCGCCTTCGCTATCGCGGGTCGCTGCTGGGGCCGTTCTGGCTCACCCTCTCTACAGCCGTGATGATCGGCGCCATCGGGTTTGTATATTCCCGGCTGTTCCATGAAAATGTCGCGGCCTATCTGCCCTTCCTCGCCATCTCTTTGGTTTTGTGGGGCTTTATCAGCGTGATCACCGCTGAAGGGGCGACGTGTTTTTCCTCCTCCGCGGACATGATCCGCTCCCGGCGGATGGCCCATACGGTGCATCCGGCCAGGGTTGTCGTGCGGAACCTGCTGGTACTGGCGCATAATCTGGCCGTCATCGTCGTCGTATTTTTTATCTATCCGCAGCATTTCAGCTGGTCTCTGCTCAGCGAATTGCCGGCCCTGGCGCTGTGGGTGGTGGATGCGTTCGCGGTGTCGTTGCTGCTGGGGGTGATTGGTGCGCGTTTCCGGGACGTGCCGCCCATCGTCGGCAGCATCATGCAGATCGCTTTCTACGTCACGCCTATCATGTGGAGCCCGACGATGCTGGTACATCGCGGGCTTGGCTTCAGTCTGATGCTGATCGACATGAACCCCGTCTATGGCCTGCTGCAGATCGTGCGCGGGCCGCTGCTGGGCCAGGCTTTGGACACGAGCGCCTGGATCAACGCGCTCTGCTACTCCATTGTGCTGGTGCTGGCGTCCTTTCTGCTTTTCGTGCGCGCCCGGCCGCGCATTCCGTATTGGGTCTGAAGCGTGGCAAAGCTGCTGGTTGAAGATGTATCGGTCTCCTTTCCGCTCTATCACGGGGAGAGCCGCAGCCTGAAGAAAACGATGTTCGCCGCCGCCTCCGGCCGGATGGGCCAGGATGCCAAGCACCGGCTGACCGTGGAGGCGCTGCGCAGCGTCTCCTTCTCGCTTGATACGGGCGACAGGCTGGGCTTGATCGGCTCCAACGGGGCGGGCAAAACCACGCTGCTGCGCACCATGGCGGGTATTTACGAACCCGTGGCCGGGCGGATGGTGGTCGACGGTGTGGTAACAGCCTTGCTCGACCCCGGCCAGGGCATGAATTTCGAGCTGACCGGCAATGAGAATATCCGGATGCGCGCACTCTATAGCGGCTATTCCGGCCTGCAGATCAAAACCCTGCAAGAGGATGTGGCGGTGTTTTCGGAGCTGGGGGATTTTCTCAGCCTGCCGGTGCGCACGTATTCCTCCGGTATGATCGTGCGGCTGGGCTTCGCGCTTGCCACTGACATCCATCCACAGATTTTGCTAATGGATGAATGGATATTAGCCGGGGATGCGGCGTTTTTGGGCAAGGCGCGGGGGCGGTTGGAGACGATGGTGGGGCACGCCGAAATCCTGGTGCTCTCCTCTCACAATCCCGCCATTCTGATGCAATGGTGCAACCGGTTGATTTGGATGGATGGAGGGCGTGTGCGTGCGGACGGCACACCGGAGGAAATCCTCTCGGCCTATCTGCCGCAGGAGCAGTTCCAGGAGGCCAAGGCCGCCGCTGACCGCGCCGCTATGGCCGCCGCCTGACGGCAGATGGCGCGCATCGCCTATGTGAACGGACTGTATATGCCCTTGGCGCGGGCCAGCGTGAATATTGAGGATCGTGGCTATCTGTTCGGCGACGGCATCTACGAGGTGTTCTACGCCTATCGCGGGCGGCTGACTGACGAGGCGCTGCATTTCGCCCGGCTGAAGCGCAGCTGCAATGAGATCGGCCTGGCGACGCCAATGGGGCAGGCGGCGTTGCGTGTGGTGATCCATGAGTTGATGCGCCGCAACCGGGTTGAGACGGGCCTGGTGTATCTGCAGCTCACCCGTGGCGTGGCCAAGCGGGACCATGCTTTTCCAACTCCTGCGGTGCGCCCCGCTTTGGTGCTCACCGTGCGCCCGAAGCCCGAACCGCCGGAAACGCTCTCCTGCTGGAGTGCCGCCGCCATTACCTTGGCTGACTTGCGATGGGGGCGCTGCGATATCAAATCCACCAACCTTTTGCCGAACGTGCTGGCGCGCGAGGCGGCGAAGCAGGAAGGGGCGCAGGAGGCGATCTTGTTCGACGAGCAAGGCATGGTGACGGAAGGTGCAGCCAGCTCCGTGTGGATTGTGGGTGCGGATAATGTTCTGCGAACCAGGGGGCTGGACCAGCATGTGCTGCCTGGCTGCACCCGCACGGCGGTGCTGGATGATGTGGCGGCGGAGGGGTTGGATTTCCGGGAGGAAGCGTTCTCGCTGGCAGCATTGCGCGGGGCGCGGGAGGTTTTCATCACCAGCGCCACTTCCTTCGTGAAGCCGATCACGAAACTGGACGGTTTGCCGGTGGGCAACGCTGCGCCAGGGCTTATCGCCAGTAGGCTCTATGCGCGCTATCTTGCCCGGCTGAAGGAGGGGTAAGCCATGTACAACCCACCCGCTTTTGCCGAGACACAGCAGGACGAACTTACGGCGATCATGCGTGCCGCCTCGTTGCCGGTGCTGGTTTCTCCCGCGCGCGGCGGCGGTCTGCTTGCCACGCATCTGCCGCTTTTGTTCCAGGCGCCGGACAGGTTGATCGGCCATGTTGCCAAGGGCAATTTCCATTGGCGGGATTTCGACCCGACGCAGGACTCGCTGGCGATGTTCACGGCGGCGGACGGCTATGTCAGCCCCTCCTGGTATCCGGCCAAGCAAGAGCATGGCCGCGTGGTGCCGACCTGGAATTACAGCATCGTGCATGCCACCGGGCAGCTTGCCATTGTCGAGGAACCGGCGCCGCTGCTGGAGATCGTGACGGCGCTGACCAATCGTTACGAGCAAGGCCGGGCGCATCCCTGGGCGGTTTCCGACGCGCCGGATGATTATATCGCAGCCCAGCTGAAGGGGATTGTCGGGCTGGTGCTGACGATCACGAAGCTGGAAGGCAAGGCGAAGCTCAGCCAAAACCGCAGCCTGACGGACCGGGAAGGCGTGATCGCCGGAAGTGCCGAGGAGAATCCAGCGCTATCAGCCGCGGTAAAACGCCGCCTCTAGCGTCAAATTCTCGCCCCAGCGGAGTTAGAGCGTTCAGCTTTTAGCTGAAAGCTCTAACTTTATGCTTGAGCGAGTAATATGCATTTAGGTTCGCTCACGTTACGAGCGAGCCTAAAGTCTGAATCGCCCTCTATATCATTGTTTTAGGGGCGGATTCAGATTTTAGAGCGGATCACGCCCGTGATTCGATCTAAAATCATCCGGCTCCAATGTGTGCCGCGCTGTGGGCGCCGCTGATAATGACATT
>JAKAZY010000012.1 GCA_021826425.1 Pseudomonadota bacterium
GGCACCAATCTTGGCCAGGCTGCGGAGCGGTTCAACGCCAAGGGGTTGCATGTGTTGCCGGGTGTGATCGACCCGCATGTGCATTTCCGCGATGGCGGCAAGGGCGGCATTGAAGGCGTGGAGGATATGCGCTCCGGTTCGCTCGGCGCGGTGCTGGGTGGGGTAACGGCGTGTTTCGACATGCCCAATACTACCCCGCCAGCGGTGGATGTGGCGAGCATCCGCGCCAAGCATGATTACATCAACGGCCATAGCTGGTGTGATATCGGCATTTTCGCTGGTGCCACCATGGATAACCTGGATGAGACCGGGCTGCTGGAGGCGCTGCCCGGCGTATGTGCCATGAAGGTGTTCGCGGGCAGCTCGACCGGTAATCTACTGGTGGCGGACGATGTTAGCATCGAACGGCTGATGCGCTCCGGCCGGCGGCGCGTCTCGTTCCATTCCGAGGATGAGGAACGTTTGCAGTCGCGCAAGGCCGAATTCGAAAAAGGCGGTGCCTATAGCGACCATTACGTCTGGCGCGATGTGGAATGCGCTTTTAAGGGCACGCGGCGGATTACCGCTTTGGCGGAAAAAACCGGGCGGCCTGCGCATATTCTGCATGTATCCACCGCCGAGGAATTCGCGTTCCTGAAAGCGCATAAGGATTTGGTGGGCTGCGAGGTGCTGGTGAACCACCTGCTGCAATGCGCCCCTGATGTATATGAACGGTTGGGCGGCTACGGGGTGATGAACCCGCCCTTACGCGAGAAGCGCCATATGGATGCCGCCTGGGCCGCCGTGGCGGATGGCACGGTGGATAATATCGGCTCTGACCATGCGCCGCACCCGCGCGCCAACAAGGAAAAACCCTGGCCGCAGGTGGCGGCGGGCTTAACCGGCGTGCAGACCATGCTGCCGCTGATGCTCACCCAAGTGAATGAGGGCAGGCTCTCCTTGTTACGGTTGGCGCAATTGATGGCTGAAGGCCCGGCGCGGATTTACGGCGCGTTGGGCAAGGGACGGATCGTGGCCGGCGGCGATGCGGATTTCTCGGTGGTGGCGCTGAATGCGAAGCGGCGGATTGAGAATAAATGGATTGCCAGCCAATGCGGCTGGACGCCGTTTGATGGCGTGGACTGCTTGGGCTGGCCGATGGCGACGATTATTCGTGGCCGGGTGGTGATGTATGAGGGGCAGGTGACAGGCGAGCCGGTGGGGCAGGCGGTGAATTTCCGGTCCTGAAAGGCTGCTGCGGGGGAAGGCTCGGGTTATGTATCCCGCCAGCTATTCCACGCGAAGCCCAGCATACCAACCTGCACCAGTGCCGTGATGGCCACGCAGCCGGGCCAGCCCGCACTATGCCAGGCGGCGGCGGGAATGATGCCGCCAAAACTGCCGCCGATATAATAGGACGTGACATAAAGCCCGACAGCGGTGGATTTTGCCCCTCGCGGGGCCACGCCAACAAACCCAGTGGCCAGGGTTTGCTGCGGGAACACGCCCAAACAGATGAGCAGCAGCCCCAGGCAGATGAGCCAGAGTGGCGCCGCAAGGGTGAGAACCAGCCCAGAAATCGCCAGCGCGACACAGCCGACCATGAGCATCCGCCGGTTCATTCTGGCCCCCAGCCGCCCCGCCACGGGGCTGACCATCACCCCGCCCAGATAGACGACAAAAATCCCGCCAAGTGCCGCTGGCCCGAGGTGATACGGCGCCCTGGCTAGGCGAAAGTTGATGAAGGTGAACACACTGACCAGCGAGAACAGTACCCCGAACCCGACCGCGTAGGTGCCCAGCAGCCGCTTGTTGGATAGATGCTTGGGAAAGGAGGCGAGCGCACCGGAGATGCCGTGCGTCGGCCGGAAATGTTGCTCTCTTGGCAACTGGAACGCGATGGTGAGCGCGCCCGCCAGGGTGATGAGGCCGATGACCAGAAACCCAGCCCGCCAGTTTACCGCAGAGGTGACAAAGCCCGCGATGATCCGCCCGGAAAATCCACCGGTGATGGCGCCGGAGGTATAGATACCCACCATCCTCATGGCATTGGCGGGGGGCATCTCATCGCTGATATAGGCGATGACAATTGTGAAGATAAAGGGCAGCAGCAGGCCCTGCGCGAACCGGCAGGCGATGAGCATGCTAAGGCTGGTGGAAAACGCTGCCAGCACGGTGGGGATGACCAGCAGCAATGCTGCCCCGCGAATGAAGATGCGCCGGCCGAAACGATCCGAGATCATCCCAATGACGGGCGCGATGGTGGCGGTGGCGATGAGCGGGGCGGTAACGGTGTACCCGGTTAGCATCGGGGTGGTGTGCAGACTTTTCGCCAGCACCGGCAGAATGGCCTGCGTGCACCACATGTTCACGAAGGTGACGAACCCGGCGATGATCAGCGCAACGGCCGTGCCCCGGTGGATCGTTCCTGATTCAGAAGCGGCGCTCAAAGACTGTGACGACATCACCCGGTTGGACCAATGCGGCGGTTGGCGCGCGATACTGGGCGGCCATGCCGCCGATATTTCGCGTAACCCCCACATAGGCTGTCTCGGCCCGGTAGGTGAACCCGCCGGCGATGGAAATCCCGGTCAGGACTGTCATGCCGGGGCGGTATGGGTACTGGCCGGGGGCGGTGACTTCGCCCAGAGTGTAGAAGGGCCGGTAGGTTGAAACCTCCACCGCGACAGACGGGTGAAGGATAAGCTGGTGCGCCCGCAACGCGGTGCTGATGCGCTGGGCCAACGCTGACGCGCTGCTGCCGCCGGCGGATATCAACCCGAGCAATGGCATGTCGATATAGCCGCTATCGTCCACATGATAGCTGCCGGACATCTGCTCCTGGTCGTAAATGCGGATTCTCAGCACATCGCCGGGACCAAGCCGGTAAGGCCCGGTGGGCGGGGCGGGCAGAGGCGGTAGGTTATAGCCCGGAGCCTGCCACGCGGCGCATCCGGTGAGCAGAGCGGGCAGGCCGCCAAGCAGAACACGCCGTAGGACCATTTTGCCACCTTTCCAAAACCTTAACGTGCATCCTGTTTACCGCCACCGGGAAAAGGGGCAAGCCGTGTTGTGGAACGATTCGGGAGTTTTCTATGAAGCGCCTCGCCACGTTGTTTTCAGTGCTCGTCATTATTGGCGCCGGGCTGCTTTTCTTCTGGCCGCATGGGCAGCAGGGCGGCAATGGTGGGCAGACGGCGCAGCAGCCGGTGGCGAATCATGGCCCGCGTGCGTTGAGCGAGGCGGAACAGGTGGCATTTTTGCCGTTGGTGTGTGGCGGCGCTTCCGGTCCTGGTGGCGGGTTTGCGCACCAATGCACCACGCTGCCCGGCTACCCCAGCAAGGATTACGGCGGGGCGGGGCTGGGGCTGGGCATTACCCTGAAAAGCG
This sequence comes from Pseudomonadota bacterium, assembly GCA_021826425.1. Taxonomy (GTDB): domain Bacteria; phylum Pseudomonadota; class Alphaproteobacteria; order Acetobacterales; family Acetobacteraceae; genus Acidocella. Next base: position 3,370 of record JAKAZY010000012.1, read on the forward strand.
TGATTTTTGGCCATCTCACCAGTGCGGATGCCGATGAAGCCTACGTGACCTATGCGGGCAGTTTTGAGTCGCTGGCGACGAATTTGGGCGGCGGCATGTTGTTTACCGGCGGGCCGGGGCATTGGAAGCTGAAGGCGTGGTATCCGGGCGGGCAGGCCGGGCATTGCGTGTCGCTCAACCCTACCGGCCGGGCGAAATTTATCTGCCTGTATAGCGGCCAAGAGCAGGGCGAGGATGATAGTTTGCTGACCGTGCAAAACCTGCCGCCGCCCCAGGGTGAGAAGCCTGCTTTGCTGCGCGCGGCGGATTTGCGCGGCACCGTGAACCCGAACGGCAATTGCCAGAACCGCAGCGGGGACGAGGTGGTGTTGCTTTCCATCGGTAATTTGCGCCCGGCACCGGGCGGGGCGAGTGCCCAGATAAGTTATGTGACCCCCGATGACGCGCAGGCCGCATGCCTTGCCCAGAATTTCGCCAAGGCGCCGGTGAAGCAGGCCGTGCTAGCGCTGCGCTGGAATGGCAGCGCCATAAAGCTTTCGCCCGCGTTTAATTTCGCGGCGGCACCATGAGCCAGGATTTGCAGGCGCGGCTGGATTTGATTCGCGCCGCGCGGGAGATGGCGGCGCGCGGGCTGGCGGCAGGCACCTCCGGCAATGTCTCGCTCCGCGCGGCGGCGGGAATTCTCATTACGCCCTCGGCGGTGCCTTATGAGGCGCTGACGCCGGAGATGATTCCGCTGCTGCGCTCGGACGGAAGTTTTGAGGGGCGGTTCAGACCGTCATCCGAGTGGCGGTTCCATCTGGATATCTATCTCTCCCGGCCGGAAGTGGGCGGGGTGGTGCATCATCATGCGCCCTATTGCACCGCCCTTGCCATGGCACGCCAGGAGATACCGCCCTGCCATTACATGATCACGCGGTTTGGCGGCGGCAATGTGCGCTGCGCGGATTACGCGCTGTTTGGCACGGCGGAGCTTTCTCACGCGGTGCTGGTGGCGCTGGAAGGACGCACGGGCTGCCTGATGGCTAACCATGGCGGACTGGCGGTGGGCCGGGACGTGTTCGCGGCGCTGGGGGCCGCAACAGAGCTGGAGGTGCTGGCGCAGCAATATTTGTTAAGCTTGCAGGCTGGGGGACCGGCCCTGCTCTCCGATCAGGAGATCGGAGAGGCCATCAACCAGTTCGCCGTTGCCTACAAGCCCAATACGGGCGGGTGATCAGACCGCTTTTAGGTTGACCGCAGCGTCTTTGCCGCGTTCCTTGGTGATGTCGAAGCTCACCTTCTGACCCTCATTCAGGCCGCGCAACCCGGCGGACTGCACCGCGGTGATATGGACGAATACATCCTTGCCGCCATCCTGCGGCACGATGAATCCGAAACCCTTGGTTGTATTGAACCACTTCACGGTACCGATCGGCATTGTCTTCGTCGCTCCTCAAAACATGTCATCACCCCGGGTTACGCCGGGACAACCGGGTTCTGGTCGCCTTGTCTAACGTCCAGCCGCTGGGAGCGCGCGAACTCAAGTCAAGTCCAAAGTCGATTGTGGTTGCCAGCAGGCACAGAAACATAAAGTTTTGTCAACGATCCCGAGGGCCGAGGTTGTCTGCCCCGGCCAGGGCCGGCGAAATCCGGGCCGAACCCAAATGCACCAGAACGGATCACACTTGGCGCGGCTTCGGAAAATTTATGATAATGCTTTAGCAGGAAAGCAAAACAGGAGGACCCTATAATTGTCCGACGCCGATATCGTTCCGATCAAGCCGGAAATCGCCGCCAAGGCTCTGGTGAACCGCACCCGTTATGAGGAAATGTATCGCCGTGCGGCCGCCGAGCCCGAGGCCTTCTGGGCCGAGGAATGCAAGCGCATCACCTGGATGAAGCCGCCCACGAAGATCAAAAACACGACGTTTTTTGGCGATGTCTCGATCAAATGGTTCGAGGATGGCACGCTGAACGCCGCCGCCAACTGCCTTGACCGGCATCTGGCCGATCGCGGCGACCAGGTGGCGATTATCTGGGAAGGCGATGATCCGAACGAGTCCAAGAAAGTCACCTACCGGGAGCTGCATGAGCAGGTCTGCCGCCTCGCCAATGTGCTGACGGCACGGGGGATCAAGAAGGGTGACGTGGTAACTGTGTATCTGCCGATGGTGGTGGAAGCGGCCGTGGCACTGCTGGCCTGTGCCCGCATCGGCGCCATTCACTCCGTGGTGTTTGGCGGGTTTTCACCGGACAGCCTCTCCAGCCGGATTCAGGATTGCGGCTCCGTGGCGTTGATCACGGCCGATGAGGGGCGGCGCGGCGGGCGCAGGGTGGCGTTAAAAGCTAATGCCGACGAGGCGCTGAAGACATGCCCGAGTGTTATGAGCGTAGTGGTGGCGAAGATCACCGGCGGCGATGTGGCCATGCAGGAAGGCCGTGATGTGTGGCTGCATGAGGAAGCCGCGAAGGTGTCCGCTACCCATCAGGCGGTGGAAATGAACGCGGAGGATCCGTTGTTCATTCTCTATACCTCCGGCTCCACCGGCAAACCGAAGGGCGTGTTGCACACCACCGGCGGTTATATGGTGTGGGCGAGCTTCACCCATCAATATGTGTTCGATTATTATCCCGGCGAGATTTACTGGTGCACGGCGGATGTAGGCTGGGTGACTGGCCACACTTATATCGTCTACGGCCCGCTGGCGAATGGTGCCACGACGCTGATGTTCGAGGGTGTGCCGAACTATCCCTCCACCTCGCGCTTCTGGGAGGTGGTGGACAAGCACCAAGTGAACATTTTCTATACTGCCCCAACAGCTATCCGCGCCCTGATGCGCGACGGCGAGGGGCCTGTGAAGAAGACCTCCCGCAAATCGCTGCGGATTCTGGGTTCGGTGGGCGAGCCGATCAACCCGGAAGCCTGGCATTGGTATGACCGGGTGGTGGGCGAGCATCGCTGCCCGATCGTGGATACATGGTGGCAGACGGAAACCGGCGGCATCCTTATCTCCGCCTTCCCGGGGGCGACGGACCTGAAGCCCGGCTCAGCCACGTTGCCGTTGCCCGGCGTGAAGCCGCTGTTGGTGGATGGCGAAGGCCATGAGCTGAGCGGAGCCACGGAGGGTAATCTCTGCATTTCCGACAGCTGGCCGGGGCAGATGCGCACCGTGTTCGGCGACCATGAGCGGTTTGTGCAGACGTATTTTTCCACCTTCAAGGGGTTGTATTTCACCGGCGACGGCGCGCGGCGGGATGCGGACGGCTATTACTGGATCACCGGGCGGGTGGATGACGTGATTAACGTCTCTGGTCACCGCATGGGCACGGCGGAGGTTGAATCCGCCCTGGTGGCGCATGAGGCCGTGGCCGAGGCGGCGGTGGTGGGCTTTCCGCACGACATTAAAGGCCAGGGCATTTACGCCTATGTGACACTGGTGGCGGATGCGGAGCCCAGCGAGGCGCTGCGCAAGGAATTGGTGGCCTGGGTGCGCAAGGAGATCGGGCCGATCGCCGCCCCGGATGTGATCCAGTGGGCGCCCGGTTTGCCGAAAACCCGCTCGGGCAAGATCATGCGCCGGATTTTACGCAAGATTGCCGCCAACGAGACGGATAGTTTGGGCGATACCTCCACTTTGGCGGACCCTGGCGTGGTGGCGGATCTGGTGGAGAACCGCCACACCTGATTTTTGTCGCAAGACAGCAACGCCGCCGGGGACCCTCCGGCGACGTTTGTTGCGACGCAAAAAGACTTGCACATACACGCGAAGGGCGTTTGATAAGGACATGGACACGTCCGATGTGCAAACGCGCCGCCCTGAATCGCTCGATGATGCTTTACGCGAGGATATTCGCCTGCTCGGGCGAATTCTGGGAGACACGATCCGTTCCATAGCCGGCAAGGCCACCTATGAGTTGATCGAATCCATCCGCCAGCTCGCGGTGCGCTTCCACCGCGACCAGGACAAAACCGCCCAGGAGGAGCTGGAGACGATTTTGGCCGGGCTTTCCGATGACGAGGTGAACAGTATCACCCGTGCCTTCGGCTATTTTTCGGCATTGGCCAACATCGCCGAGGACCACCACCATACCAGGCGCTGGCGTGCTCACCTCATCGCCGGTTCGGCTCCGCGTGAGGATTCGCTGGCCGGCGGGTTGTTGCAAGCACGGGCGCACGGCTTCGACGAGGCGCGGCTGAAGGCGTTTTTAGGTGGTGCTTATATCGCGCCAGTGCTCACTGCGCACCCGACCGAGGTGCAGCGCCGCTCTATCTTGGATTGCTTGGACGCCATTGCAGCCCTGCTGACCCGCCGGGACCGGCTGGCGGATACCCAAGAGGAGCGCGCGGAGATTGAAGCAGAGTTGCGTGCCAAGGTGCTGACGCTGTGGCAGACGCGCGTGCTGCGCAAGAACAAGCTCTCAGTGCTGGATGAGGTGGGCAATGCGCTGGCATATTTCGATACCACCTTCTTTGCCGAAGTGCCGAAGCTCTACGCCGCAGTTGAGCAGGCGGCGGCGGCGGGGCTTGCGGAACTGCCGGCGTTTCTGGAAATCGGCACCTGGATTGGCGGCGACCGGGATGGCAACCCGTTTGTAGACGCGCAGGTGCTGCGCGCGACGCTGGCCACACAGGCCGAAAAGGCGCTGAGCCATTACATCGCCGAGGCGCGGGCGCTGCGTAAGGAATTGCCCTTTGCCTCGTTGCTGGTGACGGTGACGCCGGAGTTGCAGGTTCTGGCGGCGGCATCGCCGGATAAATCCGAGCACCGGACGGGTGAGCCCTACCGGCTGGCGCTGGCCAGCGTGCAGGCGCGGCTGGCGGCAACCTATGAGACGCTGCTGGGGCGCGCCCCGCATATGGATATGATGTCTTCCGCTGTGCGGGGGGTGGAAGCCACACCGTATCAACAGGTTGAGGAGTTCACCGCTGATTTGCTGGTGGTGGCGCGCTCGCTGGAGGCGCATGGCGCAGGGGCGCTGGCGCAAGGGCGGCTGGGGGCATTGCTGCGCGCCGCCAAGGCATTCGGCTGGACGCTGGCGCCGCTTGATTTGCGGCAGAATTCGGCCGTGCATGCGCGCGTGGTGGCAGAACTGCTGGAGGTGGCGCAGCCAGGCACAGCGTATCTGGCGCTTGGCGAGCAAGCCCGTATTGCCCTGCTGTTGAAGGAGCTGGAGACGGCGCGGCCGCTGGTTTCCCGCCATGTGAGCTATAGCGCGGAGACGGCCAAGGAGCTAGCGATTTTTGAGGAGGCGCGGGCGGCGCATTTGCGTTATGGCAAGCGTTGCATCCGCACCATGATTATTTCCAAGACCGATGGCCTGTCGGACATGCTGGAGCTGGCGGTGCTGCTGAAAGAAGCCGGGATGTTGCGCCCGGCGGAAGCGACGCTGGATGTGAACATCGTGCCGCTATTCGAGACCATCGAGGATTTGCGGGCGGCTTCCGGGATTATGGAGGCACTGTTCGCCGCCCCTGTGTATCGCAAGCTGCTGGCGGGGCGGGGCGATGTGCAGGAGGTGATGCTGGGCTATTCCGACAGCAACAAGGATGGCGGGTTTATCACTTCCGGCTGGGAGCTTTACCGCGCCGAGCTGGGGTTGGTGGAGGTATTTGCCCGGCATGGCGTGCGGATCAGGTTGTTTCATGGCCGTGGTGGCTCAGTTGGGCGCGGCGGCGGGCCATCCTACCAAGCGATCCTGGCGCAGCCGCCGGGGGCGGTGCAGGGGCAGATTCGCCTGACCGAGCAGGGCGAGGTGATTGCCGCGAAATACGGCAACGCGGGAGTCGGCCGACGGAACCTTGAGGTGATTCTGGCGGCGACCCTGGTGGCGAGTGCTGAGCCGACTACGGCACAACCGCCGGATGAGAGTTTCATGCAGGCGCTGGGCGAGCTCTCCGACAATGCCTTCGCCGCCTACCGGGACCTGGTGTATGAGACCCAAGGCTTCGAGGATTATTTCTGGCAATCCACGGTAATATCAGAAATCGCAGCGCTGAACCTTGGCAGCCGCCCCGCCAGCCGCAGCAAGAGCCGCAGCATAGAGGATTTGCGGGCGATTCCATGGGTTTTTTCCTGGGCGCAATGCCGAATTATGCTGCCAGGCTGGTATGGTTTTGGCACCGCGGTGGAGCAGTGGTTGGCGACCCATGGCGAGGCCGAAGGCATGGCGATGCTACAAAACATGGTGCAAACTTGGCCGGTGTTTTCCACCCTGTTGTCCAACATGGATATGGTGCTGGCGAAGGCGGATATGGGCATTGCCGCGCGCTATGCCGCCCTGGTGCAGGATGAAGGACTGCGCCAGCGCATCTTCCCGCGCATTGTGGCAGAGTTTGAACGCACGATACGCTATTTGCTGGCGATAACCGGGCAGGAGGCGTTGCTGGACCATAACCCGGTGCTGCGCCGCGCGGTGGTGAACCGTTTCCCGTATCTGGACCCGCTGAACCATGTGCAGGTGGAGATGCTGCGCCGCTACCGCGCGCAGAGTGAGGGGGGCGAAGCCTCTGAGCGCATTCGCCGGGGTGTGCATATTTCCATCAACGGCATTGCCTCGGCGTTGAGGAATAGCGGGTAGTGTTGGGAGGCGTGCGCTTATTGGCGGCGGGCACGCAGCTTTAGATTCTGGCGGCGCTGTTTGTCCTCCGCCCGGATTTTCTTGTAGTTCAGCGTTTTCCCGGTCTCCCAAAGATGCAGCGCCTTAAAATAGGCAGCCAGTGCCGCGCCTGTGTTGCCCTGCGTGATGATCCGGACCTGTGCCAACAGGCCGAGCGTGTTGAACTGGTAATCCCGAACCTGCTCCTGGCAGGTTGCGAAATACAGCATCAGCATCCCCATCTTCCGGCGGACATTGATGATGTCCGACAATTTCACCGCGCCGAGCGCGGCCTCTGGCACGTAGAGTACGCCATTATAGGCGATGAGCCGGGGGGTGGCCCAGTTGGGGGAGAGCCGGAACAGCCGCCCTGCACCCCAGGCGAGCAAGACGGGCGCCAGCATGGCGGTACAGACCAGGGCGACTGTCTGGTCTGGCTCGATTCCGTATAGAATCCCCCCGACGATCAAGGTGAAGATGACGGTGAGTACAATGCCGAACGCCATCCAGTTGGTGGAAGAAAAATGCCCGTTCAGGATCTTCGCGCCAGGCGGAAACGCACCGTTTCGCGGCGCCAATGCGCGGAAGGCGGCCTCGATCTCACCGCCGCCCGGCAGATTGAAATGCGACAGCCGCAGATGCAGCTGGTTGGGTGATTCCGCGCGGTGCGTGGTGAACAGGGCGGCGCGGGGGTCAGTATCGCCGATGAACAGCGCGCTGGGGGGATTTTCCGAGAAATAGATATAGATGGCATAGGCTTTACCCCGGCGCCGGCAGACATGCAGCCCCAGAACATTGGCCCATCTGATGTGATAGCCCTGGGGGCCGAGGAAGCTGATCCCCTCCGGCGTGACGTCGAAGGCGGCATTGCGGCGCCGGAAGGCGCCGAGATAGCGCCGGAGCAGCCTGATGCCGCCAATGGCCATGAAGATGCCCGCGAAAATCGCCGCCGGGCGAAACAGCACGAGGCTGGCGATGACGATGAAAACGCCGCCTACCGCCATCAGCAGTCCAAGGGCCAGCATGGCGGCGGCGAAGCCGGTACGGTATTTGAGCGTAAAGCCTGTTTGCGGAACAAGGCGATCCATTAAGCCTCCTGTTTGATTCGGTTATAAAAGGAGGTGTTTTGGCAGGGAAGATGGCGGAAATTTTGATCCAAAATTGCGTCATCATGCGGTTTTTTGGTAATAAGATTGCGCGTGGTGGGAGGCTGGCATGACCAGAATCCAGCTTTTGGGCGGGTGACAGCGGCTGCAAAACGCAGTAGGGGAGCCGCCAGTATTTTATCCGAGACCAATCAGGGACCATAGAACATGCGCGTTTATTATGACCGGGATGCCGACGTTAACCTCATCAAGAGCAAGAAGGTCGCCATTATCGGTTATGGCAGCCAGGGCCATGCGCACGCGCTGAACCTGAAGGATTCCGGCGTGAAGGAGCTGGCGATTGGCCTGCGCCCCGGTTCCGCCGCCGCCGCCAAGGCCGAAGGCGCCGGGCTGAAGGTGATGACCCCCGCCGAGGCCGCGAAATGGGCCGATGTGGTGATGGTGCTGACCCCGGATGAGGGCCAGGCCGATTTGTATTACAAGGATCTGGCCGAGAACCTGCGCGAGGGTGCGGCTTTGGCGTTTGCCCATGGCTTGAATGTGCATTTCAACCTGATCGAGCCGCGCAAAGATATCGACGTATTCATGGTGGCGCCGAAAGGCCCTGGCCACACGGTGCGTGGTGAATATCTGAAGGGTGGCGGCGTGCCGACCCTGGTGGCGGTGGCGCAGAACGCCACCGGCAATGCCTTCGAGATCGCGCTCTCCTATGCCTCGGCCAATGGCGGCGGCAAGGCTGGCATCATCGAGACCACCTTCAAGGAAGAATGCGAGACCGATCTGTTCGGCGAGCAGGCGGTGCTGTGCGGCGGCCTGGTGGAGCTGATCAAGGCCGGGTTCGAGACGCTGGTGGAGGGCGGTTATGCGCCGGAGATGGCGTATTTTGAGTGCCTGCACGAGGTGAAGCTGATCGTGGACCTGATTTATGAAGGCGGCATCGCCAACATGAACTACTCCATCTCCAACACCGCCGAATATGGTGAGTATGTAACCGGCCCGCGCATCATCACGCCCGAGACCAAGGCCGAGATGAAGAAAGTGCTGACGGATATTCAGACCGGCCGCTTCACCCGCGACTGGATGCTGGAAAACCGCGTGCACCAGGCCAGCTTCAAGGCTGTGCGCGCGCGTAATGCCGCCCACCCGATTGAGGAAGTGGGCGCCAAGCTGCGCGCCATGATGCCCTGGATCTCGAAAGGCGCTCTGGTCGACAAGGCCAAGAACTAATGGGAGCGAAGAACCAATTACGGTTCATCTGATCAAACTGGCCGTGGGCGCGAAAAACGTTTCGAATCTCGCGGCCTGGCAGCAACAAAGGGCGGCAGAGATGCCGCCCTTGCGTCATTTTACCCGCAATTTTCCCAAGCGCGCGGCGGAGCTGACTGATGGCGGCTCGCTCTATTGGGTGGTTGGCGGGGTGATTTTGGTGCGCCAGCGCATCCTGGATGTGCGGCAAGACCAAGAACATGACGGCACGCCCTGCACGGCCCTGTTGCTGGACCCCGCCCTGGTGCGGGTTGAGGGAAGGGCCATGCGCGCCTTCCAAGGTTGGCGCTATCTGGACCCAAAGGATGCGCCGCGGGACCTTGGCGAAAGGGGCAGTGCCGTTGAAATGCCCGAATCCATGCGACGGGAACTGGCAGCACTGGCGCTGTTGTAGCGGGGGAATTTTGCGTCCCGCCCCGCTCATGCTAGGTGCGCCGGTAACATAGGAGATATGATACATGGCGGTGAACGCCTTCATCTTCCCCGGCCAGGGCAGCCAGGCTGTCGGTATGGGCCGGGATCTGGCTGCTTCCTTCGCGCCGGCCCGGCGGGTATTCGAGGAAGTGGACGAGGTTCTGAAGCAGAAGCTCTCGAAACTGATGTTCGAGGGCCCCGCGGACGAGCTGACCCTGACCGAGAACGCCCAACCTGCGTTGATGGCGGTTTCTCTGGCGGTGTTGCGCGAGCTGCAGGTGGAGGGCGGGTTGAACCTCAAGGAAATGATCGCGCTGGTGGCCGGACATAGCCTGGGCGAATACAGCGCGCTGGCGGCGGTGGATGCATTTTCCATCGCTGATACGGCCCGGCTTTTGAAGCTGCGCGGCCAGGCCATGCAGAAGGCTGTTGCCCCTGGCATGGGCGCCATGGCCGCCTTGCTGGGCGCAGAGCTGGATCTGGCGCGAGAGATTTGCGCTGAGGCCGCGATGGCCTCGAACGACCGCGAAACCGTTTCCGCCGCAAATGACAATGGCGGCGGGCAGATCGTGATCTCCGGCCATAAGGCGGCGGTGGAACGCGCCATTGAAATCGCCAAAAGCAAGGGTGTGAAGCGCGCCATGCTGCTGCCGGTTTCCGCCCCCTTCCACTGCGGGTTGATGGCCCCGGCCGCGGATGCGATGGCCGAAGCGTTCGCCAACATCCCGCCGCATGCGCCCATTCTGCCCGTTATCGCCAACGTAACCGCCGCAAAGGTGACCGACCCGTCGGAAATCCGAGATCTGCTCGTGCAACAGGTCACCGCCACCGTGCGCTGGCGAGAGAGCGTGGAGGAGATGACGCGGCTGGGGGTTACGAATTTCTACGAGCTTGGCTCCGGCAAGGTGCTCTCGGGCCTTGTGAAGCGCATTGCACCGGATGCCTTGGCGACGCCGGTTGGCAGCCCCGCCGAAATCGAAGCCGTTCTGAAAGTTCTCTGAATGTTTGATCTGACAGGAAAAACCGCACTGATTACCGGCGCGTCGGGTGGCATTGGCGCCGAGATCGCCCGCGCTTTACATGGGCGAGGCGCCATGGTCGGCCTTTCCGGAACGCGGCGCGAGGCGCTGGATGGCCTGGCCATTGAGCTGGGTGAGCGGGCGCACGTGCTGCCCGCCGACCTTTCCCAGGCGGATGAAGCGGCGAGGCTGATCGCCGATGCGGAAGCTGCCATGGGCAAGGTCGATATCCTGGTCAACAATGCGGGGCTGACCAAGGATGGACTGGTGCTGCGCATGTCCGACGCGGATTGGGAGCGTGTGATCAATGTCGATCTCGCCGCCCCGTTCCGCCTCTCCCGTGCGGCACTGAAATTCATGCTCCGCCGCCGGGCCGGGCGCATCATCAATATCGGCTCCATCGTTGGCACCACGGGCAATCCGGGCCAGGCGAATTACTGTTCGGCCAAGGCGGGGCTTATTGGCCTCACCAAATCCCTGGCGCAGGAAGTCGCCTCGCGCGGGATCACCGTAAATCTGGTGGCGCCGGGCTTTATCGAGACGCCGATGACCGATGCGCTTTCCGAGGCGCAGCGGGCTGATCTCTCGGGCAAAATCCCACTGGGGCGCCTCGGCGCGCCCAAGGATATCGCAGCGGCGGTGGCTTATTTGGCTTCGGAAGAGGCTGGCTGGGTAACCGGCGTCACCTTGCATGTGAACGGCGGCATGGCAATGTCGTGACCTCCCGGCTTGGCGGCGCGGGAAAAACCATGCTAAGCGCCGCGATGTATGACGTATTAACAATTCTGACCCGGTTCTGACGTTTAATTTGGTGCCGGGCCACAGCCAAACCAGCAGGAAAGTGACATTCGATGAGCGAAATCGCCGACAAGGTTAAGAAGATTGTTGTCGAGCATCTTGGTGTGGACGAAGCCAAGGTGACCCCCGAGGCATCTTTTATTGACGATCTGGGCGCGGACTCGCTGGACACCGTGGAGCTGGTGATGGCTTTCGAGGAAGCCTTCGGCGTGGAAATTCCCGAGGATGCCGCTGAAAAGATCACCACCGTGAAGGACGCGATCGACTATATCGAGAAGCAAAAGGCCGAGTAAGAGCCGCTTTACCTTTTTCGAGATCCGTCCGAGGAGTCTGTATGCGCCGTGTTGTCGTCACAGGTATGGGAATTGCCTGCCCACTTGGGGTGGGGGTCGAACATGTCTGGAAGAGGCTGATCAACGGAGAATCCGGGATCACAGCCATACAGTCCTTTGACACCACGGAGCTTTCCGCGAAAATCGCCGGGCAGGTTCCTGCGGGGGCGGGGGCGGAAGGCAAGCTTGATCTTTCGGAGTGGATCCCGGTCAAGGAACTTAAAAAGATGGACCGCTTCATCCATCTCGGCATGGTGGCGGCCGGCCAGGCGATGGCCAATTCCGGCTTCGTGCCCGAGACGGAGGAAGAAAAATGCGCGGCCGGGGTGATGATCGGCTCCGGCATTGGCGGCTTGCAGACCATCTATGAGACCTCGGTGATGGTGCATGAGGGGCGGGCCAAGCGCGTGTCCCCTTTCTTTATTCCGGCGGCGCTGATCAACCTGATCTCAGGTCAGGTTTCCATCCGCTACGGTCTCAAGGGCCCCAACCACTCCGCCGTCACGGCTTGCGCCACCGGCGTGCATGCCATTGGCGATGCGGCGCGGCTGATCGCCTATGGCGATGCGGATGTGATGGTGGCCGGTGGCGCCGAGGCGGCGGTGAACCCGCTTGGCATTGCCGGGTTCTGCGCCTCGCGCGCGCTTTCCACCGCCTTCAACGACCGTCCGACCGAGGGGTCCCGCCCGTGGGACAAGGACCGCGACGGCTTTGTGATGGGCGAGGGTGCTGGTGTGGTGGTGCTGGAGGAATACGAGCACGCCAAGCGGCGCGGCGCCAAGATTTATGCCGAGGTTGGTGGCTATGGTCTGTCCGGCGATGCGCACCACATCACGGCACCCGCCGAGCACCATGACGGTGCATTTCGCGCCATGAAGGCCGCTTTCAAGAACGGCGGACTTTCGCCTGCCGACGTGGATTACATCAACGCGCATGGCACTTCCACGCCACTGGGAGATGATCTCGAGCTGGAAGCGGTCGAGAATATGTTCGGAGACCACGCGAAAAAGGTCGCCATGTCTTCCACCAAATCCGCGATCGGGCATTTGCTGGGTGCGGCGGGGGCAGTGGAGACGATCTTCTCCATTCTCGCCATCCGCGATAATGTGGCGCCGCCGACGCTCAATTTGCATGAGCCGAGCCGCGAATCGGTGGTGAACCGGGTGCCGCTGACGGCGCAGGAGCGCAAGATCAACGTCGTGCTTTCCAACTCTTTCGGGTTTGGTGGCACCAACGCCTCCATCCTCTTCAAGCGGGCCGTCTGATTCGTTTTGCGGGGCAGCGTCCGGATCGTTTTCACACTGCTCGTTCTATTGGCGTTGACCCATGCAGGACGGTTGGCGGTTCATGAAGCATACGACGGACCCGGAGCCGGGAAGATCAGCGCCGCCATCGTGATCCCGCCTGAGGGCAGCTACGGCGTGGCTCAGACCCTGGCGAAATCAGGGGTGATCGAATATCCGCTCGTCTTTCGTGTCGCCGCCTGGCTCACGCGCAAGGATGGCCCCTTGCGGGCCGGGGAATATCTGTTTCCGGCCCATGCCAACCTCCGTCAGATTTTGAACATTTTGCGCCGCGGTGCCGAGGTGCAGCATCAGGTCACCATTCCCGAGGGGCTGACGGGCCAACAGATTGCCGCGATCATCGATGCCCTGCCCGTGGCCACGGGCCATGTGGCGCCGCCCGCCGAAGGCAGCGTGCTGCCGCAAACCTACGATTACGTGTGGGGCACGAAACGGGCCACGATTCTGGCGCGGGCGCAGGCGCAGATGCAGACGCTGCTGGCGAAGGACTGGGCCGGGCGCGCCGAGGGTCTGCCCCTGGCGAACTCGCAGCAGGCGGTTGTGCTGGCTTCCGTCGTACAGCAGGAAACGCCGCTGAACGGCGACATGCCGCTGATCGCCGCCGTATATGAAAACCGGCTGAAGGCGGGGATGAAGCTGCAAGCCGACCCGACAGTGATTTTTGCTGCCAGCGGAGGGCGGCAATCCGGCGGCATGAGCATTACCAAGGCTGATCTGCAGCTCAACTCACCCTACAACACTTATGTTATCCAGGGATTGCCACCAGGGCCGATTTGCTCGCCCGGCGCTATGGCGCTGGAAGCCGTTATGCATCCGGCAAAAAGCAACGCGCTCTATTTTGTGGCCGCCAATGATGGCACTCATCGCTCGGTCTTTTCGCGGAGCTTCAAGAGCCAGTTGCACAACATCCAGCAGTTCTGGGACCAGCAGAAATAACCACCGCCGGTTAGAGCAATACGCGTTTAGGCTGACGCCCAAGCATCACGATAACCACAGGAAATTGAACGCAAAAACCAAGCTGGAGTGTTGTTCATCTGATGAAAAACACTCCAGGAGGCGGGCTTCAGGTCTTCGGGCCGAAGCCAAGAAAGCCTGCCTGTGGGTCGGGCGTGCCGGTGCCGCCATTCGGAAGTGCTGCAGGCGGGGTGGCACGGGCCGGAGCCATGGCGGGAATCATCGGCCGGGCGACCTCGGGATTGGTTGATTTGCCATTGCCAGTGCTGGCGCTGGGAGCATTGTTCAGTGTCCAGGGCGCGCCCATGGGGCCGCCTAGCCCCTGCGCTCCAAGCTCGTTGCGCGCGCCGAGCAGCAGGAAGGTGATGTTGTTGCGGTTGAGCGCGATGGAAAGGTCGAGGGGGGATTCGCCGAATTGATCCTTGGCGTTGAGATCCGCGCCGCGGCTGATCGCGTCTTGCGCTGAGCCATAGTCGTTGTTGTTGATCGCGGTGAAGAGTTCCTTGGTCGGATCGCCGCTGGCGGGCTGCTGAATTTTGGGTCCGACGGCGGGCGGTGCCATGTTGCCAAGGCCTGGCAAACCGGCGGGGGCAATATCTGGTGTGGGGGCCTTTAGCTGCGGCGCCGGCGCGCCTCCCGGGCCGCCCATGCTCATTCCAGAGCCGGCTTCTCCGTTGATAGACTGCGCATAGGCCGATGCTGTGGCGGCACCCAGAGCCAGGCCCAGCGCCAAAGGAAGAGCAAATTTCATGGTCCGGGTCTCTACCGCATGCGCGAGGGGCCGTCTATGTGTCTGGCCGCTTCGGCTGGTCACTTGCCCTTGGCGATCGCCGCCGCAAGGGCGGCTTGGAGCCGCTCGACCTCGGCGCGGAGGCTGATAATCTCTTCCTGGTAATCCTGAACGTTTTCTTGCCCAGGCCGAGTCTCGACACCCTCGCGGTAGAACGGTGTGAACAGCGTCATCGCGCGTTCCATCATCTCCATGTTCTTGCGGCCTATATCCTCCATGCCGGGCGGCATCAAAGGGCCGAGCGTTTTGCTAACCGTCGCCCGCACGCTCTCCTGCTGGCGCATGAAATTGGCCATCGCCTGTTCAAGATATTTTGGCATCAGGCCGGGCATGTCGGTGCCGTAGACGCCGATGAGCTGACGCAGAAAATTGATCGGCAGCAGGGCATTACCCTTGCCCTCTTCCTCGACGATGATCTGTGTGAGCACGCCGCGCGTGATGTCATCGCCACTTTTGGCATCGTAAACCACGAAGTCACGGTTGTTGCGGACCATCTCTGCCAGGTTGTCCAGCGTGATATAGCTCGACGTCTCGGTATTATAGAGGCGGCGATTGGCATATTTCTTGACGGTGACGGGCTGTGACTTTGGTTGAGCCGTTTCATTCATGGATTTTTCTTTCATCCGATTCATTGGCGAAAGCGCCAGGCGGCACGCTTACCCTAACCATAGAACCACGAAATTTGTGCGCTGCACAGTGCGTCAGCGCACATCACGTGTGGCGATTTTGTCCAGGGCACGCTAGGAAAGGGTAAGCTGGGCGGCAGGGATTTTATGGCGCATGGACGAAAATTTGGCCAAGGATTTCGTGGCCGTGTGGCAGAGCGAGCTGACCGCCATGGCGGCAGATCGCGAGCTGCGCGAAGGCTGGACCGCCATTCTCAACCTCTGGGCGCAGGCGGCCGGTGCCGCCGCCGTCTTGCTTCCGCATAATGCCCCGCTCGGAGGCTCCAGCACCGCTCAGCCGCCGCGGCCCGCGCCCGCTGCTGTTGCATCTGGGCCTGGCGTGGATGCGGTCGAGCAGCTCAGCTGCCGCGTCGCTGAACTTGAGCAACGCGTGGCTGAACTTCTTGAACAACGCGACGGCCCCGGACCCGCTGGCACTGGGAAAGCTGTTTGAGGAGATTCAGCTTCAGGACCGGGCGCTGATCGCAGGCATCGCCGTCTACCGCCGGGATGATTATGCGCGCGCGCTGCGCGACCCGCCCGCCATCTGGGAAGAAGGCGAGAGCCGGGTGCTGGATTATGGCGGCGCCGGCCCGGCGGTGCTGTTCGTGCCCAGCCTGATCAACCGCGCCTATATTCTGGATTTGATGGAAGATGCCTCGATGCTGCGGTTTCTGGCGGGGCAGGGGTTACACCCCTATCTGCTGGACTGGGGCTGGCCGGGCGAGGTGGAGCGCCGCTTTTCGCTGACCGATTACATCGCCGGGCGGCTGGAGCGCGCCCTTGCGGCCACGCCCGGCCCGGTGATTTTGGTGGGCTATTGCATGGGCGGGCTGCTGGCGTTGGCGGCGGCATTGCGGGCTAAGGGCACGGGCCGGGTCAGGGCGCTTGCGCTGTTCGCCACACCCTGGGATTTTCATGCCGAAGACCCGCAGGCAGCGCGGCGCGTGGCGGAGGCGCTGGTGTTCATGGAAGGGGCGATGCAGTTTTCCGGCACTCTGCCCATCGACGCGCTGAACGCGATGTTTGCCATGATGGACCCTCATGGCGTTGGCAATAAATACCGAGACTTCGCCGGGCAGGACAAAGCCAGCCCCAGGGCACGGCGTTTCGTGGCGATGGAGGATTGGCTCGCCGATGGCGTGCCGCTGGCGGCACCCGTGGCGCGAGAGGCGCTCTCCGGCTGGTACGGCGCCAACACGCCCGCGCGCGGCCAGTGGCGGGTGGCCGGGCTGGCGGTGGACCCGGCACAGCTCAGTCTGCCAGCCTTCTGCGCCATTCCCGCCAAGGACCGGCTGGTGCCCGCGGCCTCTGCCTGGGCTTTGGCCAAGCGGCTGGGGGATGTTACGGTTATCGAGCCCCGCGCCGGGCATATCGGCATGGTGGCGGGCACCCATGCCGAAACTTCACTTTGGCGGCCTTTCGCGGAATGGGCTTCCGGCATATCGTCTGCATAACGGACTATGAAACTGACAAAAGGGAACCTGGACATGGATGATATCGTCATTGTCTCGGCGGCGCGTACCCCCGTCGGCAGCTTTAACGGTGCCTTTGGCGCCACCCCGGCCTATAAGCTGGGCGAGGTGGCCATCAAAGCCGCCATTGAGCGCGCAGGCCTCTCCCCCGAAGATATCGATGAGGTCATCCTGGGCCAGGTGCTCACCGCCGTGCAGGGCATGAACCCGGCCCGCCAGGCCGCCCGCGCCGCGGGTATCCCGGATAGCAAGACCGCCTTTGGCATCAATCAGGTTTGTGGCTCTGGCCTGCGCGCCGTGGCGCTGGCAGCGCAGCAGGTGATGTCTGGCCAGAGCAATATCGTCATTGCTGGCGGGCAGGAAAATATGAGCCTCTCCGCCCATGCCGCCTATCTGCGCGGCGGACATAGGATGGGCGACCTGAATTTCGTCGACACGATGATCAAGGATGGGTTGTGGGATGCCTTTAATGGCTATCACATGGGCATCACCGCCGAGAACGTGGCCAAGCAATGGCATGTCAGCCGCGATGAGCAGGACGCGCTGGCGCTCGCCTCTCAGCAGAAAGCCTCTTCGGCACAGAAGGCTGGCAAGTTCAAGGATGAGATCGCACCCGTGACGCTGTCTTCCCGCAAGGGCGAGGTGGTGGTCGAGGCCGATGAGTATATCCGCCATGACGCCTCCTCCGAGACAATGGCCAAGCTGCGCCCCGCCTTCACCAAGGACGGCACGGTAACCGCCGGCAATGCCTCGGGCATCAATGACGGTGCTGCGGCCCTGGTGGTGATGAGCGCCAAGGAAGCCGCCCGGCGTGGCCTGACACCGCTGGCGCGGATTGCCAGCTTCGCGACAGCGGGCGTGGACCCGGCGCTGATGGGTGCCGGGCCGATCCCGGCGTCACGCAAGGCGCTGGAGCGGGCGGGGTGGGTGGCGGCTGATCTTGATCTGGTCGAGGCGAATGAGGCTTTTGCGGCACAGGCCTGCGCCGTAAACAAGGAGCTGGGGCTGGACCCGGCGAAGGTGAACGTGAATGGCGGGGCAATCGCCATCGGCCACCCGATTGGCGCTTCGGGTGCTCGGATTCTTACCACGCTGCTGTATGAAATGAAGCGGCGCGATGCCAAAAAAGGCTTGGCCACACTTTGCATCGGCGGCGGCATGGGCGTTGCCATGTGCCTGGGGCGGTAAAAAGGGGTCAAACCCGGGTGAAGGCCCGGGTTTTTTATGGCGGCGGCCTTACGTTCTGTTTGGCACGCAAGAGAAGTGAGGAATCATGGCTGTAAGCAAACTTTCCCCCAACGCGGCCGAGGCTTTGAAAGGCAAATTGTTCGATGGCATGACCATCATGTCTGGTGGATTCGGTCTGTGCGGAATCGCGCAGAGCCTGATTGAAGCGATCCGGGATTCAGGCGTGAAGGACCTGACCGTGATCTCCAACAATGCCGGGATCGACGGGGCCGGGCTCGGCCTGCTGCTGGAGACGCGGCAGATCAGGAAGATGATTTCATCCTATGTGGGGGAGAACGCGACCTTCGCGAAACAATATCTGGCGGGCGAGCTTGAAATCGAGTTCAACCCGCAAGGCACGCTGGCGGAGCGCATCCGTGCCGGCGGGGCGGGTATCCCGGCCTTCTTCACCGCCACCGGCTATGGCACGCAGGTGGCCGAAGGCAAGGACACGCGGGAGTTCAATGGCCGCCATTACGTGATGGAGCGCAGCCTGTTCGCCGATCTTGCCATCGTGCATGCCTGGAAGGCCGATACGGAAGGCAATCTGGTTTATCGCAAGACGGCGCGGAATTTTAACCCGATCATGGCTACGGCTTCGAAATTCACCGTGGCTGAAGTAGAGGAGCTGGTGGAGCCGGGCGAGATCGACCCCGACCATATCATCACGCCGGGGATTTTCGTGAAGAAGATCGTGAAGCCGGACCATGTCGAGAAGCGCATCGAACAGCGCACATTGCGCAAGAAGGAGGGTTAAGCCATGCCCTGGAGCCGCGATGAGATGGCCGCGAAGGCCGCCGCTGAATTTGAAGACGGGTTCTATGTGAATCTTGGTATTGGCATTCCCACGCTGGTGGCCAACCACATCCCCGAGGGCATGACCATCCAGCTGCAATCCGAGAACGGCATGATGGGTATGGGGCCGTTCCCGTATGAGGGCGAGGAGGATGCCGACCTGATCAATGCGGGCAAGCAGACGGTGACTGAGCTGCCCACCACCAGCTATTTCGATTCCGCCCAGAGCTTTGGCATGATCCGGGGCGGGCATATCGATATTTCCATTCTTGGCGCCTTGCAGGTGGCGCAGAACGGCGACCTCGCCAACTGGATGGTGCCGGGCAAGATGGTGAAGGGCATGGGCGGGGCGATGGACCTCGTCGCCGGGGTGCCGCGTGTGGTGGTGCTGATGGAGCATACCGCCAAGGGCGAGGCAAAGATATTGAAGGCGTGCACGCTGCCGCTGACCGGCAAGGGTGTGGTCTCCAAGATCATCACCGACCTCGCGATATTCGAGGTGACGCAAGGCGGGCTGATGCTGGTCGAGTGCGCGCCGGATGTGACGGTGGAGGAGATCCGGCAGAAAACCGAGGCGGATTTCGAGCTGGCCCTGAAATAGAACGTGCATCGGTTCTGTTTGACTCGAACCCTTCGGCTCAATTCAGGTGATGATCGCCACGCAACCGAATGAGCTTGCACTTCAATGTGTACGAACGTATTTTAGGGTCATCGAGGAGTAGGGCGATCTAAAATCGCCCGGCTCTGATACCTGACCGTTTTTGAAATGAAGCCGCAGATCATGGCCAGACCATCAAATCGCGAGAAAATTCTCAACGAGGGCCTTCGGGTCATTCACGAGCGGGGGTTTGCCGGTTCGTCTGTGCGTGACATCGCGCAGGCGGCCAGCGTACCGTTGGGCTCTTTCACCAATCATTTTTCCTCCAAGGAGGCTTTTGGGCTGGAAGTGCTGGAGCGCTATTTCGAACGACTCCAGGCGGTTATTGAGCAAACCTTTCGCAATGACTCCTTGTCTCCCCGCGCGCGGATCGAAGCCTATTTCGACTGCGTGGTGGCCCGGCTGCGAGACAACGAGATGCGCGGTGGCTGCATGATCGGCAATTTTTCGGCCGAGATGGCGGACCAGTCCGATACGCTGCGGCTTCGCCTGGCGAAGATCGTCGAGGATGTTGGCTTAGAGATCAAGGCGGTGTTGCGTGAGGGCGTTGCCGCCGGGGAGCTGCGCGCGGATCTGGATTGCGAAGAGACGGGGGCGTTCATCTATGCCGCGGTGCAGGGCGCCATCCTCATCGCCAAGGTTTTGCGCACGGAGGCGCCGCTGCTCAACTGCCGCCAGCAGGTTCTGCAGAGCATATTGAAATGACAGGCCGGGCAGGCTGAAAAGGCAAGACCCGCAAGGCTTAACCGCAATGCCAGGAAAAGGCGCAGGGCTGCAAAATTCCGGTTTCAGAAGGGCAGGATTTTCTCTATTGCTCCCGCATGCTCACTGACAAAGACAATCTTCTGCGCCAGCTGCACGCCTTGCGCAGCGAGCACCGGGACCTGGATACGGTTATCGCCCGTATCAGCGAACAGCCGCCGGTGGACCAATTACATATGCAAAGGCTGAAGAAGCGCAAGCTGGGGCTTAAGGATGAGATTGCCCGGCTGGAAAGCCGCCTGATCCCGGACCGCACGGCATGAGCGCGCCACTGGTTGGGATTATCATGGGCAGCCGGTCGGACTGGCCGGTGATGGAACATGCGGCGCAAATGCTGGAAAAGCTGGGCGTGCCATATGAGACGAAGGTGGTCTCCGCGCACCGGACACCCAAACGCCTCTACGACTACGCGCACGGCGCCGAAGCGCGAGGGATCAAGATCATCATCGCGGGTGCGGGTGGCGCGGCGCATCTGCCAGGCATGGCGGCGTCCATGACCAATCTGCCCGTGCTGGGCGTGCCGGTGGCGGTAACGGCGTTGCAAGGGCAGGACAGCCTGCTCTCCATCGTGCAGATGCCGGGCGGGGTGCCGGTGGGCACCTTGGCCATCGGCAAGCCGGGCGCCATCAATGCCGGTCTGCTGGCGGCCTCCATCCTCGCATTATACGATCCCGCCTTGCGTGAGCGCGTGGCCGCTTTGCGGGCCGAGCAAACCGAAAGCGTGCCGGAGGAGCCGGTATGAAGCCCGGTGCTGTGATTGGCATGGTCGGCGGTGGGCAGCTGGGGCGCATGTCCGCCATGGCAGCGGCGAGGCTCGGGTTTCTGGTGCATGTGTTCTCGCCGGAGCAGGATGGCCCCGCCGCCCAGGTTGCGGCATACAATACCGTGGCCGGTTATGATGATCTCGACGCGCTGCGGCGTTTCGCGAAGGCGGTGGATGTCATCACGTTCGAATTCGAGAATCTTCCCGCCGCGTCGCTGGAGTTGCTGGAAAGCCTGAAACCGGTGCGCCCTGGGGCGAAGATTCTGGCCATCAGCCAGGACCGGATTTTGGAAAAACAGTTTTTGAACGATGCCGGGATTGCCACTGCCCCCTGGGCGAAGGTGGAAAGCCTGGCCGAGCTGGAAGCGGCGGCGGCCAGGCTCGGCCTACCCGCTGTGCTGAAGACCACGCGGCTGGGCTATGACGGCAAGGGCCAGGCGATGCTACGCTCAGCCGAGGATCTCGCCCCCGCCTTTGAACGGCTTTCCCCCAAGCCGCTGGTTCTCGAAGGCTTCGTAGATTTCGGGATGGAAATTTCCGTAATGGTGGCGCGTGGGGTGGATGGCACAATCCGCTGTTTCGACACGGTGGAGAACCGCCATAAACACCATATTCTGGACCTCACCCTCGCCCCGGCTCCGTTGGGGCCGGAGAGTTTGCAAACCGCGCAGTCCATCGCCCGCCTGGTGGCGGAAAAGCTGGCGCTGGTGGGGTTGCTGGGTGTTGAAATGTTCGTGACCGCCAAGGGTGATGTGGTGGTGAATGAGATTGCGCCCCGCCCGCATAATTCCGGGCATTGGACCATGGATGCCTGCCCCTGTGGGCAGTTTGAAATGCATATCCGCGCCGTGGCCGGGTTGCCCTTGCCGCCAGCGGTGAGGCATTCAGACGCGGTGATGAAAAATCTGGTTGGCCCGGAGGATATGGCGCTCTGGCCGGAGATTCTGGCCACGCCCGGCCTCATCCCCCACCATTACGGCAAGGCGGAAGCCCGGCCGGGCCGTAAGATGGGGCATTTCAACCGGTTGTTCCCGAAAGGCGCGTTGCCAGGGGAACTGGGCATTGAGGATGCGCTGAAGCTGGCGGATGGTTCCGCTTAGAGCCGGATGATTTTAGATCGAATCACGAAGTGATCCGCTCTAAAATCTGAATCCGCCTCTAAAACAATCATATAGAGGGCGATTCAGACTTCAGGTTCACGCGCAAACCGAGTGAACCTGAAGTCATCGCACTCTAAAGAAACATTTGCACGGTCTGGGCTTTAATCTCCCGCAGCCGCTCGCCCAGCCCGCGATGCCGCCAGGCTTGCAGGGTGACTTGCCTGGAATGCGCCTCGTCGTTCTGGAACATCGCCTCCATCTGCTGGCCGAAGCTGTGGCCGATCACCACCGCGTCAATCTCGTTATTGGAGACGGTGCTGCGCCAATCGAGGTTTGAGGAGCCGACGACGGACCAGATGCCGTCGATGACCGCGGTTTTGGCGTGCAGCACCACGCCTTGGCGCTCATAAATTTTTACACCGGCCTTCAGCAAATCTCCGTAGTCGGCCCGCCCGGCGGCGATGGCGGTGCCGCTGGTGCTGCGGCTGGGCACGATGATGCGTACATCCACCCCCCTGCGGGCGGCACATTCCAATGCCTCGGAGAGTTCCGGCGGGGGCACGAAAAAGCCGGTGGTGAGATGCACGGAATGCCGCGCGGTGGCGATGGCGGTGAGCAGGGAGTCGTAGATCGCGGGGTGGTCGTCGCGCGGGGAGCCATCGATGGCCTGCACCACCGTGTTACCCTGCGGGGATTGCACGGCGGGCAGCAGCGCGAAGGGTTTGCCGCCTTCCTTCACCCAGGTTTTCGCGAACATCGCCTCGAAATCCGCCGCCACCGGGCCGGTGATGGCGATGTCCGTATCCCGCCAGGGTAGCGCGCCAGCCGGGCCGGCATCTGGTGGCGGGGTGGTGTTATGTTCGTAGAACTGGGCGATGTTGACGCCGCCGGTGATAACGCGGCGGCCATCCACAACCAGCAGCTTGCGGTGGTCGCGCTTGTTCAGGTCCAGGGTTTTCAGCTTGAGCGGGCTGAGGGGCGAATATTCCTCCACCTGCACGCCGCCCTTCTTTAGTGCGGTGAACATGCTGGCGGGTTCGTGCTTGGAGCCGAAGGCGTCGTAGAGCAGGCGCACCTGCACGCCGTCTCCGGCTTTTTCGATGAGCAATGCCGCGAATTCGGCGGCGGCCTGGCCGTCGAACTCATAGCTTTCCATGTCGATTTGCTGATGCGCGCCCTTCTATGGCGGCCATCATCACCGCATAGGTGGCGGGACCGTTTTTAAGCAGTTCCACGCTGTTGCCGCCATGAAACGGCGTGCCGGCGGCGGCCTCGTTTTCGCTTTTAAGAATTCGCAGGGCGGAATGCTCGCTGCCGCTGGGAATATGGCAGGCGAGATCAGGGCTGAAACGCGGTGCCACCGCGCAACCCGTGAGAAGACCCAGAAGCAAGGTTGCACGAAGCAGTTTCAATCGATGCTGTTCCGCAGGCGTTTGACTGAAGACCTGCGAGATTTGGCGTCGAGCCGCCGGGTTTTCGAGGCCTTGGTGGGTTTTGTGCGCCGCCGTGTCTTGGGCACCAATGTGGCTTCG
>JAKAZY010000118.1 GCA_021826425.1 Pseudomonadota bacterium
GGTTGTCGCGGCAGGCTTTATGGCCCAGCGCGCAGGCCAGCCAGCTCTTGCCCACGCCGGTTGGCCCACTGATTACCAGATTGTCGTGGGCATCAATCCAGCCGCCCGCCACGAGTTTTTGGAACAGCGGCCGGTCGAGCCCGCGGGCGGCGCGGTAATCGACATCCTCCACCAGCGCGTTCTGCCGCAATTTGGCATGGCGCAGCCGGGCGCCAAGCTTCTTGTCGTGCCGGTAGGCCATCTCCCGGCCGAGCAGCAGCGCCAGCCATTCAGGGTGGGTGAGTGTGGCAGCTTCGGCCGAGGCTTCGGTTTCGCCAAAAGCCTTGGCCATGCCGAACAGCCCCAGCTGGTTAAGCTGGTCGAAGGTGGGGTGGGTGAGCATCAAAATCTCCTCAATGGTAATAGCCCGCGCCGCGGATGTTAGGGTGGTCGATCGCCGGGCCGTCGGCGGCGCGCTGAGGGGCGGCCTGATGATCGAGATTGTTGTCCAGGATGGATTTGACGGAGCCGTAGGTGCGGGTGCCGATCTCCAGCGCCCGGCCACAGGCGGCTTCCACCCGTGCCTGGCCAAAGGCTTTCACCAGGCGGAGGATGCCCAGGCAGGAGCGGAACCCTTGCTCGGGGTGCGCGCGCTCCTCCAGGATCAGCCCGCACAAGGTGCTGGCCGAAGGGCCGATGGCGGCGGCATCGCGCCCGATGCGCTCGACCGTCCAGCCCGCATATCGCCGGTGGCTGGAGGGCATGTGCTCCTGCAGGGTCGTGTGCTTGCCGTCGCCGCTGCCGCGCATATGGGCGGCGATGCGCTCGCCCTTCACAAAAATCTCCACGGTGCGCGCGGTCAGGCGCACCTCCACCTGCGCCTTCGCAAAGCGGTACGGCACGCTGTAATAATGCCGCTCGACATCGACATGATAATCGATGCCGACGCGCCGGATGCGCCATTCCGCGAACAAGTAAGGTGCCGCCGGCAGGGGCTTCAGGTGAGGCCGATCGAGATCTTCCAGCAATTGCCGGCGGGTGAGGCCCAGGCGGCGGAGCGGCCGCTCGTCGTTGATCTTCACGAGCAGATCCCGGATCGCGGCGTTCAGCTCGGCCAGGCTGTGGAACACCTGGTGGCGCAAACGGCCCAAAAGCCAACGCTCCATGATCAGCACGGCGGCTTCCACCTTGGCCTTGTCGCGCGGTTTGCGCGGCCGGGCGGGCAGAATGGCGGTGTCGTAATGCGCCGCCATCTCGATGTAGCTGCGGTTGACCGTGGGCTCGTAGAAACAGGCTTTGATCACCGCCGTCTTGGGGTTGTCCGGCACGACCAGCCGCGGCACGCCGCCAATGGCCGCAAACGCGCCGGTATGCCCGCCGATCCAGTCGCCCAAGCCCTGGCTCCAGCTCGCCTCGGCATAGGTGAAGCTCGAAGCCCCCATCACCGCGACAAATATCCAGGCGGACCGGCTCTCGCCGGTCAGCCGGTCGACCACCGGCACCGGATCACCGGCATAATCGACGAAGAGTTTTTCGCCGCCAGCATGGGCCTGGCGCATCGTGACCGAGAGCTTGCCCTCCCAGTCCCGGTACAGCTCGCAGAACCGGGAGTAGCGATAGCCATCCGGCGCCAAAGCGATGTACTCCTCCCACAGGATCGAGAGGGTGACATGCTTGCGCTTGAGCTCCCGGTGCATCCAGGCCCAATCCGGCTCGGCCCGCTGGCGACGCCCCTGTTTGCTGCTCGTGCTCTTGTAAAGCCGGGCTTCCAGCGCAGAATCCGTCACCTCCGGCTCCAGCGGCCAGCTCAGTCCCGCATCGGCAAAGCGGCGCAGCGTCTCGCGCACCGTCGAGGGCACCACGCCCAGCCGCCGCGCAATCTCCCGCTTCGAAACCCCAGAGCCCGTCAAACGCAAAATCTCGCGCACATGGCGCATGCAAACTCTCCCCGCTGGCATCATCCCCTCCTCAGCAAAAGCCAAAGAGGCGAACCTAACGCAGCCAGCGAAGAGACCCTCACCCCCCCGGTTACCCGGGCGGCATCAAATCGGAATGAGGGGCGAAGCTATATCGGAACCCTGGGCGCCATCAAATCGGAATGGGGGGCGCCATCATGTCGGAATCAGAGGGCGGCTTGCTCCGGAATCATCAGCTTGGTGATGATTTGCTAGGTTTTCTGCATTCGGGTTGGGGTTCGGAAGATGGGTGTTGTTCGCGGCAAGTTGGTTTTGAGCGAAGCGGAACGCGCTGAGTTGGCGTCTTGGGCTGCGCGGCGGAACACGGCGCAGGGGCTGGCACTGCGGGCTCGGATTGTACTTGCCTGTGCGGAGGGTGTGGAGAACAAGGATGTCGCGGCGCGGCTTGGGGTCTGCGCGAACACCGTCGGCAAGTGGCGGCGCCGGTTTATCGTGGAACGCCTGGATGGGCTGCAAGATGAGCCAAGGTCAGGCGCGCCGCGCAGCATCGATGACGCGCGCATCGAGGCGGTTATTGTCAAAACACTGGAAAGCCTGCCGGCCAATGCCACGCATTGGAGTTCGCGTGACATGTCGCGGGCGAGCGGGCTTTCGGTTTCCAGTGTGCAGCGCATCTGGCGGGCTTTTGGCCTGCAACCACATCGGCTGGAAACCTTCAAACTATCCACCGATCCTGATTTTGTTGCCAAGGTTCGCGATGTGGTGGGGCTCTATATGAGCCCGCCCGACCGGGCGATCGTGCTGTGCGTGGACGAGAAATCGCAAATCCAGGCGCTCGACCGCAGCCAGCCGATGCTGCCCATGCGGCCTGGCCAGGCGGCTCGCCGCACGCATGACTATAAGCGGCACGGCACGACATCTTTATTCGCCGCTCTCGACGTGGCTACGGGCCGGGTGATCGGGAAATGCTACCCGCGCCATCGTGCGACCGAGTTCCGCAAGTTCCTGGATGAAATCGAAGCCAATGTGCCACATGATCTCGACGTCCACCTCGTCATGGACAACTACGCCACACACAAGACCGCGCTGATCCGCGCCTGGCTGGCACGCAGGCCACGCTGGCACGTGCATCTGACGCCAACCAGTTCATCCTGGCTCAACCAAGTCGAGCGCTTTTTCGCCATACTGACGGACAAGCAAATCAGGCGGAGCGTTCACCGAAGCGTTGGCGAACTCCAGAACGTCATCAATTCCTTCATCCAGCAGCATAACGCCGAACCCAAACCATTCAGGTGGACAAAATCCGCCAGCGACATCCTCGCCAGCATTGAGCGGTTCTGCACTTTTAATGCCCAACCAGAACAACGCTCCTGATCAAACGAACTTCTGGTTCAGGACACTAGAATCTTTTATGATTCAAAAACGACAGCAAAAATCTACTACCCGCACTTTAAGTGTCATGTCGGCGGTTTGGGTAAAAAAGGCGGGGAACATCATCAAATTGCCATAAACTTGCAATAAGCCCCCGCTCGTCGCTGTCGATAATTGATGTACCTGTTTGCGTTTCCAAATGGTCCACGCGTGCGAGAATCTCTCGTCGAGTATCAATCGTTAATGGCCCCAATCCTTTTGCTCCGCTTCGGCGTTGAGGCCAACGTCGAGCTGGATCGTTTCGAATCTCTGAGAGCCAGTCTCGAAGAGCTAAGTAGGGTTGGAGTTCAGAGTATCCCGAACGAATTAGCTCTCGAGCGGATTTGTCTTTTCGAACAACAGTGCATGTCCAGCAGCCAAAACGTCCAGATGCGCAGGGCGGTGCCTGCGGCGCCTTTATGACAGGACACTCTCCCGACGCATCGCGATACAAGGCCTCAAGTTGACGAGGTGATATCGATCTCGGCATGGGTAACGCAAATAATGCATCCCACACATCGGGTATCGTAAGGTTCAAAATCGGCAAAAAAAGATCGTAATCTCCAACCCCTTCTCGTTGCTTTTGCCAATGTGGTTCCGAGCTTAGGGCAAGCGAACGGTCCCGTTGTTGGCTTTCCGACTTTCTGAGGCCGAGCATTACAACAGTATTGTTCAGATCTTGAGACATTACGAATTTGCTTACAGGCCGTATGCGCA
The DNA here is from genome assembly GCA_021826425.1 of Pseudomonadota bacterium. Classification (GTDB taxonomy): domain Bacteria; phylum Pseudomonadota; class Alphaproteobacteria; order Acetobacterales; family Acetobacteraceae; genus Acidocella. Next base: position 4,023 of record JAKAZY010000118.1, read on the forward strand.
GCCCTATTGTACACCAACGGAAGCTGTTCGTGGGAGGAGGATAGCCGCGACCGATAAGGCGCACAAAAAAACGATCTTCCACTGGGGCTTTCAGTATTTTCACTTTGATTGGAAAGCCTAACTCCACAAATTCATTGCGAATTTCCACCAGTAAGGATTTAACGTATATGTCTAATATAGGATTCTCTACACCAGTATCACAATATATGACTGTTACATTAGGAACGACAGTGTGTGCCCTCTTGTAGGCAGAAAGAAATATCTTAAGAGCTGCAGTTGAATCTTTTCCGCCTGAGAATGCTATGATCCAATGAGCTGTTGACCGGGAACGAATAGCGTCCTCTGTCATACAGATTGCTTGTAGCAAAGGACTATTTGTCAAGTTCCCCTATCCTTTCGACAACTTTATTTTTGTAATTTAAGCGAATTATTTCTAATTGCTCGGAAGCAATCGTGATCTGCTTTCTTGTTGTTGATAAAGATCCAAAATATGAAAGGCAGGCAGTGACTATGAAGATCAATGTGGCCAACAAACTATTTTTGATAAACACAAGGAAAAGACAGAAAGAGATGACTCCAAAGATGATACCGAGTATCGTTAAGTCTGCGCAAGTTGTCCATATGGCGCCGTTAAAATAAGCTAGACTAGCTTTGGTCTTGAGACTGGCGTCTAAATCTACGAGCGAAAAGAAAAGTGATTTTAGAGCAGGCCAAGTAAACTTTTCTGGACGATCATCAATCTCAGAAATACTTACTAATCCGGTACGTAAGTGCTCGATAAGACGTTTATGATGCCGTGCATTCGTCCAAGAGCGTAGCGGCGTTAGATAATAAATCGCACCGGGAATAAGCATTGAAGGGATGTAAGCCGCTTTCTCCAAATTATCCGGCAATGAAATATGCCATAAGCCTGTTATATTGCCGAGGATCATCGTGAAGAAAAAAATGATAATGCCAGGCACAATAAGGCGTATCAACTTAAGGGTTTCGAGCGACATCCTTACTCCTTGCTTTTAAGGTGATCGAATCGCTGTTGGGAAGCCACCATTCTTTCTAGGTATACCTAAAGACTGTGCTTTCATCCAAAAAAGGCAGCTTAAAGTAACAAATTAATGAAGAAATGCAATCTCACGGCTATTGTGCATATCGGGTTCTCTCTCCATTGAGCGAGTTCGCTCTTGATCAACCGTCTGCTATTGGTAACAAGGTTTGTTCGGTCGGATGACCTATATGGGCGCAATCGCGCCGGAAGTGGCCGTCGGAGATATGAACATTCCTGCCGACCACGACCATGCTCAGGGTAGGCGCATAAATGGATCATGTACTGCCACGCCCAGCGGCTCAAAATGCCGTAGGTTGCGGGTCAGGATGGTCAGGCCGTGGTGCTGGGCGGTGGCGGCGATGATGATGTCGGCGAGGCCGGGCGCATGACCCTGGCCACGGGCGCGGTCTGATAGGCCGCCGGCGAGGCGGGCGGTGGCCACGTCGAAGGGCAGGATGCGGGCCGCATAAAGGTGCAGTACGGTCTCCAACCAGGCGGTTAGGTCACGGGCTTTGCGGGTTGCCCCCTCACGCTTGGCCTTGGCGATGCCGTCCTCAATCTCGGCGATTGTGACCGTGGAGAGGAATAAATCGGCCGAGTGGGCAT
>JAKAZY010000119.1 GCA_021826425.1 Pseudomonadota bacterium
GGGTCGGGCATGTGCGCGAGGCGACGGGCGCCAACATCTTCTTTGTTATCGACGGCAAGCTGCATACCCCCACGCCGGATTGCTTTTTGGATGGCATTACTCGCCGCACCGTGATTGCCCTGGCCAAGGCCCGCGGCTTTGAGGTGATCGAGCGCCATATTCCGTTCGAGGATCTGGCCAAGGCCAAGGAAGCCTTCCTGACCGGCACCGCCGCCGAGATTACGCCCGTGCGCCAGATTGGCCAGGACCTGCATTTTGAGCCAAGCACCATTACCGAGACGCTGCTGGCCGATTACGAGGCGCTGGTGCGGATGGCGCCCGAGGAAGTGGCCAAGCGCGCTGCCTGAGGCCGCGTAACGGTTAGAAAAACCGTAATGCTTTGAAAAGGTTGAAAAGCGGCTGGTCTCCACCAACCTCGGAAGCATGGTGGAGACCAGCCGTAAACTTGTGCCGCTGGAAGGCTTGCGCGGCATAGCCGCTTTGGTTGTGGTTATTTACCACCTCGTTCTGGGCTTCACTGCCAAAGGTGTTGGCTTCGTGCCGCACGGGCGCGGCGTGCTGGTTCTGCTCACCCAGTTTGGGCTTGGCCTGCTGAATGGCGGGGCCGCCGTTACGGTGTTTTTCGTTCTCTCTGACTTTATTCTCAGCCTGCCCTTCGCGCGCGACAGGCGCCCGGCCCGTGTGCTGGCGGCGCTGCTCAAGCGCTGGCCGCGTTTGGCTGGGGTTACGGTTATCGCCTGCTTGTTCGCTTATGCGCTCATTCTCTGGTCGGGGCATAATTACAAGGCGGCGGCGCATATTTCCGGCGCGGGCTGGATGGCGAGCCATGGTAATTCGCCCATTCTGCATCACCACCTGAGCTGGGCGAAGGCGGTGCGCGATGGGCTGATTAAAGTGTTTACCGAAGGCGATGTGCGGTTCGATTCGCCGCTATGGACCATGCGTATCGAACTGTTCGGCTCTTTCGCCATATTTGTGATGGCACCGGCCTTGTTTGCCATACGCAGCTGGGTGGTGCGGTTTGCCCTGGTGGGGCTGGTGATGTTGAGCGTTGGCACAAGTTTTCCGCAAACCTATTTTTCCGACTTCCTGATGGGCACGGTGCTGGCCATGCTGTTCGCGGAAGGGCGTTTGCCGGTCATTCCCAAAGGGGCCGCGCTGCCTTTGGGCGGGCTGGCGCTGTATCTGTTCAGCTTTACCTACGAGCAGAATCTGCTCATCCACGCGCCGCTGAAGGCCGCACTGCCGCCGGGTGATTCCGCGCATTTTGTATGGGATGCGGGGGCGGTGCTCACCATTATGCTGCTGCTGGGCAACCATGGGCTGCGCCGGGCGTTTTCCGGCCTATGGGCGGCGTGGCTGGGGCTGCTGTCGTTTCCCATCTATCTGCTGCATGGGCCTATCATGCTCTCGGCGGGGGCTGGCACGCTGGTGGGCAGCGCAGATACGCTGGGCGTGGCCGGAGGCGAAATACTGGCCGCGCTGGTGACCATTGCCCTGACGCTGCTTTGCGCCCTGCCGCTGGCGCGGCTGGATTTGGCGTGGACGAAGCTGCTGGGGCTGATGACCCGGCCGCTTTTGGCGCGGGGCGCGCAAGGCGCGGGGCGCGCAAGGCGCGGCGCGGCCCGAGGCTGGTTAACGGCTGATTGATTCAGAGGCGGATTTTATTGCGGTTTCGCGTTATTCTGGGCGCGGCTGGCCCTGTGGAAAATCAGGGCAATCGAGCGTCCATGAAATATGGCTGTGTATTTTTTGATGCAGACGCTCTGCCTCTGGCTCGTTTCCGTCCCGCAGGGCTTGGGCAAATGCGCCGCCAGCGGCGAGCAAGGCGGGATCGATCTCGTTCCATCGCGCGATAGCCGCGTTCCAGCGTTCATCCGTTTGGTTCAGGCGGGCGAGAAAATAAATGAAACTTTCCGTCAAGATAGTGATAAGACTGTTGTTGCATATTTGGTCTAACTCCCGCTGCAGGTTAAACCACCTTACGGGTTCGGAATGTTGTGCAAGAATGGATACGATTCTGTCATGGCATTGCTGCCGCGCCTGGTCACCCAGTACCTGCAAATTACGCATGGCCAGGCGCAAACGGATGAGATTAAGCGCCCAGATTGTGGGAACGAGGTCTTCTAATTTTAGCTGACGCGAGGCGATTAAGCTGAATAGCCGGCGGACCATGGCGTCGGGTGAGGGTTGCACCAGTGAAAACCCCCCGCCGCGGCCGCGCCGCACGGTCAGGATTGAGAGATCGCCAAGCAGCCGGAGCGCTTCACGAAGCCCCGGGCGGGTGCAGCCGAGCTGCTCGCTCAGCAAGGCTTCACCGCCCAGAAAAATGCCATTCTCTGGCGGCGGCCCGTAGGTTTCGAGCAGGCGCGATGCGATGGTCACGGCGCGGTTGGTACTGGCCATGCCGGGCATTTTGCCCGTGGAGAGCATCCCGGCGGTTTGCTGGAAAAGGAGGACAACGAGTTCGTTCCCGCCCAGCATGGCAAAGACCGGCGTGGCAGCCGAGACTGTGCTGCTCAAATCCGCTGGGGTGAAATTGCGCGCTTGCAGATACGCGGCCAGCGCCGCGGCCGCGTCATCCACGTTTGGTTCGGAAATCCGCAGGCCGCCGCCGCGGCCACGTTGCATATGCATCGATCCGCGCGCTTCGACGATACGGATGGCTTCGCGCAGCGTGTCCCGGCTGACGCTGAATCGCTCGGTTAATTCGCGTTCCGTGCCGAGCAGCGCGCCAATCTGCCAGTTGCTCTGTAGCGCGGCCTCCTCCAGCATCCATGCAATCAGCTTTGGCTGCCCGGCGAGGTCTGAGCTGACCCCGTTTATGCGTGCGAATATATCTGTGAAAGGGTAGCCCTGCGCGGCAAGGTGGCTATTTTTTTTGCCCATGGCACTTCTCTGTTCCGGGCCGTTTATATACCCGGGCGTGACAAGTAGGTGCAATGCCGCAGGGCACCGTGACCGCTAAAGGCAGGCGGGGGACACAGATTATTGAAGATGGCTGAAAAATGTAATTTCAGGGGCGGCTGGTAGCGGCGGAAGGATTTGAACCTCCGACCAAGGGATTATGATTCCCTTGGCCTATTTTCATATATATATTTGATTTATAATGATAAAATTTGAAAAATTTGCCGTTAAAATTGCTTTGGGCTTCATGTGGGCTTCAATCTCGGCGCGACACCACGATATAGGGAGCCGCCTGTATGGCTAGCCTCGATGCTTGTTCAAGCCGTTGAGCCGGTGCTTTATCCGAATCCAACCCTAACGCTATTAGCCTGCGGGATATGCTGTTAGGCCTTCCGGTGCCTAGCCAGGGAGGTGCGAAAATGGCTGAGGGCGAGATCATTCTCTACACTGCGGGCGACGGCATGGCTCGCGTGGAGCTGCGCGCCATCGATGGGACGGTTTGGCTTAGCCTGAATCAAATTGGAGACCTCTTCGGGCGGGACAAATCGGTCATCTCCCGCCATATTAAAGGTATCTTCGAGGAGGGGGAATTAACCCCAGAAGCAGTTGTTGCACGAATTGCAACAACTGCAACCGATGGAAAAACCTATCAAATTGACCATTATCGCCTGGAGATGATCTTGGCGATTGGCTACCGGGTGCGTAGCCCCCGCGCCAGTGAATTCCGCCGCTGGGCAACCACAGTTTTGAAGGAATATCTGGTGAAGGGCTTCGTCATGGATGACGAACGCCTGAAAAATCCCGGGTTTGATTACTTCGATGAGCTGCTGGAGCGCATCCGCGACATTCGCGCCTCCGAGGCCCGGTTTTACCAGAAAGTCCGGGATTGTCTGTCGTCGAATGATTTGAGACAGTTTGTGTTTTGAATTAGCGGAGTATTTGGCTCATCTGTTGGGTAAATTTAAGCGGCTTTGTTACTGTGAAGCAAGCGTCGATTTTGGATGGTTTGTCGTTTTATTTTTTCGCGCTGCAGGAGAATTGTCTGCCCCCTGCCGAAGTAGACGTCTGCTGGTGTGAGGTTTTTCAGGCTCTCGTGGTATCGCTTGTGGTTATAATAGGCGATGAAGGCATCGATCTGGTTTTCAAGATCGCCTGGAAGGAAGTAGTTTTCAAGCAGGATGCGATTCTTCAAGGTCTGGTGCCAGCGCTCGATCTTTCCTTGTGTCTGTGGATGGCACGGCGCGCCATGAATGTGTTCGATCTTTTGTTTATTCAGCCATTCTGCGAGATCACCGGCAACGTAGCTGGGGCCGTTGTCGGACAGCAGCCGCGGTTTGTGCCGCACATGCGCCTGGTCGCAGCCTGAGGCGGTCAGGGCCAGCTTCAGCGTATCGGTGACGTCGTCGACGCACATTGATGTACAAAGTTTCCAGGCGATGATGTAGCGCGAGAAGTCGTCGAGGATGGTGGACAGGTAGAACCAGCCCCAGCCGGTGACCTTTAGATATGTGAAGTCGGTTTGCCAGAGCTGGTTCGGCGCGGTGGTTTTGGTGTGGAATTCATCCGCTGCTTTTATCACGATGAAGGCTGGGCTGGTGATCAGATCATGGGCCTTCAGCAGCCGGTAGACAGAGGCTTCCGAGACGAAGTAGGCTTCAGTATCGGTGAAGTTCACTGCAAGCTCGCGCGGGCTCAGCTCAGGTCTATCGAGCGCCATGTTGATGATGCTGGCGCGGATATCGTCGCTTATGCGGTTCCAGACGCGGTCCGGCCGGGACGGCCGGTCCGCCAAAGCTTCGGGGCCGCCAGAGACATATAGGTCGTACCACCGGTAAAATGTCGGCCGCGAGACGCCGATCTGCGCCAGGGCACGGCGCACGGGCAGCTTGGATTGCTCGACGATTTTGATGATTTCGAGCTTTTCTTCGGCGGCGTATCTCATGCCTGGTCGTCCCCAGCCCCGATCATGCTTTTTTTGAGCAACCGCAGCTCGAGCGCCTGTTCGGCCACGACCTCTTTCAGCGCGCTGGATTCGCGGCGCAGGTCTTTCACCTCATCGGACGTCGCGGCCCGGGCCGTATCGCCCGCCAAGCGGCGTTTGCCAGCCTCGAGGAACTCCTTGGACCAGCTATAATAAAGGCTCTCGGCAATGGCCTCGCGCCGGCAGAGCTCGGCAATGCTGTGCTCGCCCCGCAAGCCTTCCAGCACGATGCGGATCTTGTCCTCCGCCGAATAATGCTTCCGCGTTGCACGGCGGATGTCCTTCACCAGCCTCTCCGAGGACGGTTTCGGGTTCAAGGATTTCGGGCTCATCTGCTCTCCTTCGGCGTGACGATGAGCCCGAAGTCCTCCGTTATTCAAGATGTCAAATCTGTCTCAAAGGTCCTGACGGGGGACAGGGCGGCCCTCCAGGCAACGGCGGAGCCGATGACCCGATGCCCGGCGCGCTGATAGGTTTGGGCGATTGCCAATAGGGTTGTCGTCTTACCGCTCCCGGCTGCCCCTTCCACCACCGCCAGGCGGTTGGTGCCGCACGCATGCGCAACGGCGGCACGCTGTTCCTCGCTTAAGGGAAGCGCGCCAGATGCGTCCGGCATGTGCTGTGCATGCTGTGCGCCCGGCACGTGCCGTGTGTGCCGTGTAGGCCGCATATGCCCTGTGTGCGGCGCGACGGGCGATAAGCTGAAATGGCTGCCACTCATATGCCGCGCCATCCCGGCAAGCTCCTGCTCCAGGGCCACCAT
>JAKAZY010000120.1 GCA_021826425.1 Pseudomonadota bacterium
CGATGGCAGCCATCTCGTCTCACTCGACAAGGTGATCATCACCATGCGCCAAACCGGCGCTGACATGAACACCAAATACAAGGAGACGTCGCTCGGCGGGTTGGCCGCCAATTTCGTCGAGTGTTGAAAGGCGGCCCAGGCAAGGAAATAATGCTGGGCGATTCAGACTTCAGGTTCACTCGCAAAATGAGTGAACCTGAAGTCATCGCACTCTAAGCGCTTCCCACCGGAGCTGAAATGCTCAGAATTCTGGGCGGATGACCTGTCCCATTCAGAAATTCCAACAAAGCATCACGCGTGATGGTCGTGGTTTTTATATTCACCAGAGGGTGGTGATTAAGCTTTGGGCTTGCCAGAAGCGCCTGGTCGAACACAACCGTAACACGCTTCTCGATATCATTTATGACACCGAACGGACTCACGGCACCTGGCTGGACCCCCAAGACTTCAAGAAGAAGCTCCGCCGAGCCGAAGGATACCTTACCGCTCGCTCCCAGGATTTGGTGAATGGTCTTGAGATCGACGCAAGCATCTTCTTCGAGAACGACAAGAAACAGCCTACCCTTCCTGTCCTTCAGAAACAGATTCTTGGTGTGTGCTCCCTCAATTGTACCCCGATGCGTTTTGGCATCTTCAACGGTCAATAGCGGCGGGTGATCGATTGTCGATACGGAAATCCCTTGACTTGCGAGTAATGCGAAGAGTTCGTCAGGCGTCGCAGGCATTAGTCTTCTCCACATGGAAACTCGGTATTAGCGGCAGCCCTCTGTACCAGGCCCGCACTCTCCAATTCACAAACATTTTTGTAAATAGACTTGTGTTGCCTGTGAATTGAGCCTTTGGGACCGCTCAGACCGCCGTAAAGCAATTATCCACGAAAAGATGCGTGCCATTTACGAAACTGGCCTCGTCGCTGACCAGGAACAAGGCGGCGCGGGCCACTTCTGCAGGCTCGCACATGCGCCCTTGTTGCGCAGCCAATACATCTTCTGACGCATCAACCCCATAGCGCGCCAGCAACTCTACCTCGCGCAACCCGTGGGCGGTGCGAATGAAACCGGGACAGACGGCATTGCAGCGTATACCCCGGTCCCGGTATTCCACCGCTATGGCGCGGGAGAACATATGCACGGCGCCCTTGGTCAGGCCATAGAGCACCTCCATCGGGGTAGCCGCCACTGCAGAAATAGAGGAGGTATTGACAATGGCGCCGCCGCCCGCAGCCAGCATGCCCGGCAGCACAGCGCGGGTCATCAGGAACATCGAACGGACATTTACATCCATCAGCCAGTCATACTCTTCATCCGTCGTCTCCAGAAACGGTTTAACGACGATGGATCCAGCATGATTGAACAGCACGGTGGGTGCACCGAAAGTCTCTGTGGCCTGTCGCACTGCCACGTCCACATCGGCGCGTTTGGAAACATCCGTGCGCACAAATATTGCCTCACTGCCCTCGGCGCGAATGGCCTTGGCCAGATTTTCTCCTGCTTGCTCCTGAATGTCGACAATGGTGACCCTTGCCCCCTCCTGAGCAAACAGGCGTACGGCTTCCGCGCCGCAGCCGCCAGCACCTCCTGAGACAAGTGCGCTACGCCCTAGCAGACGTTGATGGCTCACGATATATTCCTCCATAAAAGAGAGGGGCAGCGGACATGCCGCCCCTCGAAATTGTCTGTGGACGATGCCGGCGCCGGCTATTCGAGAGCGGTCTTCTCACCTACCGCAGCTTCGGCAGCCCGCAACGCGGCCTGGCGCTTCGCGATCTGGTCACCGATCGGCGGTCCCTGGAAACGTCGGCGTTCGAAACCGAACCAGATTACGGCTGTCAGGATCAGGAAGCTTAATGTGATCCATAATGCATTCTGGTTAGGTGGCTGAACGCCGATGATGAAGATCAGCACCATCGAGGCGATGCACAGCACCGCAAACACGCGATACCAGCCGCCGATATCCCAGGGACCCATTTTAGACCATTTCTTGCGGAAATGAATCAATCCGAGCGTGATGGGTACGGTAAAGCAGAGAAACAGGAAAATGACAGTAACGGAAACGATGGTGGTATAGAGCGGCGTGTAAGCGGTGAAGGCGACCGCCAGCACCGCACCCGTCCAGATGGCGGCGACGGGGGTACGGAATTTCGGGTTCACCTGAGCCAGCCAGCGCGAGCCTGGGAGCCCGCCATCGCGCGAGAAAGCGAAGATCATGCGCGAGGTGGAGGTAACGGTCGCGAGTCCGCACAGATACTGAGCAACCAGAATAACGACATAAATGGCCATCTTGAGCGGAGCGGGAATGACCGCGCCCATCATCCAGAAGAACACGTTCCAGCCCTGGGCGGCGGCTTTATCCATGTTCGGCATGGCCAGCACAATCGCAGACAGGAACACCCAACCGAATACGCCCGACCAGATTACCGAGCTCAGCATAGCGCGCGGCACGCTGTGTGCTGCCTTACGGGTTTCCTCGGACGTATGGGCCGATGCATCATAGCCGGTAATGGTATAAATCGGCAGCAGCAGCCCGAGCAGAAAGAGAAACGAGAGATTGCCTGTCTTGGGCCAGACGCCAGCACCTGCATCTCCGCTATAATTATGGAAGGTCCAGAGCCGGGAAAAATCATGAGTCGGCGCGTAGGCAAAGCAAATGACGGCCAGCGCAATAGAGCCGAAGAAGATGAGATAGCCAGAGAAATCCGTGAGCAAGCTGGTGAGCTTGATGCCACGATGATTGATGAGCGCCTGCGACGCGGTGATCAGGATCACGAAGATAATCTGCTGCATATAAGTGCCGGAGAGCCCGAGCGCCGGCCCGAAGGCGCCGAGGAAGAAGCTCCAGGTGCCAACATTAATTGCGCCCAGCACGGTAACCAGACCGATGAGGTTGAGCCAAGCCGTGAGCCAGCCCCACCCCTTATTCCCGAGGATGGAGCCCCAATGGTAGAGCCCGCCAGCCGTGGGGTAGGCCGAAGAAATCTGCGCCATACAGACCGCGAATACACCGGACACGAACGTGCCGATCGGCCAGCCAATGCCAATGGACGCGCCACCAACACCCGACAATCCTTGCGCCAGTGAATTGATCCCGCCCGAGAGAATGCAGATGATCGAGAAGCTGATGGCGAAGTTGGAGAACCGGCTCATTCGCCGCTCCAGCTCCTGCGCATAGCCCATGCCGTGCAGAACATGCACGTCTTGATGCTCGTCAGCATCGGTGTAGTCTGAACGTTTTACTATTTCTTCTGCCATCCGGGCCTCCCTGTTTTTCGTTTGGGTTAGCAGCGATAGCCGATGCTGCCGGTGCCATGGCTTCACTGCCAATATCCCGAAAGGGCTATTTTTTACCCGGCGCGGCATAAGATTTGCTAAAACTGCTCATCGCTCAGGCGGGAGGGGGCAGGGGATGACAAAAATGCAGGACGCGAGGATGGGTGAAGGGGGCAGTAAACCTGGGGTTGGGGCACGGCTGGTGGTTTGGCAACATGGCACGGCAGATATCATGGCGAGCCTCGGCTCCCGTGAATTACCCCATGTGCTGGACCGTAGTCTGCGGCGCTTGGTGCCGTTCGATCTGACAGTGATATTTGCCTATCCCGACGGTGCCCATCCGGTGTTTCTGCATAATGGGCTGCACGGTCATGAGTTTGGGCCGGCGCTTGAGAACTATCTGAACGGTGCCTATTTGCTCGATCCTTTCTACACCGCCTGTGCCCAGCGCGTGCCTCCCGGCCTCTACAGAATGCGTGATTTCGCTCCGGATGAGTTCTTCTCCGGCGATTATGTGAACTCCTGGGAGGTTCACCCCTGTATCTCCATGGAATCCGGCTCCCTGGCCGAGGAAATCGGCTATATGGTACCGCTGCAAGGCGGCTTCATGGCGAGCTATTCGCTGATGCGCCGTAATGGCGGGCAGCCTTTTTCTAACGCCGAGATCGATATTTTACGGCATGTGGAACCGGTTGTGCGCCAGGCAATCAGCTTGCAATGGCAGGACCTCACGCGGGGAAAGCGGTTCGATGCCGGGCGACGCGGTGCAATGATGGAGCTGGCCTTCGAAAGCTTCGCCTCCGATCTTTTGTCCGGGCGCGAGGCGCTGATCGTGCAAATGATCCTGCGCGGGCATTCGACGCTTTCCATCGCTAACACGCTTGGTATCGCCGAAGGCACAGTAAAGAACCACCGCAAAAGCATTTATGCGAAGCTCGGCATCGCCAGCCAGCAGGAGTTATTTACCCGGTTCATCCGGCATGTGCTCGGATGAGAACAACGCGACCATCTCGTTATGAAACCAGTTGCTGCCATAGTCCCGGTCAGCGATGCACGATATTAACGGGTCCTGAGCCTGACTGAATGACCGGCTTGTACCTCAAACGGTTATTTGTCACTGGCCAAAACCTCCCCTTCCTTGACCTCGTACCGCGCTGCGTCCAGCCCCTCAAAAATCTCCATATCCGTGCCTGTGAGCCAGGCGGGAAAGTCCGCTGCCGCCAACGCCGTGAACAGGGCCTGGCGGCGCGCGGCATCCAGATGCACCAGTGGTTCATCCAGCAGCAGCAGTGGCGCCTCGCCGCGCGATGCTGCGATCATCGCGGCATGGCCGAGCACGATGCCGATGAGCATCGCCTTCTGCTGCCCGGTAGAGGAAAACGCGGCGGGGCGTGCGGCGGCTTCGTCGGTGATCAGCAGATCGGCTTTCTGCAGTCCGTAGCCTGAGGATTTCATACCCGCATCGGCCTGACGCGAGGCCCCCAGCGCTGCGCGCAACCAATCCTCCGCCTCCACGGCCGGTTCCTGTTGCAGCCTTTGCGCAATGGAACAAACCAAGCCCAGCATTACGCGCGGAAACGGGTCCGCCGCCCCGGCATTTATGGTTGCATTCAGCCGCGCGACCAGCGCCGCCCGAGCCGCCGTGGCCGCCACCGCGTGCCGCGCCATGGAATCCTCAAGCGCCGTGGCCCAGGCGGCATCATAAGGCGGCTCGGCCAGCAGCTTGTTGCGCTGGGCGGAGGCACTTTCAAACGCCGCAATCTCGCGGGCGTGGTGCGGCTCCAGTGCCACCACCAGCCGGTCCAAAAACTTACGGCGGCCAGAGGCGGTGTCGGTGAACAGGCGGTCCATCTGTGGCGTTAACCAGACGGCGGCGAATTGCTCCGCCACCTCGCTCTGGGCGCGGGGCTTCACCCCGTTCAGTCGGAATTCCCGGCGCTCCGGCGCGCCATCCACCGCACCTGTGCCAATCTCCAGCGCATTATTAAACCGTGCCGCCACCGCCCAGCCGCCTGCCCCGCCTTGGCGCGCAAGCTCTGCAAACCGCGCCCCGCGCAAGCCCCGCCCCGGCACCAGCAAGGAAGCCGCCTCCAGCATATTGGTTTTGCCAGCACCATTCGCCCCCGCAAATACCAAACGCCGCGCCTGCGGTTGAAAGCGTAAGTTCGCGTAGGAGCGAAAATCCGTAAAGGTCAGAAGTTCGAGTTGCGTCTCACACCCGCATCGGCATCAGCACATACACGGCAGAACTGTCATTCTCCTCGCGCACCAGTGTCGGTGCGGCACCGTCAGCGAAAGCGAACTCTACCTTGCCCGATTTGATCTGGTCGGTGACATCCGAAAGATACCGCGCCTAGA
>JAKAZY010000121.1 GCA_021826425.1 Pseudomonadota bacterium
ATAAAGCGCCAGCAACAAGGTCATGAATGGCAGAAATTCCGCCAGCGAGACCTGCCAGAGCGTCTGCACCGCATCCATCGGGCCGCCTGAGAGCATCCGCAGCGCAAAGCCCATGGCAACCCAGCCGCCGATGACCGCCGCCATCCACCTATGCCACAAACGCGGCGCCACGCCGGGGAGGATTGCGAAACTGAGCAGAACACCGGCAAACGGAAACGCCGCGGCGAGTTGCCCCATCAGCCCAAGCCGGATACGTAGATGGAAACCATTCTTATCACCGCTTTGACCTCTGTCCGAAAAAAGGAACTACCACATGAGCTCTGAAAACCACGGCCACGACCCCAGCAACCCGCATTATTTCGGGCTGCCGCTTGGCGTGATTGTCGCCACGCTGGTTGCCATTGCCGCTGTCGGCATCACTCTGCTGAAATTCCTCAAATAGTCCCGCAGCTCAGACCACACCGCCGGCGCCACCGCGCGCCAGCCTGCCAAAGTGAACCACGAATTGCGTTGCCATGCTGATCAGCGACTCGGCGGTTTGCGCCCCGAGTTCAGCTGAGGCCAGCGGCCACGCGGCCTGCGTGGCCCCACGCGGCACCTGGTCGAACTCGACCGGCGCATCAACCGCAAGACCGTGAAAATCCAAGGTGCCGAAACCTGAAACCGGGAGACCCAGCATGGTCTCGCGGCCATGCGCCACGGCCCCGCCGGGTTGCACAAAACCTTCCCGCAACGCCTTGGTGAGCGAAAGCAGCGGCTCCGCGCCATGGCCAAAACGCCCCTGGCTGCCCGCGCCAAGCTGAGCCTCCATAAGCTGGCGCGCAATTTTCCAGAGATAAAATGACGGTAGAATGATATTTCGCGTCCGCCTGATCTCCAGCGTCACCTCATGGATCACCGGCACATTGCCGCCATGGCCGTTCAGGATGACAATATTGCTCAGCCCATGCCCGAGCAGGCTGGCCAGCAGCTCCGCCAGCACGGCCCGGAAACTGGCAGGGGAAAGCGCCAGACCGCCCGGCGTGGCGCCAAAATAATCCGCAACGCCAAAGGGCAGACAAGGGGCGGCAAAGGTTGCAACACCTTTATCCGTGGCGGCCTGCGCAATGCGCACGGCAAGCTGCTCCGCCAGCAGGTAGTCACCCATCGGCAAATGCGGACCATGATCCTCATGGCTGCCAAGGGGCAACAGCACCACGGGGTTTGCCGCCGCCGCTTGCGCGAAGGTTGCAGCCGTCATATCGCCAAGCCGGTAATTTTGTCTGAAATCGCTCATGATCTTATTTTGCCGTTTCCGGCTAACAATCGTAAAGAGCCAAATTTAATTTCGTTGTACAACGGCAGGATGCAGCATGGACTTCGCAGAACACAGTCATAAGATTATCCCCGTGATCCTCTCCGGCGGATCGGGCACGCGGTTGTGGCCTGTCTCGCGCAAGAGCTTCCCAAAGCAATTCTGGCCGCTCATTTCGCAGCACTCCATGCTGGCGCAAACCGCACTGCGCGCCGCCGGCGCCCGCTTCACCGCCCCGATTGTCGTGACCAACCAGGATCATCGCTTCGTCGTCGCCGAGCAATTGCGCGACGCCGGCATCGAGAGAGCACAGATCATGCTGGAACCGGTGGGACGCAACAGCGCGCCCGCCATTGCGGCAGCGGCGCTGCTGGCCGCGGAAACCAGCCCCGATGCGGTTTTATGGATCATGGCGGCCGACGCCTCGATCAGCGACCTCGCAGCGCTTGAAGCCGCGGTGAGCGCCGCCTCCAAGGCCGCGGAGGCTGGATACTTCGTCACCTTCGGCATGCAGCCCACCGCGCCGGAGACCGGCTACGGCTACATCGCCCAGGGCGCCGCGCTGGAGGACCTGCCCGGCGTCTTCCACCTCAATCGTTTTATCGAGAAACCAGACGCCGCCACCGCCGTGCGCTTGCTGGCAGAAGGCGGCAACCTCTGGAACTCCGGCATGTTCATGTTCCGTGCCAGTGTTTTGCTCAGCGAGATGGAGCGCTTGGCCCCCCAGCTGCTGGAGGCCGTGCGCGCCGCCATGCTGACGCGAACCACCGACCTCGACTTCATCCGGCTTGGCGCCGAGGCGTTTGCGGCGGCGCCCGATATCAGCATCGATTACGCCATCGCCGAGAAAACCAGCAAAGCCGCCGTGGTTCCCGCGGCCATCGGCTGGTCTGATGTGGGCTCCTGGTCGGCCCTGGCCGATATCGCGCCCAAGGATGCGGATGGCAATTTTACCCTGGGCGATGTCGTGCTCGAAAATGTTCACGGCAGCTACGCCCGCAGTGACGGTATCATGACCGCTCTGCTCGGCGTGCGCGATCTGGTGGTGGTCACCACGCAGGATGCGGTGCTGGTGGCTCACAAAAACGAGGCCCAGAACGTTAAAAAAATCGTCGACCGGCTGAAGCAGATGAAGCGGCCGGAAGCCGACACCCACAACCGCACCTACCGGCCATGGGGGTTCTATGAGAGCCTGATCCAGGGTGACCGCTTCCAGGTGAAGCGAATCGTCGTCTGGCCCGGGCAGAAACTCTCCCTGCAGAAGCATTTCCACCGCGCCGAACATTGGGTGGTGGTGGCCGGCTGCGCCACCGTGACCCGCGACGCTGAAACCCTCATGGTTCATGAGAATGAAAGCGTCTATTTGCCCCTGGGCTGTATCCACCGCATGGAAAACCCCGGCAAAATCCCCCTCACCATCATCGAGGTGCAATCGGGCCCCTATCTCGGAGAGGACGACATCATCCGCTTCGAGGATACCTACGGCCGCAACTGAGGAACTTCTTAATCCTGCGCCTCTTCGGGCGTGCGCAGGATTAGAGACAGCGCATGCAGCCCGGAGGTGAACTCCGCCGCCAGGGCTTCATGCACCGCGCGCGAGCGCGCCACGCGCGAGAGCCCGGCCAGCGCCGGCGAGACCATCAGCACGCGGTAATGCGTCTCACCGGCCTCCAGCCCGCTGCGGGCGGCATGGCTCGCATGCTTGCGGCTCTCATCGGCGATCTCCAGCCGGACCGGCTTGAAAGCCGCCATCAGCAGATCGCGCATCCGATCATCTCTCTTGCTCATATTCACCACGTCATACCTTCAATCATCCGATCGTTCATCCAATCATCGTAGCGGCATCTTCTGCCCCGCGCGCATATCAGCCACAACCGAGTGTTGCCAATTTAAGCCAAGCGCGCACATTAGGGCCATGATTTCGTCAACACGCAAGCAACCAACCCGCAAGCCGCGCGCCTATGCCCCAGATCCCAGCGCCCCGGGTCAGGCGTGCGATTCGCCCGGCTGCCCGCACGAAGGCGAATACCGCGCACCAAAATCACGCGCCGGGTCGCGGGATTTTCATTGGTTCTGCCTGGATCACGTCCGCGCGTTCAACGCCTCCTGGGACTATTACAAAGGCATGTCGGCTGAAGAAATCGAGGCGCAATTGCGCGCTGACACCTCCTGGCAGCGGCCGAGCTGGCCGCTTGGCCGGTTGGGGCAGACATCGCGGATGGATGAAACGCTCGAAGCCGAGTTGCATGCCTTCGCCTTCGGCGCCCGGCCCAGGCCAGCACCCAACCCAGGCGTTCCGGCTGATATCCGCGAGGCTCTCAGCGTCCTGAACCTCACATGGCCGGTCACGCTGGCCACCGTGAAAGCAAAGTACAAGGAGCTTGCCAAACGCCACCACCCGGATTCAAACAATGGCGACAAGCACTCCGAGGAAATGTTGAAATCGATCAACCTTGCCTATGCGGCGCTTCGTGGCAAACTGGCCGCAAAGCCTGCTCAGGCGTCCCAAACTTCCGGCGGTTGAGCACGTTCGCCCAATTGCCCACGCAGCTACCCAAGTACGAAGCAACAGGATTGAACCTTTAATGAACAACATCGCCGCGCTCACCGAAACCAGCAACTCAGGCCCCTCGGCGATCAACATGCCCGATATAAAGGTTAACGCCCGCGAGGTTTTTGGCATCGACGTCGATCTGGAAGTTCCCGCTTTCTCGCTCCGCACCGAGCATGTGCCCGAGATCGACCCCGCCTATCAGTTCGACCGGGAGACGACGCTCGCGATTCTGGCCGGATTCGCCTTCAACCGCCGGGTGATGATCCAGGGCTATCACGGCACCGGCAAGTCCACCCATATCGAGCAGGTGGCGGCAAGGCTCAACTGGCCTTGCATCCGCGTCAATTTGGACAGCCATATCAGCCGGATCGACCTGATCGGTAAGGACGCGATCGTGCTGAAGGACGGCAAACAGGTCACCGAATTCCGCGAAGGCATCCTGCCCTGGGCGCTGCAACACCCCTGCGCGCTGGTGTTTGATGAATACGACGCCGGCCGCCCGGACGTGATGTTCGTGATCCAGCGCGTCCTTGAAGTCGAGGGCCGGCTCACCCTGCTCGACCAGAACAAGGTGATCCGCCCGCACCCGGCCTTCCGCCTGTTCGCCACCGCGAACACCGTGGGCCTGGGCGACACCACCGGGCTCTACCATGGCACGCAGCAGATCAATCAGGGGCAGATGGACCGCTGGAACATCGTCGCCACGCTCAATTATCTGCCCCACGCGCAGGAGGTGGCCATCGTGATGGCCAAACTCGGCATCCCCGCCGGTGATACAGCCCTGAAGAAGCGGACGGAGAGCATGGTGGCGCTGGCGGACCTCACCCGCGCCGGGTTCATCGCCGGGGACATCTCCACCGTGATGTCGCCGCGCACCGTTATCACCTGGGCGGAAAACACAAGGATTTTCGGCGATATCGGCTTTGCCTTCCGCCTCACCTTCCTCAACAAATGCGACGAAGCCGAGCGTAACACCGTGGCTGAGTATTATCAGCGCTGCTTCAACGAGGAGATCTCAACCGGCTTGCGCAAGCCGGCCTGAAACCAGATGACCGCGAATAACGACCAGGGCCGGAGCGAGGACTTCAAACGTGCCACGGCCAATGCGCTGCGGGCCATGGCGCAGACGCCTGACGTGGAAGTTGCCTACCAGCCCGGCCCCTCCGGCCTGGCTGGCAAACGCGCGCGGCTGCCCGCTCCCTCGCGCGCCCTGGCGCCGCCAGAGATGGCCAAACTGCGCGGCGCCGCGGACTCACTCGCCCTGCGCCTGCGCTATCACGACAATGCCATCCATGCCGCCCGCAACCCCGCCTCCAAGGAGGCGCGCGAAGCCTATGACGCGCTGGAGCAGGCCCGCGTTGAGGTCTTCGGCTCCGAACACATGGCCGGCGTTGCCGCGAACCTGCGCGGCAAGCTGAGCGAGGAGTGCGAAAACGAGGGGTTCGACCGCATGACGCTGCGCGAGCAGCTTCCCCTGGCCAGCGCCCTTGCCCTGCTTGCGCGCGAGCGGATGGACCCGGCTTCGGTGCCCGAACCGGCCCAAAAAATACTGGCCTTGTGGCGCGGCACGCTGGGCGATGATGCCGAAGCGGCCCTGGATGAACTCGCCGCCACCCGCGCCGACCAGGCGCACTACACCAAAGCCGCGCGCAAGCTGCTGGCGGCGGTCCATCTGGCGGAGGCGGAGGCGGCGGCAACCGAGGAGGATGAATCCGAAAACGCCGACGATTCCG
>JAKAZY010000122.1 GCA_021826425.1 Pseudomonadota bacterium
CCAAGCGCGGCAGCATCTTGCTGCAAAACACCTCAAACCAGATCAGCCAGAAAAACCCTAGCATCGCCCAAAGCAGTGCCTGCCAGATTTTACGCGCTAAATTGGTCCAGTTTTGGCTGTTTGCCATACCGCCTCTTGATGTCTTTCGTCACTCCCGCTTAGCACAGAAGCATGACGACCAATGAAGGATCAAACCCAATTCGCGCTATCGGGCTGATGTCAGGCACCTCTCTTGATGGGGTTGATGCGGCCTGGGTACAGACGGATGGGCAAACCATAAAGGCTTTTGGCCCGGTCACGACGGTGCTTTATGACGAGGCCCTGCGGGCGGATTTACGCCGGGTTTTGGAAATGGCCCCTGCCCTGGCCCTAGATGACCAGGGTTTGCGTGATGTTGAGAAGCGGCTGACCCGGGAACACGCGCTTGCGGTGGCCGTGCTGGGTGCAGCTGCGGATGTCATCGGCTTTCATGGCCAGACCATTCTGCATGCGCCAGAGGTGCATCGGACCTGGCAGATCGGCGACGCGGCGATGCTCTCGCATTTCACCCGGCTACCCGTGGTGCATGATTTTCGCTCCGCCGATGTGGTGGCGGGCGGCCAGGGCGCGCCGCTGGCGCCGCTGTTTCACGCGGCACTCGCCAAAAACATGGAAAAGCCGCTGCTGATCGTGAATATTGGCGGGGTGGCGAATGCGACGTGGCTGGGCCCTGAGGGCGAGATTATGGCCTGCGACACGGGGCCGGGCAACGGGCCGCTGGATGACCTGGCGCAAAAATACCTCGGCCAGCCTTATGACAAAGATGGTGCGCTCGCGGCCTCAGGCGAAGTTGACCTTGCCCGGCTGAAAACCCTCCTCGCGCATCCGTTCTTTGTGCAGCCCGCACCCAAATCCCTGGACCGGCTCAGCTTCTCAGGCCTGATTGCCCAGGCGACAAAGGGGCTAACCCCGCCGGATGCAGCCGCAACACTGGCGGCGTTCATATGTGAAGCGATAGCGCAAACGCCATGGCCAACGCCGCCCAAGCAGGTTCTTGTTGCCGGAGGCGGGCGGCATAATGCCATTTTAATGGCCGGACTTGCTGCGCGCTTCGCAGCCCCGGTGCTTCCCGTGGAAGCGGTGGGATGGAACGGGGATGCCCTGGAAGCGCAATGCTTTGCGTTTTTGGCCGTGAGGTCGCTGCGCAAGCTGCCGCTTTCGTTGCCTTCGACCACCGGGGTGAATGCACCACAAACCGGCGGGCGGCTTTATGGCACGATTTTGTAAAGCGTCCAACCATCCTGGTTATGGCCAGCTTCCTGCAGCCAGGAAGGCGGCGTGGCTTTTTCCAGCGCGTCCCAGAGCGTTGTGTCTGGCAGATCGGCGACCAGAAGATAGCGGCCCGGCTGTGGGCAGAACAGCACATAGCTTGCCCCCGTGGCGGCAACCGCTGGCGGCACGGCAGAGCCGGGCATTACGCGCCAAGCCGCATAGTCTTTCATAAAGCCGGTGATGCCGTGGTGATAAAGCGAGCCGACGGTAAACACATGCGTCCGGTAAAGCAGTTCAGGCGTGTCTTCTGGCTGTGCCAGCACCACCTGCCCGGCAGCGGGGGCAAGCAAGGGAGCGATGTTATGCAGGCTGCAGGAGGGGTAGGTTTTGCCATTCGGCAGCGGCGAGACGCGCCCCTTTACCTGCGCTGCGAGGAGCGGAGCCAGCAGAACCAGGGTAAGCAACGCGAAGCGTTTGGCCGCCGCGAGACTGCCCCCCTTGGCCTCAATTTCGCTGAGCGCCACCGGCAGCAACGCCGCTCCGAAAATAGCCGAAATGGAGGTGAACAACAGGTAGCCTGCCCCCAACCCCAGCGCCACGGCGGCGCAAAGCCCCACATAAGCCCATGCCAGTGGCGCCCGCGATGGAGCGCCCAGCAGAGGCGTCTCGGCCAAGCTGGCGAGGCTTGGCTTGCGTTCCTGCCACGCCCGCAACGCCGCATACAGCATGGCCCAGGTGCCTGGCAGCAGAAACACGATCAGATCCAGCCCCCGCGGCGGCATTTGTTCAGCAATGCCGGTGAAGAAGGCTTTCGCCTCCTCAGGCGGGAGCAACCCCGCCGGCCCCTCGACCACGCCGGGAAACGCGATGATCCAGCCCAGGAGGGGCAGCCCCATGATCAACAGCCCCAGAATTCCACGCCAAGGTTTTGGAGGTATGCGCGAGAGCACAACGGAACTCGCCAACAGGATCATCCCCAACGTGATATAGACGCTGGAGAGACGGTCGATTTCTGGCACGGCGTAGCCGCCGGAAGGAGGATCGACGAAAAATCCAATCACCAGAACGTCAAAACATCCAGCGCCGGTGGCTATCAGTGTTGAGGCATTCGGCACTTTCAGCCAGCGCAACGCCAGGCCCGCATAAGCCATGAGCACGAACGGCATGGTCTCTGGCGTCATCCAGATCGCAAAGCCGCCTGCTACTCCGCCGAGAAATCCGAACCACCTGTCTTCGCGCAGGGCACGGAGCACACAACCGGAAGTGAGCGCTATGAGCGCAAGTAACGCGATGTGATAATGCACCACGCCCGGCAACGCGATGGACGCAAGCGCCGGCAGAGTCGCGGCCGCAAAGGTCGCAGACCACAGATGCCGACGCAAGGAGACAGGCTCTACAGCCCAGGCCAGTGACACCCCCAGCGCGCCCACGCCCAACGGTCCCAGCGCAACTCCAGCGACAAACAATGCTTTGTGCCAGCCAAGAAAGGGCACCATGGGTGCCGCCAACAGCCAGATGATGATATCCAGCAGGCGGGACCATTCCACCATCACTCCGGCACCAGACTGATCCCCCGCGACGTTGGTGAGCAAATGCCCAGCCCGTATACCCTGCTCGATCCGCAACAGTCGCATGTAGGAGTCAGGGTCCTGAAGATTTCCTGCCAACACGTAATGCCATTGATTTGCCCCGAGCAGAATGTTCAGCCCGGCGCCAAGCAGAAATAACAGCAGATACATCAGTTGGACTGGGCCCGGAATCCGGCGACGCCATTTTCGATGGCTGTGACATGTTTGGGCGCAAATTTGCTTGGGTCTGTAAGGCCGCAGCTATGTGCGATGATCTCCACCTCGTCGCGCATTTTCAATGCGTAGCGGGAGACCCGCACGGCTTTGTCTGTTGGGTCGAGCCCTTGGATGAGGCGCGGGTCTGCGGCGGTAACGCCTGTGGGGCACTTGCCGGAACCGCATTTCATTGCCTGGATGCAACCAAGTGCGAACATGAAGCCGCGTGCGGAAGAAACAAAATCCGCACCCATGCAAAGCGCCCAGGCGACTTTGTCTGGCGTAATGAGCTTACCGGATGCGATAATGCGGATGCGCTGCTGCAACCCATGCTCCTGCCGCAACGCCGCAACATAAGGCAACGCCTGGGTGATCGACAGGCCGACGTAATCGGCAAGCGATTCCGGCGCTGCGCCGGTACCGCCTTCGCCTCCGTCAATTTGCAGAAAGTCAGGGCAATGCTCAGGGCAGGCCGTGCAATCGCTAAACCATTCATCCAAAAAAGCCGGATCTCCCACGACCAATTTCACCCCGACCGGCTTTCCGGTGATGGTCCTCACGCGGTTAATGAATGTTCCCAGTTCCTGGATGCTGCCAATGTCCCGGTGGCGGTTGGGGGATATGGAGTCGTGCCAAGGGGTGATGCCCCGGATCTCGGCGATTTCCGGCGTAACCTTGCTGCCGGGTAGAACACCGCCTTTGCCAGGTTTGGCACCTTGGGCGAGTTTGATCTCGAACATCTTTACCTGCGGGTAAGCAGCAATTTCACGCAGCCGTGCCTCGGAAAGATTGCCCTCCGCGTCACGCACGCCATATTTGGCGGTGCCAATCTGCATGATGATGTCCGCCCCGCCATCCAGATGAAACTTGCTCAGGCCGCCCTCACCCGTGCTCATCCAGATGCCGGCGAGCTTTGCCCCGCGTGAAAGTGCGGTGACCGCCGCATGGCTGAGAGCGCCATATGACATGCCCGATACGTTAAAGAAACTCTCGGCCGTGTAGGGCTGATCACATGCGCCAGGACCGTTTGCAATACCGATGAGCTTGCCGGGATAGGATTTTCTGTCCTCCTCAAGAACCGGAAAGGCGGCGTTGCGGAACACAAAGGTGGGCACAGCTTCTGAGCCGAAGCTGATATAGTTGGAAACACCCTTAGCCGAACGATAGACCCAGCTGCGCTCCAGCCGGTTGAACGGGCGCTCCACCCAGTCCGAGAGATACTGATATTGGCGCATATAGGTGCCCCAGGTTTCGGCAAAATAGCGGAAATGACCGATAACCGGAAAGTTACGCAAGACGGTGTGCTTGGTTTGCAGCTTGTCGTGAATAAAAAGTGCGATCAATCCAAGAAGGATCATCGCGGCGACGATTATTGCTGTGCCCATGGTTATGCGTCTCCCTTTTCGGCAGGGTGTTCATAACTGTTAAGATTGGTTCTGTCTTGCCTTGTGGGCGTAGCGCACAGATACAGGCGCTAGCGGCTCGGTCCTGGCAACCAGACAGTGAAAGCCGTGCCCTTGCCGGGTTCGCTATCGATGAGCAGTCGGCCGCGATGCCGGTTGACCGCGTGCTTGACAATGGCAAGCCCCAGCCCTGTGCCGCCGATGACACGGGAGCGCGCTTTATCCACCCGGTAGAAGCGTTCGGTGAGCCTTGGGAGATGCTCGCGCGCGATTCCCATGCCGTTATCCTCAACAACCACAATGATGCCGCCGGGAGGAAACCGGGGATCCGCTGCGCTGCTGGCAATGAGTTTGATCTCGCCGCCCTGCTTGCCGTATTTCAGGGCATTGTCGAGAAGATTGGTAAAAACCCTGGTTAGCTGGTCGGCATCTGCCGGGATCTGGGGCAGGTCGGGCGGTACCGACATTGTTAGAATGGCGCCATGTGCCTTCAACATCGGCTCCAGCCCCGCGACGATCTGCTCAAGCAGCGGCGGCAAATGCAGCATGTCTTTCGGCGGCGAATGCTCGGAGATCTCGATCTTGGAAAGAGACAATAAATCACCAATCACCAGCTGCATCCGCGTCGCCTGGTCCGCCATGATGCCAAGGAAACGTTGCTGCGCCTCAGGATCATCAGCTGCGGGGCCGCGCAAGGTTTCGATGAAGCCGATCAGGCTGGCGAGTGGGGTGCGCAACTCGTGGCTTGAATTAGCCACGAAATCGGCGCGCATCTTTTCCAGTGCGCGTTCCCGGGTGCGGTCATTCACGAGCATGTAAACGGGCCCGCCGACGGGGATTATCGTTACTTCGAGATCCCGGGTTACCGGCGCGGCGAGTACAATTTCCCGGCGCATCGGCAACCCGCCGGCGAGTGCCTCACCGAGTGCGACGCGGATATCGGGATGGCGGAGAAGTGCTGCCGTTTCCGCGCCGAAGGCGGTGATCGCGCTGTCGTTACGCCAGAGAATGCTGCCATCTTCGTCCAGCTTCAGCAGCGGATCCGGCAGGCGTTCGACCAGCGCTCTATCCTCGGCGGCGCTGGCGATGTGACGGCCGCGCAACAGGCGCTCAGCATGAATGAG
>JAKAZY010000123.1 GCA_021826425.1 Pseudomonadota bacterium
TCAATTTTCGCCCATTGCTTGTCAGACAGCCAAAATAGGTTCCGCCTCATTTACCACCCCCGAATCGGGGGTAGAGAATCATCCGATCAAGGAAATATCAACAAGTTTATTGGGTTTTGGCCCTAATCTATTAGAGCGAGCAATTTCATGCATTTATCTTGACGTCGCCGCGTCAATCTAAATGCATATTGCCCTAAAGCCGCCGAAAGGCGGCTTTTTCTGTCCGTTGCGGCAGGGCCGTTTTAGGATAATTTAACAAAGCAACTGGCGTGGCAGCAAGGAGCCAAAGCAAAACCAGACGGCCTAGTCTTGGTGGCCTCGCGTAATGGCGCTGAGACCGTTTAACTCGTTGGCCGTATCGTCATTCGCGGGACCAAGCCAAGTGCTTTCAGTATTATTTGTCATCTAGATCGGGGTTTTCCGGTGGCTCGCTCGGGAGTTCAGGAGCGAGTTCGTCAGGAGCCAACTCCGTTCCCGTATTCTCGAGTTGTTCGGGAACGGAAATGGACGGGATGTGGCTCAGCATATCCTCTGAAGCATCGATACCCACCACGTTAGGTGCTGTCAGACTGCCATCCACCTCCACCGGTTCAAGCCCACTCAGCTTGTCCCCGTCGGGGAAATTATTTACCTCGAGCCCATCAGGTGCAAGCAGTTGGCCATTTTGTCCCGTGAAGTAATCAGATACTTCAACTCGCGTTCCACTGGGGCCGCTCAAGGTAAGGCCGGGAACGACGCGCAGCGCGATCAGCCGATCATGTGCCATTGTTCCTATAACCAAAACCTGGTTACCCGCATTTGGCGGGGTCACGCCAGACGCCAATGTAACAGGCGTTCCTGCAACCATCATCTCGCCGTTATGAACCGAAACTGGACCTGCGAGCTGCGCCGCCGCCCCTGGTGCAGACGCGGCATTGCTTGCAGCCCAGGTGCCATTGGCGCGAAGTTGGGCTGAAACCGCAACCATTTCCCCCGTCTTCAGCCCTGCAAATATCGGTTTGCCGACCGCTTCCAGGCGTTGACCCAAAATGATTGCCTGACGCCCGCCCGCAGAAACCTGCTCAACCGGGCCGATCACAGAATGCACAACGTTGATGCTTCGGGCATAGCCGTGTTTGTCGCTGGTGATGAAACCAAGCACCCGCGCGATATCACCGACCCGCAGACTGGCGACGGTTGCTGGCTGGCCATCTACACGGACGAGCGTATGGCTGTTCACGACATATTCGCGCCCATTCACAAAAACGCTGCCAAAAGCCTGAATCGGGCCATACGCGATCACCGGCTGGTGCTGCCCTGTCAGTCCGGTGCCGCCGATGCCACCGGTTTCCGGGCTGATCCCAGTGCCGCCGATGCCGCCACTTTCTGCGCTTTGAGCCCATGCCGGCGCCGCCATTAGCATGGCGGCCAGAGCCAAGGTCAATCGGTCATGGCGCATCGTCTGCATCCGTTTCGTAATAGTAAACCCCAAGGCGCATGCGTTTCGGGGCTGCGCTGAGTGCTGGCGGCGGCGAGTCTGTTCCTGCCACGCTTTCTTTGAGCAAGGCTTCGTTCGCATCACGCAAAAATTGCTCCGCCATGCGCGCGAAATGCGAACGTAACCCCTCCAGCCATTCGCCCGAGAGACGATTTTGAAACAATGCGCGCTCAGTGAAGGGCGGTGTATTGCCCTCGAGATTGCTAAGAGCTGCTCGCAGATGATCTCCGACGTTGGCGCTCAGAAATAACATTTTCTCTTCTGGAATGGACGGCGTGTAAGAATTGCGCAACAGCAGCAACCGGTCGTCGTCGCCCATTTTGACTGCCCCTGCGCGCTCTAGCTCGCCGATGATTGTGCGGGCACGGACATCGACCTTGGCGACACGCAGCAGCGAGTCGAAATCCTTGCCATCAGCGCCGTGCACAGCCAACGGGCGCGGCGCACCGGTCTCGTCTCTGAATTGGGCGGCGGAGCTCCAGGTGGCAACGACGCGCGCCGCCATGTTCACCCCGGTCATCGCCGACTTCTCTTCGCCCGGCGATGTCTTGATGTCGGCGCGCAAACGTTTAACCTCCCGGCGGTTGATGCCGGTCATCACGCTCAGCGTGCTGTCTGTGGCAGGCGTCTGCTCGTCGTGGCAGCGCAACGCTTCTTCGATGTAGACCTGCTTCAAAAGGTCTCGCATAGCGATATAGCCAACCCCCCGCTTAATCAGCGTAGCAATCAGCGGCTTCAGTAAACGGCGAAGCATGAGGGAGAGCTCAGGTGTCATGTCCTGACCTTAGGATGCTTGGCGGTGGCACCCAAATGCGGTAACTTCTCCCACACAATCAACAGGCTGGCTGGAGATACGGAATGCGCCGCCAGGGCGATGTCGTTTTTAGGTTGCTCCTGGCCTTGGCCATCAGTTTGGCGATGCCGCAGCTGGCGCGGGCTTACACCACCCTTTCGATTGTACCATCCTTCTTCACAGGCAAAAACGCCAATGGCTCGCAGGTCAAAGCCTATGATCTGCCGGTCACGTTGAGCTATCACGCTAAAGCTTGGCGTGTGAGCATCACTGTGCCGCTGCTGGCCGTTAACGGCCCTGGCGTTCTCAGCGCCGGCAGCCTCTATACGGTTCCTCGCGCTTTTGGCACCCGGGTCGGCCTGGGTGATATCTGGCTGGAAGGCAGTTACACGCTGGATTCGCCCGCCGGGCTGCGTCCGGCTGTGTTGCCATATGCTTTGATCAAACTGCCTACAGGCGCCCGGGCCCGTGGGCTTGGAACAGGCAGAACCGATTATGAGGCCGGAACCGGTCTGCTTTGGCATTGGGCACGGTTTTACCCCATGGCGCGGCTGGGTTACCGGGTTGTGCGTAACAGCCACGGCTATCAATGGCGCGACACGGTGCTCGCGGCCGGTGGCGTGACTTATAATTTTGGCAGAGCCGGCTTTGCTACGCTGGAATTTGAACGGCGAGGCACCGGACATCACCATCAGCCGCCTGCTGAGACCCTGTTTTTGAGCTATACGAAACAGATAAACCCCCGCTTGTCCGTGACCGCCTTCGGGCTGCACGGCTTCACCTTCAGTAGCACGGATTATGGCCTCGGGGTTGGCGCCACGATACGCTTTTGACACCGCCGACCGATTTCCTGTCGCGCTCCAACATTTTGCCCCTGAATACCTCATGCCAAGTGACTTTAGCGCGCATCTAACATTTTGTCCATTATTCGAGGAATAATATCCCTCATTGTTCTACAAAAGAAGCTCAATCTTCCTGATTGACCGATCAAGAAAACATCATTTTTAAAAAAACTCATTTAATATGAATTACTTAATATAAAATCTAATCTTATATATTTTTTCTTGACCGTGGAAGTTTATTCCACAATAAGAATACTATCATCGCATGCAGGACATACTGTGCAGAACCACCCCGTTGTTGCTTCGCATCCCCAGCCCTCCCGCCTGCCTCACCTGATGGCGCCCGCCGCGGGGCGGCCGAAGCGGGTTTTCCTCTACTCTCACGACACCTTTGGGCTTGGGCATCTACGCCGCAACCTGGCCATTGCCCGCCGCCTGCTCGCAGATCGCGGAACCTTCTCCGTGCTGCTGCTGACCGGCTCGCCCGTGGCCGAGATCTGGGATATGCCGCCGGGGTTAGAGGTGCAGCCTTTGCCGCCCGTGGTAAAAACCGGCGCAGAGCGCTACGAAGCGCGCGAGCCGGGCAAGCTGTTCGGTATGGTTAAAGGCTATCGCGAAGCGCTGATCCTGAAGCTGGTGCTGCGCGACCGGCCAGACATATTTCTGGTTGACCATGCGCCCGCCGGCATGAACGGTGAACTGCTCTCCACACTTGCTTTAATCCGCCAGGAATTGCCCAAGACGCGTGTGGTTCTGGGGCTACGCGATATTTTGGACAGCCCTGGCGCCGTGCGGGCTCTGTGGGCGGAACAAAATATCCACGCCCTGCTGGAAACGGCCTACGACGCCATTTTGGTCTATGGCAGCCTGTCCTTGTTTGACGTGGCGGCGGGCTATGGGCTGAACGCGAAAACTGCTGCGCGTTTGCTCTATTGCGGGCATGTGGTGGCCCCGGTCGCAAGCCGGGCAGTAGATCCCTGCTGGGATTCATCGCGCACCGCCAGCCGCCCGGTGGTGCTGGTGACGGCGGGCGGCGGCGGCGATGGATTTGCCCTCATGCAGGCTTATCTTCATGCCCTGCCGCCTGCCGACATGACATCGTTCTACTCGGTCATCGTCACCGGGCCGCTGATGCCCTCAGCCGAACGCGATATGCTCGAACGGCTCGCACAGGGTCGGGACGATGTAGAGTTGGTGGCCTATACCACCAATTTGGTTCCAAGCCTGAAGGCTGCGTCACTGGTTGTCTCCATGGCTGGATACAATACCACCGCCGAACTGATCGCGTTGCGTCAATCGGCCATCCTTGTCCCGCGCGCCGCGCCGCGTGCGGAACAATTGCTGCGTGCGCGTCAATTGGCCGCGTTGGGTCTCGTCCGAATGGTGGAGCCAGACCATGACTTGGTCGAACGGCTCGCCGCACTCGTGCCTGAGGCCCTTCTGGCCCCTCCGGCATCGAACTGGGCGCAGCTTGATCTCGGCGGGGCGGATCGGGTTGCTGAAATTTTGGCTGTTCCCGAATTGAATGGAGTTGCCGTGGCATGAGCCATCCGCCTTCCCTCGGCCCTGTAGCCTATATCATGAAGCGTTACCCACGATTGTCGGAAACCTTCATTCTCAACGAAATTCGAGCGATGGAGCGGTTGGGCGCGCGGCTGAGAATTTTCTCCCTGCTGCCGCCCGAACCGCCGCCGCACCACCCAATGGTGGCGGAGGTGGAGGCCCCACTGCACGGGTTGCCGCAATCTTTTGTTCCCAAGATCATCAGGCTGGCCGTCGCCCATGGCGCTTGTCTGTGGGCGTCGCCTGGCCGTTACGCGGGCGCTCTGTTGCGCGCCGGGCAATGGTCCGTCACCAGCCGCGCCCCTCTTGCAGTGTGGAAACATTTTGCCCGCGCCGGCTTCGTGGCCAATGAATGCCAGCGCAACAAGGTCGCGCATATCCATGCACATTTCGCCAATACACCCACCGCGGTTGCGCATTTCGCCAGCCTGATGACGGGATTGACCTTCAGCTTTACCGCGCACGCGAAGGACCTCTACCTCACCCCGCGCCCGATCATTGCCCGCCGCGCCCGCGCTGCGCAATTTGTCGCGACGTGCACGCGCTATAATGCCCGCTATCTTGAGCAAGTTAGCCCCGGTGCCGTGATCCGGTTGATCTATCATGGCATCGACCTGGAGCAATTTGGCACAGTGCCCGCGGCCCGCGCGGGCTCGCCGCCTGAGCGGCCGCTCATTCTCGCGGTGGGGCGGCTGGTGCCCAAGAAAGGGTTTAACGATTTGATCGCTGCCTGCTCCATCTTGCGCCATGCTGGTGCTGCGTTCCAGCTTCGCATCGTCGGTGCCGGGCCGTTGCAGGCGAGCTTATCAGAGCAGATCACCTCTCTGGGTTTGCAAGCCTATGTCACATTGGCTGGTGCGATGACTCACGCGGCGCTGGTCGGCCTT
>JAKAZY010000124.1 GCA_021826425.1 Pseudomonadota bacterium
GCTTATCCGTGAACACCGCCTTGAGCTGGCTGATGTCCCCTGCCCGCACAGGCGCATCCCTGCCAAACTTGGTATGATCAACGATCAGCCATGCTTCATCGGCCTGCCCGATCGCCGTCTGGGTAAACTCCGCCTCCCAGAGATGAAAGACCGAAAACTCCCCGCGCGCGCTCACCCCACCCACCGAGATTAGCGCGTAGCGGACTTGAAATTGACGCAAGAACTCGTTGACTGGGGCGCCAAATACCGCAAGCCCTTCGGGGTTGACCTCCCCGCCCGCGAGAAAAACACGGTTGCCATTGCGTTGTGACAAACGGCAAGCGATGTGCGCCGAATTCGTCACGATGACCAGATTGGCGTGCTCCATCAGCGCCTCCGCGACGTAAGCCGTCGTAGTGCCGCTATCCAGGAGGATCGTATCCCCGTCGTTGATCCGGGCCGCCGCCGCGGCCGCCACGGCACGCTTATGGCTGCCATTCAACTGCATCCGCCTTTGAAAGGGGAGTTCGTCGCTGCCCACGGATAGCGCAACCCCGCCGTGAAACTTCACCAGCAGCCCCTGCTTTACCAGATCACGCAAATTGCGCCGGATGGTTTCAGTGGAAACGGTCAAGCGTTTAGCAAGATCAACGACGCTGTAATTCCCCCTTTCCCTTACCGCTTCAAGGATTTCCGTCTGCCGGTGCGTATTGATCATAGCGTCCCCTGCACTGGATGTTGGTTTTTGCGTCGTAATTGTAGCATTTGATCCTTCGATAGCAACGTATATTCTTGTTTTACAATGCATCTCGCACATATTTATGTGCCGCGTTCCCTGCCCTCGCTTAGCTGAGCAGACACTAGCGACTTGTTGGGGCGTGAAACAAGCACTTCAAACGCGCCATTACCCCAAGGACGATCGCCAGAAAAGCCCTGGAAACAGAGAATCCCCCACAAAAACAACAAATAGCAACAAATTAACACACAAATGGTTACAAGACATCTTTACTGAGGCTAGAGCGGAAGCCTGCATACTGGTTCATATCCTGTGGCTATGAAGAGGTTTGAGCTTCTTCTGGTGTGAATTTTGGCAATGCGTTGGCGATGGCCTGCCAAAATGCGGGGATTGTTCTTGCGGCTTGTTTGCACAGGATTGCCTTGAGCTTTGAGAAGGCGTTGTCGATGGGGTTGAGATCTGGCGAGTAGGGCGGCAGGTAGAGCAAGCTGGCGCCTGCGGCTTCGATGGCTGCGCGGACGTCTGGCGTGCGATGGGCTGGAAGATTGTCCATCACGACGATGTCACCACTGCGCAGGCTGGGGACGAGGACCTGCTCGATGTAGGCTTGGAACATTTCACGATCCATGGGGCCGTCGAACAGCATTGGCGCGGTCATGCCGCCCAGCCGCAGCGCGCCTGTGAAGGTCGTGGATTTCCAGTGCCCGTGAGGCACGGGGGCGACACAGCGCTGGCCACGTTGGCCCATCCACGCAGGCACGCCATCTTCGTGGTGGCACCGGTTTCGTCAATAAACACCAAGTGTTCAGCAGCAAGGTCAGGCTGTGCCTGACGCCAGGCTGCATGCTTGGCCGCGACGTCTGGCCGTTCCTGCTCAGCAGCGTGCGCCGTTTTTTGAAGGTTATACCGTGACGGTCGAGAAATCGCCAGACACTGCTCGGCGCAAACCGAACGCCGATCGCCGCCCTGGCGCTTCGCCGCCACGCAACCGCTCGCCCGCCAAGCCTAAACCCAACGCACCGTGCTTGACGCGCCAACCACAAACCGGACCGCAGCAGCACGGCACGAAGAACCAGCCTCAACCGCAGAAATCACACGAAAACGAAGGTCTTCGGAGAGAGCACAAGCCATGTTTGCCAGCCTCCAGTCCAGCAAACATGGTGAATCAAATCCCGTCCGCGTCGTGCAAGGATAATGATTCAGTCAGGTCGGATTTGGCTCTAGAGGCGGATTCAGATTTTAGAGCGGATCACGACGTGATCCGCTCTAAAACCATCCGGCTCTAAGCTGCCGTCAAACCTCTTCGGCAACAATATCCTCGCGAATGGTGGCAAGAACTTGCTGCTGCAAGGCCTGGAATTCTGAGGTTGCGATGATAGAGGCCGGCCGCGGGCGAGGCAGATCGACCTTGAATTCTGCCTTGATTCGCCCTGGTCCCAGCGTCATCGCCACGATGCGGTCTGACAAATAAACCGCTTCCTCGACATCATGGGTAACAAACAGCACCGTAAGCTTATGCGCCTCCCACACGCTGGTGAGCAGAAGTTGCATCTCATGGCGCGTCATGGCGTCGAGCGCGCCGAAGGGCTCGTCCATCAGCAGCACTTTTGGCCGGTAGGACAGAGCGCGGGCAATAGCCACGCGCTGCTTCATGCCGCCGGAGAGCTCATGCGGGTAGGCATCCATGAATTTGGAAAGTCGCACTAAGGCGAGATGTTTCTCCGCGATCTCACGGCATTCCTTAGTTTTATAGCCAGCGGCCCTCAGCGCGAATTCCACATTGCCGCGCGCGGTGAGCCAAGGCAGCAGCGTGTAGGACTGGAACACCACGCCCCTGTCCAGCCCTGGCCCTTCCATCGGTGCCCCGTCGACGAGAATATCCCCCGCTTCGTAATCCAGCAGCCCGGCGACGATGGAGAGCAGCGTACTCTTGCCGCAGCCCGACACGCCGACGAGCGATACGAACTCATTTTCGGCGAGGGAGAGGTTCACATCCCGCAGCGCCTCGTTGCGGGCAAAGCGCTTACCAAGACTCTTGATCTCCAGTTTTGCCGTCATCAGCGTTGGCCTTTCGCATAGGGGAAGAGCACGCGCTCCAGCGCCTTCATAACCTGGTCTGAGACCAGCCCTAGCACGCCAAGGATGAGGATATATCCGATGGTCACATCCGTCTGGAAATACCGCTGGGAAACGGTGATGCGGTAGCCCAGACCTGAATTGGCAGCCACCAGCTCCGCCACCACCAGCCAGGTCCAAGCCCAGCCGAAGGTGATGCGCAAAGTATCCCAGATCCCGGGTAAGGCGGAGGGGACGACGATTTTCATCTGCAGTTGAAATTCCGAAAGCCCCAGCGTGCGCCCCAATCCAATAAAATCACGCGGCACGCGCTTCACATTATCCATCACCATCAGAATCTGCTGAAAGAACGTGCCGATCCAGATGATGAGGAATTTCTGAATATCGCCCGTGCCGGTCCATAGAATGGTGAGCGGCAGGAACGCCACGACCGGCATGTAGCGGATAAAATCCGCCAGAGGCTCAAGGGCTGCTTCCCAGAACCGATATGAGCCGATGAGCACGCCGATGGGCACGGCCATTACGGAGGCGATGAGAAATCCGGCGACGATACGGTAGGAGCTGATGCCGACATCGCCCCATAGCGTGCCGTCGGCCGAGAGCGCGGCCAGCTTTGCCCATACCGAGCCGGGTGAGGGCAAGAACAAGGCGGGCACCAGCCCGCTGGTGGTGGCGGCCCACCAGAGGATGAACAACAGCAAAAAAACGCCGCAGGAAATGGCTAGGAAGCTACGCCGCCCGATAGTGCCCCCGGTGGTGAAGAGGGCACGCCGCGCGACGCTGAGCTTACTTTGCGGCATCGAGGAATCTTGAATCCAGAACCTGGGCGGGAGTGACGGTGCCGGTGACTAACCCGGCGGCGGTGGCCGCTTTCAACACATCGCCGAAGGTTTTGTCACGGAAGCTGCCGTTGAAGGCTTCGCGCGCGGCGGGGACGGTGTAGTAGGTCACGCCGTCAAACGCCGTGTTGAGGCTGGCAAGGTCGGAGCCAACGGCCTGCGCGATGATAGTGCGGCCTTCCTTCACGTGGGCATTGTAGTAGGTGATCGCATCCTGCCAGGAACGGATCAGCGCCTCTACCTGACCGGGATCGTTCTTGATCATCGAATCAGGTACGATCAGCACGTCAGAGATCAGGCCGGGATCAACACCGGCAGTAAACAGGCGATGATAACCCTGGCCGGAGGCGAGGGCGGCGGAAATATAGGGCTCGTAGGTTACTGCAACGGGCACACGGCCGGCGAGGAGTGCGCTGCCCGCATCGGCGGCGGGCATCGGCACCTTGGTAATGTCCGAGAAGGGCATGCCGGCCTGGGCGAGGGCGTAATGCAGCAGCACATCGCTGGTGGAGCCTTCCTCATACGCCACCTTCATGCCTTTGAGTTGCTTGATGCTGGTGACGGAATCCTTGGACAAGATGGCATCGGCGGTGTTGGAGAAATCCATCAGCAGCACGGCCTTCAGCGGTAGCCCGGCGGCGACCATGGCCATGGCGGTATTGGTGGAAACGCAGGCCACATTCACTTGCCCGCCCGCCATGGCGGCATTCAGATCCTTGTCTTCCTGGAAGGAAATGATCTGCACATCCTTCAGGCCTTCCTTGGCGAAGAAACCTTTTTGCTGCGCCACATACCATTGGCCGTAGCCAAGCCAGGGCTCAAGCGCGATTTTAACGGTACCGGGTTCTGGCGTCGTCGGGATGGTCTGCGCCGCCCGGGCCGGCTGGCCAAGCAAAATACCGCCAAGGGCGAGGGAGAGCAGAAGCGTTTTCTTCAACATCGATGAAACCTCCATATGTGCCGCCTTGAAGCTGGGACGTACGCCATATCAGCAGGAGGGGATGAGGCCGTCAATAATTTTGTATATACATAAGGTAAAATACCGCCGAAAAGCAGGTTTTGTACGCAAGGTGCGCAACCGCGTGAACGCCTTGCCAGCGGCGATGAAATTTGTGCGCAGGGCACAGGCCATGAGAGCTATACATATCGCCTGCATGTCATGGTCCGGGACCGAAAGCCCGTTGAGAGAGCCTCGGAAATAGTTATATACATAAACTGAAGCCCGCCCGCACCGTTCTGCAGGGGGCTCTGAATATCCGGCGCGTAGGGCGTCATGCAAAAGAGAGTCCGATGCCCAAGACCAAGCCAGCCGAAACGCATCATGCTCGTATCATGGACGATATGCGGCAGAAGATATTGAGCGGGCGGTGGGAGCCGGGACGGCAGCTGCCAAAGGAGACCGATCTCGCGGATGATTACGACGTCTCGCGCATGACCATGAACAAAGTGCTGACGCAGCTCTCCAGGGAAGGATTTCTTCTCCGCCGGCGGCGCAGCGGCACGGTGGTGGCACAGCCGCGCGCGCAATCCGCGGTAATGGCGATCAGCGATATCGCTCAGGAGGTGGCGGCCCTGGGGCAGGGTCATGAATGGCGATTACTCCGGGCACAAATACGGCGGTTGAGCGACAGCGAAGCACGGCTACTTGATTTCGCCGAGGCGCAACCCGGCCAGGATGTGCTGTTTTTGACCGGGCTGCATGCAACGCGCGCCGAGCCTTTTTGCCTGGAGACACGCGCGGTGAATCTTGCCGCCGTCCCCGAGATTCTCCAGGTTAATTTGAAATCAGTTGCTCCTGGCCAATGG
>JAKAZY010000125.1 GCA_021826425.1 Pseudomonadota bacterium
GCCGCACTCATCGCTGGGATATAGGCCACCAGCACCACAAACCGTACGGCCTAATATAATCCATCTCGACCACGCAGCATGATCGCGCTATCTCAAATGCACTGGTACAAAATATCCGTCAGGCCAGTAGAGAAAGCGGTTAATTAGGCAATAAACTCAGGACCTGACTTTTTCTCTGTGCGCTGCCATTTGATCCGAGCGACCTATGAACGGCATGGGATATGGGCATAGCGAGCTCTAAACGATAAACCCGCCGCCAAGAATGCGAGACCCTTCATAGAATACGGCTGCCTGGCCAGGTGCGGCAATGGCGGGTTCGTCAAGCTCCAGAATAGCACCCTGCCCGTCCGGGCAAATATGCGAGCCACGCAGATTATCGCGGGCGCGCAGTTTTACGCTTGCCCGAAACTTGCCAGGGGTGATTAGCCAGTTGACATCGCGCAGCTTCACTGTCCGGCTCTGGGCGCCGCGCGGGCCGACAATGATGCGTTTGCTGCCCGGCTCAATCGCCTTCACCACCATGTGGGCGGCTTTATCCGGCAGGCGCTTGGCCTGGCCGATGGTGTAGCGGGCAATGCCCTGGTGGTGGCCCAGCACGCGGCCATCCTCAGCCACCACCTCGCCTTGCTCAAGTGCGTCGGGACGGAATGTCTCGACGATCCCGGCATAGGTGCCAGAAGGTACGAAGCATATATCCTGGCTGTCCGGTTTTTCGGCCACGGCCAGGCCCATCTGCGCCGCCACGGCGCGGACATCGGCCTTGGAGGCATAGCCGCCCAGCGGAAAGCGGCAATAATCCAACTGCGCCTGGGTGGTGGCGAACAGAAACCAGCTCTGGTCACGGGTTTCGTCCACCGCCTTGTGCAGCTCAGCCCCGTTGGGGCCCTCCAGCCGGCGGACGTAATGGCCGGTGGCCAGGGCGTCCGCGCCCAGATCGCGCGCCATTTCCAGCAGATCGCCAAATTTAAGATGCTGATTGCAGGCAATGCAGGGCACAGGGGTTTCACCCTGGGCATAAGCATCGGCAAAGGGCGAGATAACGCTCTGCTTGAAGCGGGTTTCGCTGTCGATCACGTAATGAGCGATACCCAGCCGGTCGGCGACGCGCTTGGCGTCGTGAATATCCTGGCCCGCACAACACGCGCCCTTGCGCCCCACTGCCGCCCCATGGTCGTAGAGCTGCAACGTGACGCCGATCACCTCGTGCCCTTCGCGCGCCATCAGCCCGGCCACCACCGAGCTGTCGACGCCGCCGGACATGGCGACCACCACTTTCATGTTAGCTCTTTTTGGAGCGCGGCCGCCCCACCAGCCCCGCGCTCACTTGCCAGCGTTCCGGGTGGCTGCGGGCAGCTTCACCACCAGCCCGTCCAGAGCTTCGGAGATCACGATCTGGCAGCCCAGGCGCGAAGTTTTCTCCAGTCCGAAGGCGAGGTCCAGCATGTCCTCCTCATCCTCGGAGGGGTCTTTCAGTTTCGTGAACCACTCCGGATCGATGATCACATGGCAGGTGGAGCAGGCGAGCGAACCTTCGCACGCGCCTTCGATGTCGACACCGTGCTTATGCGCAACCTCGAGCACAGAAAGCCCCACAGGCGCCTCAACCTCGTGGCGTGTGCCATCGCGTTCGATGAAAGTCATTTTAGGCATGGATAATCCTTGAGTTCCTCGGCCGTGGTTAAGCCGATTGGGCGGCGTTCCGCAAGGCGCGCCGTGCCATGGCTTCATAGGCCGCCTGAAATCTTGGCACCATCGCCGCATCCGCATTCCAGGGCAGAGAGACGCGGATGGCCTGCCCCGCCAGCTCCCCCAGCCCCATCGCCAGCAGCACATGGCTGGTGGCGACCTTGCCAGACGAGCAAGCCGAGCCGGCGGAAACACAAATGCCCCCCATATCCAGCCCGATGAGCTGGGTTTGCGCCCGCACGCCTGGCAACGCGAGGCAGGTGGTATTGGGCAGGCGCGGTGCCCCGGCGCCGATGGCCACGGCCCCTTGGGCCACGGCAAATCCCTCAATCTCGTCGCGCCAGGTGGCGATCTGCTCCGCTGGGTAAGGTGCGCCAAGCCCCGCCGCCAGCCCGGCGATGGCGGGCAATGCCTGCGTGCCACCACGCCGGCCAAGCTCTTGCCCGCCCCCTCTGATGAGTGGCCTGATCTCCAATCCTGGGCGGGTTACCAGCGCTCCCGCCCCCACAGGCGCACCATATTTGTGGCCGGAAAGAGCGAAGCTGGCCGCGCCCAGAGCCAACCAGTCCTGATTGGCGCGGCCGATAGCCTGAACCGCGTCCACATGCAGAAGCGCCCCCGCAGTAGCGCAAATTTTTCCGGTTATTTCAATGTCATGCAGAACGCCTGTTTCATTGTTTGCGGCCATCAGGCAAACCAGGGCATCGGGATAGGCTGCCACCAGAGCGCCCAGCGCCGCCATATCCGCCTGGCCATTGGCAAGAACGGGGATGGTCATGGCACCAGGTGCCGCAGCACGGATGGCATCATGCTCGGTAGCACCAACGAGGACAGGGCGGTTAAACCCGAGCGCATGTACGGCCAGGGCATTCGCCTCTGTTGCGCCGGCGCAGAAGATAACATCCGCTGCGCGTGCCCTGGCGAACGCGGCCACGCATTCGCGCGATGCTTCCAGAAGTTTCCCCGCCATACGCCCGGCTTGATGCACGGAGGACGGATTACCGCCCTGCTCCATGGCCGCGAGGGCGGCGTTTCGCGCTTCTGGTCTTAAAGGCTCGGTGGCGTTGGCGTCCAGGTAGATCATGCGACTCCAGATGTTGGCGACACCAACGCACCAAGGATTATGCCGACAGCGAGTACCACGTTGTCGCCTGTGGTGGGATAGAGATTGCCTTGGGTCGTCCTTATACCACCCAACCCAACCTGATGAAAAATATAAGTATCATGCCAACTCCCGGCGATTGCATTGATTACGCCACTTACGCCACGACTGAAGGTTGGGCCGCAGCAGCGCTTAGCGCGGGTACGAAGCCTGATTCCGCAGAGGCAACCGCCGATATGGAAGATCAAATGGCATGAAGTAATGAATACTGCCCCAGAGACAAGGCGGGTGAGGAGGCACAATGCTATCGTTGGTTGCCCCGTGTGGCAGAGAGACATCTCCTGAGAAGCGCCTGATGCCAGCCCCCTCTCAGGGCCGGTTTTTGCTGTTTCACGCAAAAACATAAGGGGCATGCGAATTTCCGTGGATAAACAGCCCGGAAGCAGGCTATATTAATTGGCCTAGAGGGAATTTCAGTTTCAAGTTCTCCGCAATCCTATTCTGAGCCCTAAAAGACGTATTTAGGTGTTCGGGCCTTTGCGGTTAATTTTCCGGAAGAGATGGGAGTATCGTTTTTACCGAGTTTACTTTTTAAGACAATCCTGTTCACAAATCGCGCAGTTCTGTGGAGGCCGGGGCTTCCTCGGGCAAAGTGAGCTGCACACATATGGTATGAAAGACGAGTTGAGAGTATGCCTGAAGTGATGTTTGCCGGCCCGGAGGGCCGTCTTGAGGGTCGCTACCACCACGCTAAGGAGCGTGGAGCGCCGCTTGCCCTGGTTCTGCACCCTCACCCGCTGCACGGCGGCACGATGAATAATCGCATCACCTATACTATGTATCAGGTGTTTCAGCGTCTGGGCTTTTCGGTCATGCGCTTTAACTTCCGCGGCGTGGGCCGCAGCCAGAGCAAGTTCGATGGCGGCATGGGAGAGATCAACGATGCGGCGGCGGCCCTGGACTGGATGCAGGCGCTTAACCCGGGCCATGGTGGGTTGTGGATTGCAGGCTATTCTTTTGGTGCCTTCGTAGGGATGCAGCTTCTCATGCGTCGGCCGGAGGTGTCTGGCTGGGTTTCTGTCGCACTTCCCGCCGCGGGGTACGATTTCGGCTTCCTGGCCCCCTGCCCCACTGGCGGCCTTATTATCCATGGTGATGCAGACGAG
Source organism: Pseudomonadota bacterium (assembly GCA_021826425.1). Taxonomy (GTDB): domain Bacteria; phylum Pseudomonadota; class Alphaproteobacteria; order Acetobacterales; family Acetobacteraceae; genus Acidocella. Next base: position 3,955 of record JAKAZY010000125.1, read on the forward strand.
CTGGTGCCGGAGAATTCCGTGCGCAAGCTAGTTGATAAGTTGAACCAGCAAAAGGGTGTGGCCATCGATTACAGGGTATTTGACGGGGTAGACCATGTCTTCGCCAATCATTCAGAGATGGTGTGTGACGCGGTTGAAGCTTATGTCAGCCAGTCTTTGGCCCGCAAGCAGATGGCTTTGGCGGCCGACTAGAGCAAGATCGTTTCAGATTGAACCACCGGAGGTAAAGTCTGAAACGTCAATCTCTCTAGAGCAATATGCATTTAGATTGACGCGGCGGCGCCAAGATAAATGCATCAGGTTGCTCGCTCTAACACATTGATAAGAGCTCGATCTATGTTTCAGGTTAGATGGCTTTTAAATGCTCTCCAGTGCCGCTCCGGCGAGCAGCAGTACCGGCCCTGAGGGGGCCGACCGTGATATAGCCTCCGGCATCTGCGCCAGATTAGCGCGAAGTACGCGCTGTTCTGGCAGGCTTGCCGCTTCTACCGCAACGACCGGAAGCTCCGGGGAGACGCCCGCAGAAAGTAGTTTTTCAACCAGGCCAGGCAGGTATTTACTGCCCATGTAGATGGCGAGCGTGCCGCCAGCCTGGGCCAGCGCTGCCCAATTATGCACGGGCAAGCCATGCTCAGCCCCATGCCCTGTAATAATATGCAGAGAGCGGGCAACCCGGCGCTGGGTTAGAGAGGCCTGTAAAGCAGCGGCGGCGGCTGAGGCTGCCGTAATACCGGGTACCACCTCAAACGCGATACCGGCTTGATGCAGTGCTTCCATCTCTTCCGTTAATCGGCCAAAAATTACCGGATCACCACCCTTGAGTCTGACAACCCTCTTTCCCGTAAGAGCCGACTCCACGAGCAGTCGGCAAATTTCCGCCTGCGCAGTCGAGGCTTGCCCACAGCGTTTTCCAACATCAATGAGTTCTGCGTCCGGGTGGATTAGCCTCAAAACTTCCGACCCGACCAAGCTGTCGTGCAGCACCACCTCGGCGCCAGCTAAAAGACGCGCGGCTTTTAACGTCAGCAGTTCAGGATCTCCCGGCCCCGCTCCGGCCAGGAACACTTTCGCCATTTCAATCCCCCAGGAGAAAGCTTACGCTATCGGCCAATCAGATCCAAAGCTGCAAGCTGGGAAATAAGAGGCATAGCCACCCCTCCGAAAAAGAGACGTCAGGCCACCAGCTCGGCGCGTTGTTCCCGAATGGCCGCAGGCGGCAATTTGATCGAGGAAATCAAGGCACGAACTTCATTACGCGCCGCGATATGAGAGAGACCCATTGCAATACCGACATTTGCTTCCCGAACATCCATCAAGGTTAGTCCCAGCAGATAAAGCTCACGGAAAATCACGCGCTCACCGAAGCCTTTCAACGTACGAAAGCCTATGCGTTTAGCAAGCGTTTCCA
>JAKAZY010000013.1 GCA_021826425.1 Pseudomonadota bacterium
CCGGCACCGAAAAACCAGCGTGTGGAATTATGCGTCTCGCGCCGCCCCGCCGTATCGCCGATGGCGGGCGGGACGACGGGCAACGCATCGATACCGCGCAGCACGGTCCCGGGCAGCATGCAGGCCAGCAGCCAGTGCCGGTAGGGCGTGGCCCTGGGCTCGGCCCGGGCCAGCGCCTCGCGCAGCCACGCGGCGGTGGCTTCAGCCATAATGCAGCATTTTCTTGGCCTGGGCGGAAAGCCGGTGGCGCATCAGCTCGCGCTGCGCCGTAAGGCCAGAGCTCATCCAGTTGATCATCAGATAGCGTCGCACCCCGATATAGGGCTCATGGCCGTGATAGGAATTATCCGCGCGCCTGAAGGCGACCAGCGTGCCCAGCTCCGGCGGCACCTCGGTGATCATGTCGGTCAGGTCGTCCGGCCCGCGCAGCAGCCGCAGCCGCCCGCCCGGGCCTTCCCAGCCATCGTTGAAATAAAGCAGGGCGGTTACCAGCTTGGCCTCGCTATCGGTATGGATGCGGCCATCCTTCGCCTGGGCGCGGCCGCGTAAGGTCACCATTGTCGGCCGGCCGGTGAGGTCGATCCCGAATTTTTCGGAAAATGCCGCAGCGGCCTGCGGGCCGGTCAGTTCGCCGATCAGCGCGGCAAAGGCCGGCCCGGGCGTGACCGCCTCCACGGGCAGCAGGCCGGGATATTGGATGTCCGGAAAATCATCGCGCACGGATCGCGCCGATTCAGCGCGCAGAAATCCAGGCACGACGAGATGTTTGAATGGTTCCACGGCCAGGCTGATCTGTCGGAACGCCTCCAGGTCGAGCAGCGCCATCGAGCATGTTCCCCAATAATGTGCAGCCCGGTTACACGCCTGGCGGGTTTCATTCCTTGACGTGGATCAACGAGATTCTTCGGCATTTGTTAAGAATTTTCCGTCAGGATCGGCGCAGTCATATTCCGCAAATCCCATGCAAGGCCGATCACATGTCGCAGAACCAGCTCCAGACAAAGCCGGCAGAGCCCCCCCACCCGGATACCAGCCCATCAGTGCGCACAGGGTCCCCGGCATTGCGGCGGGAACCGGCGGACACGCATTTCGCCCTGGCCGAGCGGCGCCAGACGCCACGCCAGCCGGTCATTAAAAGCGCCAAGATCATTACCGGGCCCGACGTCAATCAGGGCATTTACAACTGTCTGGTATTAGATGAATCGCCAACGGGGGTGCTGGTCGATCTCGGCGCCATTTTCGGCCTGCCGGAGGAAATGTCCCTGCATATGACCGGCGGCGCCAGCTACAAGGCGCGGCGCTGCTGGGCGGTGGGCACAAAAGCCGGTCTCGCTTTCATCGGCTCGCAGATGCTGAGCGCCGATACGGTGGAAAAACTCGCGCAACTCGGCCGCATGATGCAGGCCCAGGGCCTGCCCGCGACCATGGCGGCGTTGCGCGCGCAGCGTTTTTTTGACAGTGCGGAGGTCCGCCACGCCGCTGAAACCGCCGAGGCCGCCTATCTCCGGCTAGAGGCCGCGCTGATCGGCTAAGGCGTCTCTTTTTCCGCGTTCAGCCGGTAGAGCGCCGCCCCCGGCCAGCGTTGCACCAGCATGTAATGCGCGGACAAAGCCGCATCGAGCGCGGCATAAACGGCCGGATTTCTGATTGCCGGCCCCGGCGGCGGCTCGCGCCGAACGATATATTGCGGCGCCTGGCTCAGAATACGTGCCAATTCGGCCACCGGGTCCACCCCCACCACCTGCGGCAGGGTCAGGCCGGTCAACTCCGATGGCAGCACGAAGCGCGTCGGCGGTGTCAGCCCGGTCAGCGCATAGATGATCGGCTGCGAGTCAAACACGTAAAGGCTTTGCGCCCGCGCTGTCCGCAGCGCCGCCGCGACCTCCACAGGCAGGTCCGGCCCCGTGGTGTTGCGCAAGGCGACCCAGCCGGCATGGAGGGGCAGCAGCGCCAGAAAGCCGAGAAACGCATCCCGCACGCCCCCGCCGGGATGGATCCTGCTCCAGCCATAGCCGGCCAGCACGCAAAGCGGCGGCAGGAGCTCTAGGAAATAATGGTCGTAAAATGATTTCGCCGAGACCGCGCCGAGTACCGCGCCGAGCAGCCATAGCAAGGGAAAATTCGTGACGAAGCCGCGTCGCCTGGCCGTGGTGGCGAGAACCAGCGCCGTGATGTAGAGCGGCCCCCAGCGCCAGGCTTGTAAAGAGAGCGCCGCGGCCACCACGTTGCCGCGCAAGGGCACACCTGCACGGCGGAAATTGCTCAACACGCTGCAATCCCACCACAGCGCGAGATGCCCGGCAGCGCCGTAAAGCGCCGCTGTTGCAAGCACGGGCAGCGCGGCGGCCGCCATGGCGCCCAGCACCGCCCTGGCGCCGCGCTGCTGCCATAATAGCAGAAGCACGGCCAACGCCTCCGGCGCCATCACATATTTGACCATGAAGGCGCAGCCCAGCGCCAAGCCGGCGAGCGGGGCCGGCGCCCTGGCCAGCACGGCGAGCACGGCGAGGGCGGTGAAGGCGGCCATGAAAAGTTCCGTATTGGCGGAAAGCCCGTCATTAGAGAGCGAGCAGAGCACCAGCAGCAGCCCCGCGGCCCAGGCAGCCGCGCGGTCGCGCGTGAGGAGCTCGGTGATGCGGAATACCGTCGCCGCCAGGAGCGCCACGCATAGCGCGGTCGCCACACGCATCGCCGCCACGCCGGGGATGATGGCCTGGAAGACGGCGAAGATGGCGTAGATGCCGATCGGCTTATTGTCCCAGATGGTGGTGTAGGGCAGATGCCCCGCCCGCCATTGCTGCGCCATGAGAAAATACAGGCTTTCATCCCAATCCAGCACCGCCCGATGCAGGATGGGCAGGCGCGTGGCCAGGGCGGCGGCAAGGAAAACCAGGGCGGGGAGCGCGCGTTTCACATGCGGATGCTTGCCAGGGTGAAGCAGGCCGGGCAAGACGCTTGGTGTGGACGCTAAGGTAAAAAGGAGGGCAGCATGAAGCGGTTCGGATTGGCCATGATGGCGGTTTTGGCGCTCGCCGGCGTCGCGCGGGCACAGGTGAATGACGACCCGACCGGGCCGCAGCCCATGCTGCCGACCGAGCAGCTCAGCATCACCGCCGATGACGGCAAGGTGTATAATTTTACGGTCGAGCTGGCGGCCACACCGCAGGAACAGGCCTATGGGCTGATGTTCCGCCCCACGGTTGCCGCCGATGCCGGGATGCTTTTCCCGAATGATCCGCCGGTCGCGGTGCAGTTCTGGATGAAGAACACCATCGCGCCGCTGGACATGGTGTTCATCGGCCCGGATGGCAAAATCATCTCCATCGCCGAAAACACCGTGCCATACAGCCTGCGGCCGATCCCCTCGGGTGGCATCGTCGCGGCCACGCTGGAACTCCAGGGCGGCATTACGGCCACGGATGACATCAACATAGGCGATAAGGTGGTTGCCAAGCAGTTTGGCGGGGGCTAAGCCCACGCCGTGGCGGGGCGTGGCGCAGCCTGGTAGCGCGCTTGTTTTGGGTACAAGAGGCCCCCGGTTCGAATCCGGGCGCCCCGACCAGCCGGGCGGGTTGTTTCTGGGCGTTCAGTCAGGAGATAGGTTGTATGCGGGCTCGTATCTTTCTTCCCCCCAAATCGGCCATGCAGTCCGGCATGGCGCGGACGCATCGCTGGGTTCTCGAATATGAGCCGGAACGCCAGAAACGCGCTGACCCGCTAATGGGCTGGACCGGCTCCGACGACATGCGCCAGCAGATCCGCCTGACCTTCGACAGCCAGGCGACGGCGGTTGCCTATGCCGAGGCGGAGGGCATCCCGTACGACCTCGAAATCCCCCCCGCCCGCATCAGCAAGCCCAAACTATATGCCGATAATTTCCGCGCCGACCGCAAGGAAAACTGGACGCATTAATCTGGCAGCGCCACCAGAACCAGCTCAGCAATGTCCAGCAGTGCGGCGCTGCGGCACTCCCGCGGGACTAGTGGACCGGGATCGCACGCTTTGCGCGTGATTGGCGTGAAAATGGGGGAGGCTGCATGGCAAAACGGCACCAAACCGTGTTTTGAAACCGCCCATAAGATTATTATGGGATAATAAGCCAAATGGTCCTGCCGGGACTCGAACCCGGAAAAGCCGCTTAGAAGGCGGCGGGTTTATCCAATTAGCCTACAGAACCACAAGGCGAGATGCCCCTACCACGACTGCCGGCCAAGACAAAAGGGGCGCCCGGATATAAGGTCGCTCCCTTTACTACAGTTGGTGCGGCAAAGCCGGGCTGGCGGCTGGATCAGGGACGCATCACCCAACCGCCATCGACATGGATGACCTGGCCGGTGATCCATTTACCAGCCTCGGAGCATAGCAGCAGCGCCGCCCCCACCAGCTCGTCCGGCGCGCCGCGCGGCTTGGTGGCCACGGTCATCTCCAGGAATTTGATGAAGGGCGAATCATCCGGCACCAGCATTTTACCGGCGTCCGAGGTGACATTACCTGGTGCGATGGCATTGCAGGTGATGTTTTCCTTACCGAACTGCTTGGCCAGAGTCGTCGTCAACCCGACAAGGGCGAGCTTGGAAATACCGTACAGGCCGATGGCCGGAAACGCGCCGCCGCTGGTCTGGTTGACGATGCGCCCGCCGCCGCGTTGGCGCATCGAGGGAATGACCGCCCGGCTGCACAGCAACGCGCCATTAAGATTGACAGCGAAAGCGCGATTCCAGGCCTCCAGTGAGATTGTTTCGATATTGTCATAGCTGATATCGACCATAAGGGCGGCGTTGTTGATCAGAATATCCACGCCGCCGAACGCCGCTTCCGCCGCTCGCGCCATTGCCAGTGTCGAGGCTTCATTGGCGACATCCACCTGAACGGGTACGGCATTGCCACCAGCGGCATTGATCTCATCCGCAACGACTTTGGCGCCATCCGCATTCAGATCGGCGATCACCACCTTGGCACCGGCATTTGACAGACCAAATGCATAGGCCCGGCCGATGGAATTGCCGCGGCCGCCGGCGCCGGTGACGATCGCCACCTTGCCATCGAGGCGGAACTGATCATTGGTAAACGTCATAAAACTCTCCTCACATAGTCTTGAGCGGCGACAGCCTGTACGGACGAAATTTCAACCGTGATAAGGCAAGCCCGCGGCAATCTTCTTCGACATCGCGATTACCACGCTCTGGACCTGCGAAGCGCGCGGCCAGCCGGCATGTACTCCGTATTGCAACACGAATTCCTGCAACTCGTCCGGCGTGCAATTGCCGCTGGACATGGCGGAATGAATATGGCTGCTGATGGGAATTTCCGCACAGCTCTCGCACACGCCCACCAGCGTAATCCAGCGGCGTGAGCGCTGGTCCAGCCCCGGGCGGCACCACATTTCGCCGAACACAAAATTACGGATGGCCTCCAGATACGGCGTGGCTGGCGGGCCGCCAGGGAAGGTCATCACATTGATGAATTCCTGCTCGCCTTGCCTGTCACGCACTGCCGGATCCCAGGCGGCGGCACGAATGGGCGGCTGCCTGACCGGCGGGAGGCCCAGTTTTTCAGCAACCCGGGTAATCGCCTTGTCCACTTCCGCCCCTTTGGTCCAGCCCGCGTAAACGGAAAAATGCAGGGCTGCCTCACGCAACTCCGCCAGGCTCAGCGTCCCGGAGCGCAGCGCACCCAGGACAAAACCCTCAAGCTGGTCGGCAGCGCCATAGGTCATGGCGGAACCCGCAATGGCGATCAGAAAACGCGCACGCAGGTCCAGGCCGGGGCGGTTGAATACCTCGGCAAAGATGAAGTCGCGCCAGCTTTCCTCATAGGGGGTGGCCGGTGCCGGCAGCGGCGCGCCGGTCAGTTTCTCCGCAATGGCAATGCCGCGCGCGGTACGATCGGCTGGATCAAGCAAAGACATTTCTGGTCATCCCCATTCAAATTTATCGTGGCTGTTGCGTCAGCCTTGTAGATTTATCCAGACATTCCGGACCTGCTGGAATTCCCGCAGCCCCTCGATACCGCCCAGACGGCCATGGCCGGAATGCTTCATTCCGCCAAACGGCACGCAAGGCGTCATCGCCTCACCCGCGCCGTTCACCTGCACCTGACCGGCCATCATCTGGTTGGCCACACGATGCGCCCGCGCCAGATTGGTGGTGTGTACATAGGCGCCGAGCCCGTAATCGCTGTCATTGGCGAGTGCCACGGCTTCTTCTTCGCTATCGAACGGGGTGACGACCAGCACCGGACCGAAAACCTCATTGCGCGCAATCTCGCTGGCGGGGTCTATATCGGCCAGAATGGTGACCGGCAGATAATAGCCGCCGGCAAAATCCCCGCCCAGCCGCTCGCCACCAACAACCACACGGCCCCCCGCAGCGATGCCGCGCGTCACCATGCCCTGGATGCGGTCGAGGGCTGTCTGCGAAATCACCGGCCCCAGGATCGTCTTCGGATCATACGGGTCGCCGACCTGAACATGCGGCACCATGCCGCCCAGCATCTGTAAATACGGCTCATAGATGCTGCGCTCGACCAGCAGGCGCGTACCGTTCACGCAGCCCTGCCCATTCGCGCTGATGGCGCCCGCCAGGCCGCGTTTGGCGGCACTCTGCAGATCGGCATCGGCGAACACCACCACCGCTGATTTGCCACCCAGTTCCAGCCCTACCGGCTTGAGTGACTTGGCGGCGCTGGCCAGAATTTTTGAGGCTGTCGCACCTGAACCGATGAATTCGATCTTTCCGATGCCGGGGTGCGACACCATCGCGGCGCCCACGTCGGCGGCACCGGTCACCAGATTGACCACGCCGGGCGGAAAGCCGGCTTGCAGGAACATTTCCACCAGTTTCATCACGGAATAGGGCGCCAGGTCCGGCGCCTTGATCACGATGCAATTGCCCGCTGCCAGAGCTGGCGCCAGCACCATCGTCGCGGCGAAAAGCGGGCCGTTCCAAGGCACGATCACACCGACCACACCGTACGGCTCATACTGCACATAGTCATGCGCCGGGCCGCCCCAGGTGGCGACAGTGCGCCCCTCGATCTTATCGGCCCAGCCGCCGAAATAGCGGAATTTCTGCGCCGCGTCGTAACCCATATAGCCGCTCATCGAGATGCTGGAGCCGTTTTCCGCGGTCTGCATCGGTGCCAGATTCTGTGATTCCGCCTCCATCAGGGCCGCAAAGCGGAACATTAGGTCGCGCCGTTTGTCACCAGGCAGCGCCCGCCACGCCGGAAAGGCTTTTCGCGCGGCGGCCACGGCACGGTCCACATCCACCGGGCTGGCCATGCGCAATTCAGCCGTCACGGTGCCCGTGCCGGGATAAATATGCGCCAGCGTCTCACCGCTGCCAGCCTCTTCACGAGCATCGCCAATGATGATCGTATGACGCGGCAGATTTTCTGCGCTCGGCTTCTGAAAGCCCATGATGTTTACTCCCCGGACGGTGACAATATGCAAAGCCTTCCGACAGGCGCGGCTGACTGATATTTTTTGCTGGCGGTCAGATAATATGCCTGTTATAAATTAGTCAAGAAAATTATGCGGGCATGATTGGCGTGTTTTTGGCTATTTTAAAAACATACTCCACAATAATATGCTTATTATTGTCTTTCCACTAGGTGACCACAATGATCGCATCCGTGCCAACCCCTAAAGATCGCCGTGGCTTGGTCCAGGACACCGCGGCCCGGTTGCGCGAGCGCGTGTTTGCCTGTGCCGCCGAAGAGCGGATCGGCGCATTGCCGGAACTCGCCAAGGCCCTGGGCGTGGGTATCGTCACAGTCCAGCAAGCGGCCCGGATACTGGAGCATGAAGGCTTGTTGACGGTACGCCGTGGTCCTGGCGGCGGCTATTATGGTCAACGTCCTGACGCTGCTGCACTCGAACGCCTTATCGTCGCTTTCATGCGTGTGTCCCCGACCTCTTACGACGAAGCGCTGGATATGACCTCCCTCCTGTTCACCGAACTGGCCGCCGCCGCCGCCGCGTGCCAGGACGACGCGCTCCAAAACGAACTTCGTGCGCTGCTCGACAACATCACAATCTGCGTGGCCGAGGCCGGAGTTTCGGCCTTTGAATCCGCATTTCAAAACTTGCTGTTCCGCATGGTCGACCGGCCATTATTCGAGGTTCTTACCCGCGTGACATTGGGCTTTTCCGGATCACTGCCCTCACCCATCTTCGCCAGTGATGAAACCACGCATGACTGGTGGATTGAAAGCCGGCGCCGCATCATCAATGCGATATTGGCGCGCGATGCTGAGCTGGCGCGGTTCGAAGCTGAACGTGAAAACCGCAGGCCCGTGATGCGATATGTGAAGGCACTGCGCGATAGACGTGCGCAGGAAGATAACAAAACATGCGGATCCGACGGACCGTAACCGATGCGCGCAGGTTTGTTTTACGTCCATCGTGACGTTCAGTTTTGCGCCGGAGCGGCTGGCTCCCCATTATACATCATCATGCGGACCCGGCGGCCGGTCCCGCCATTGTCGCCGAAAAATCAGCTCTAGCCGGTGCACAGCACCACAGCTGACGGGTCGTGGAAAAAACTGCCGATGCCGACGAGCGCGGTGCCGGCCCCTTTCACTTGCCGCTCGCCCTCAGTGCCGCGCAGCTGGCGGATGGCCTCGCTATAGAGGTTGGAACCACCAGCGCGGCCCATGCCCAGCCCGCCGCCATTGGTGGTCACCTCGGTGCGTCCGTTCAGGCGCAAAACATTCCGGGTAAAATCCCATGAGTCTTTGAAGTAATCCCCAGCTTCGCCAGGCTTGCAGAACCCCGCGGCCTCGGTCACGGCAATCGCATCCAGCGTATAACCGTCATAAGGGAAAAACAGATCGAGATCCGTCACCTTGATATCACTGCGCGCCCATAACCCTTGCAGCGCCACCCAGAAGGCATTCTCGGTCCAGCCTAGCGTATTCTCATAAAACTCGCCAACCCGCGCCCCACCCAGTGACATGGCATGCACATAAACTGGCTTCGTCTTCAAATCCCGCGCCCGCTCCGCCGTGGTGATAATAAATGCCTCGGCGCAATCCACCGGCACATCCATATCGGCCACCCGCATCGGCTGCCATATCATCCGCGAACCGTAATAACCATCCAGCGTGATGGCATTGCGCATCACCGCTTCCGGATTGCGCGCGCCATGCGAACGGTTGCTCACCGCCATCAGCCCGAACGCATCCTGGCTGGTGCCAAAATCATGCATGTAGCGTCGCATCATCGCGGCATAGGGCTCGCCGGAATGGAACCAGCGCTTGGCAAAATCACCCAGCCCCACATCGCCGCCGACATCGCCATATTTTGAGGCTCGTAGCCGGAATGGATCGCGCGCCGCCGCCCGCGACATGCCAACCCCGCGCAGATTGGTCTGCACTACCAGCACGGTATCGCACAGTCCGGAAAACACCGCCTCGACCGCATAGACAAACGCAGAGCCCAGCCAGCCATTTTTCACCCAGGTGCAACGCTCGATGCCAAGTGCCCCTTGCAGGCTCAAAAATCCCGCGCCACCCATGGCCAGCGGTGTCATGCCCGAACCGCAAATCCCATCGATCTCCTGGCGGTCGATCCCCGCATCGGCAATGGCTTTTACGGCTGCCTCCAGCCCCAGCGATAACTCGCTGCGTGCCAGGTCACGCCCATATGCCGTCGAGCCCAGGCCCACGACGGCGATTTTATCCTTCAGCGGATTTCTAGCCATGCGCTTTACCAGTGGGTTGGAATACTGGCCAGAAACGTCCATTTTCCTCGATCCACGTCAACGCCACCGGCATGTCATGCGCCAGCACCTCCACCGGGCAATTCACCACGCGCGAAAGATAGCGCAGACCCGGCTGCTCAGCGAGTTCGATCGCCGCCGCTTGTATCGGTTCTGTCAACGGCATGTCAGGATCACGCGACTGCATGATCAGCGTGTACATATACAACCGCCCCTTGCCGCTTACCGGCGTAGGTATGACATTCCACGATAAACATTTGGGACACAGCGGCCGGTGCGGATAAATCCAGTTGCCGCAATCATCACAACGATTGATCAGTAATTTTTTCGCCATCAACCCGCGATAATGCGCAATATTGTCATGGTCGATCTTCACATCGTGAAAATACTTGAAAACCTCGTCGTCAGATGCGGCGGTATTACTCACGCGGCGGTCTCCTTCTGGCTCCAAAGCAGCAACGTCACACGGTCGAGCTTGCCATTGGCCAGCCGTGGCAGCGTCTCCACAAATTCAATCTCACGCGGAATCTTAAAATGCGCCAGACGCGGTTTCAACCAGAGCCGCAGCTCCTGCTCGCAAACGGATAAATCCGCACGCGCGACAACGTAAAGCCGCACCGCCTCGCCCTTGCGCGAATCAGCAATGCCGACGGCCGCGCAATGCCTCACGGCCTCATGCGCCGTCACGACGGACTCCACCTCTTCCAGGGCCACATTTTCCCCCCCCACCTTCGCCATCAGTTTCAGCCGGCCGACATATTTCACGAATCCTTGCGCGTCCACGGTGACGAGATCCTCGCTATGCACCCAGCCCTCCGCGTCAAGAATCCGTGCCGTCTCCTCGGGTTTGTTCCAATAACCGAGCATCACATTACCGCGCACCCAGGCCTCGCCCACCTCCCCCGGCCCGACATCCAGTCCGGTTTGCGGGTCGACGACGCGGATCTCATTGCCATCCAGCGGCCGCCCGCCGGTCACCATCAGTTTTTCCGCCGGATCATTCGGGCTGGTGATGGCCGCCGGCCCGTAGGTTTCGGTCAAACCAAACGGGGTAAAGGCAAACCCCGCATTGGGCATCACGATTTTCGAGGCCTCATTATGCTGGTGCGCCAGCCGCACGGAGGGGAAGGTCAGCCCCTGCTCATAGGCCTCCATCACCACCTCCTTACCGAGTACGCTGACAAAAATCGTGGCTTTTTCCTCACGAATGAGCCGCACACCAAGATTCGTATCAAACGCCTCGGTAAACACCAAAGTGCCGCCAATCGGCAGCATGCTCATCTGGCCATAGACGCTGCCGCCCGCATGAAAAAACGGCATCATCGAGAAATACACATCCTCCCGCCGCATCCCCGTGCGCGCCCCATGCAGAAGGCCATTGGCCACGAACCCGCCATGCTGCAGCATCACGCCCTTTGGAAAACCAGTGCTGCCCGATGTGTATTTGATCATGATCAGGTCATCGGGCGTTACGGCTTGCGCCATGCGGTCGGCAATTTCCGCGATGCCAGAAGCCTCCAGCGCGGCCCAGTCATAAGCGCCATCATGCCGCGTACCATCACGCGCGAACATCACCACATTACGCAAATCCGGCAGCTCCGGCGAGAACAGCCCGCCAGGATTTGTCGCCTGCCCAAACGCTGGGCAAATATCCGTCAACATATGCGGCATATCGAGTGAGCGAAACCGGTCCAGCATGATAAGATGCCGCGCCCCGGATTGGGCGATGCAATATTTTATCTCAGGCGGTTTCAGGAATGTATTGACCGGCACCACCACCGCCCCCAGCCTGGCGGCCGCAAAGGCGGAAATGATCCATTCCAGCCGGTTCGTCATCCACAACACAACCCGGTCGCCACGCTGCACGCCGATGCCGGCCAGCCCCGCGGAAAAGCGCCGCACCCGCTCCAGCAGCGCGCCATAGCTCAGGCGCTGCACATGCCCGGCATCATCCGCCGCCACCAGCGCAATCCGCGCCGGATCCAACGCCGCAGCATCGGAAATCGCTTGCCATAATGTGCGTGACCGTGCTTGCGCCAGGCTGCGCTTACCTTCTTCGCTAGCGGGTATCCAGGTAATATTCATGGCTCAGCCCGCACGAATTCTGGACGGTTAAGCCGAAACAGCCGCGCCGCATTGCCGCCAATAATCCCGGCTTTTTGTGTCTCGCTGATCTCAATGCCGTCAAACAGCCGCGCCAGCACCTCTTTCGAGCGCGGAAACGTGCCCTCATGATGCGGATAGTCTGCGCCCCACATCAAAGCCTGCGCCCCCGTCACCGCGCGGGACATGATGCAGGCCCGGTCATACTGAAATGAGCAAGCCACCTGCCTTGCGATAATCTCGCTCGGATGCAGCGAAAGTTTTGGCTGCACAAAACTCTCATGCGCATCGTAAACTTCATCCATCCGTTCGGCCAAAGCCGCCAACCAGCTAGCCCCGCCCTCGATCACGCAAACCTTCGCCCGCGGAAAACGGTCGAGCAACCCGCCCGCCACCATGGTCATGATGGTGATAAAACCATCGCAGGCCTGCACGGTGTAATTTGCCACCGCCCCGCCAGGTCCACGGAAACTACGTACATCATTGCGCCCCGTGCCGGTATGCAGCACGAACACAATCCCCAGCCGCTCCGCCGCAGCAAATACCGGGTCCCAGGCATCGCTCTGGTAATTGGGCAGGCCCGAATTCTGCTCGATCACGCTCGGCAGCATGCCCGCGGTAAAGCCCAGCCTCGCCAGCCGCTCCATCTCCGCCACGGTATTACGGAAATCGCGCACCGGCAGAATGCCGCAGCGCACGAATGTATCCGTGTGGTCTTTAAGCAGCCCATGGCACCAGTCATTATACAATTGCGCCGTGGCCAGCTCGGCTTGCGGATCCTCAACCAGGAAACTCGTGAGGCCCAGGCTGGGAAAAACGATCTCCCCATCCACCCCGTCCAGCGCCATATCCTTCAACCGCCACTCAACCTCCCGGTTACCGCGCCGGTCCGGCCGGCCGAAGGGCTCGCCATCAGGCCCCAGACGCGGCGGCCCGGTATTAATGCGCGTCTTATGCAAAACCTTCTCGCCGGCCAATGAAAAAATATAATCCCCACGCTTCTCGCTGCGTAAGCCCAGCGGGCGCAGCGAGAGCGGCAGCCCTTCGTTCAATAAATCGGAGGGCTCGACCAGATGCCCATCGGCACTGAACACAAAACTCATGGCAATCTCTCCAAAAACCGCAGCAGCAGCGGCACATCGGCCAAGGCCCGCAGCGCATCGTTAAGGTGCGTGCAGCCGGCCACACCGCGCAACTCGTCAAGCACTGCCTCACGCAATTCGCCCAGTGTTTTACCCACCATGCGCCCTGCATTCGCCGCGGCCGCCGGGCATTCGGCAAAGGGCAACACGCGCGGTTCCGCCTCCACAGAGAGCAGAGCCAGCGAGACAGGGTCGGCCGTGGCGCAGATGCGGTACTCATGCAGCGCCGCCCGCCCGCCATCAGGCATTGTGGCACTATCCTGAAAATGCGCATCGATGTGGATCAGAGTGTCGCGCCAAACATCGATGCGCCGCGCCCGCCGCATTCCCGGCCCAGCCGCGTCCGGAAACTCATGCCAGCCCTGCGGGTCCGCCGGGTCGCGCAACACACCGGCATCAACCCCATCGGCCGCCAGGCTAAGCCCACTGGAACCAGTGCGCAGGCCGGAGCATATGTTCTCGCGGTTGAAAGCCGCGGCAAACTTTGGATCCGCCTTGAGCGCCATAAGCTGCTCCAGCCATTGCGGGTCCCAGCGCGACCAGGCCCAGGGCGAGACCAGGCTGCTGCCGGCGATATCATCCAGTATGAGATGCAACGGCGTGCCGTTACGCCGCTCCTCCGGCAGCGCCCGGTCTATGGCGCCGCGCAAATGCCCGCCGGCCCGCTCTCCGACAAGCACCTGCAACCCCGGCGGCGCCGGCGTGGCACTCAGCGAGAGCAGACGCCGCTCGGCATCGATGCTGGCCTCGAAGGCTCCCTCATCGAAAATCTCGATCTCTTTTCCCCCAGGCGTAAACACATCCCGCGCGCGCCCCACCAGATGCATCGCCCCAAAACGCCCCTCTGGCCAATCCACATCGATGCTGGAGGTACGTCGCACCGATCCAGCCAGGCGGGGTGGCGCATGCCCGGCGGGGGTTTTTGGCGGCGGTGGCAGCAGGGTCTCGCCGCTCACGGACATTTTTGTTTCCTCATTATCGGTTCACTCTATGGCAACGCCGCCCTGCGGAATACGGCGCATTATAATATGCCCCTCATCGGTTAAACCGAAGGCTTAAGCATCCCCCTGGGTGAGTAGAAACTCATCAAACGCCATGGTCAGCCGGCTGCGCCGTATGGCCTTGGGCCGCGCCAGGCTCAGAACCCGGGTAAAACTGAAATCCGTGACATCCAACTGCCGCAACCGCCCGTTATTCAGGTCAAACTGCACCAGCTCGCGTGACAGGCAGCCGATCCCGCCCCCGGCAATCACCGCATGCCGCACCGCCCAGTTGCTGGTGGCCTCGAAATTCACCGTAATTTGTCCGATCTGCTCATGCAGCATATAGCGTAGCCGCGAGGACACGGATGAATTCGCCTCCCTGGTGCACCAATTCTGCCCCTCCAAATCCGTTATTTTAAGCCCCTGGCGCTCCGCCAGCGGGTGCTCGGCCGCCACCACCAGCACCAGCTCATCGGTGCGCCATTTCACCAGCTCGATCCCGTCGATATCCGGAAAAATTTCTATGAGAGCCGTCTCCAGCTCGAAGCGTGCCAGGCGCTGGAACATATCGCCCACCGCCTCCACCTCCACCTTTATCTGTACCGCCGGGTGCAGCCGCATGAACTCGATGCACAGCCTCGGCAACACGGTCTCGGCAATCATCGCCGTTGCCCCCACCACCAGCTTGCCGGCCAGCGGTGCGTTGGCATCGGCCTGCTCAATATCCTGCACCCCGCCCAACAGCGAGCGGATGAGCGGGCGCAAGCGTTTGCCCTCATCGGTTATCTGCAGCGGCCGTCCCTTGGCATGGGCGAACAACGGACGGCGCAGCAAAATCTGCAAATCCGTCAGCGCGCTGCTGGCCGCGCTCTGGCTCATATTCAGCTTCACCGCCGCGGCGGTGACACTGCCGAGTGTCGCGACAGCGTCAAACACCTGCAATTGCCGGAGCGTGATTTTCATGTCTGCTCCGGCACTCCGTTACAGCACGATATTATAGAGCCGCGCCGCATTGCCGCCGAGCACTTTCGCGCGTTCTTCCAAGGTCAGCCCAGAGAGCCGCGCCTCCAAATTCTCAATCGGATAAAGTCCCGTAGGATGCGGGAAGTCCGTCTCGAACAGCACGTTGTCAATCCCGACCTTGCGCAGCGTATGCGAGATATCGTTCTTTTCGAACCAGAAGCAGGCATAGAAATTGCGCTTAAAATATTCCGACGGTTTCAGATCAAACTTCGTGCCCTCGGCAATTTCCAGAAGCTGATAATCGAGCGCCTCCATCAAAAACGGCACCCAACCCACGCCGCTCTCGACTGAAACAAACTTTAAGCCCGGAAATCTGTCCAGCAGCCCTGAGTAGATCAGATTCGAAACAACCTTGCCGTTGTTGAAGAACAGCATCGCGCCCGAAATCCCCGACCGCAGATCGCGCGGCAGCGACGGCCAGCCTTGCTGCCCCATCCAGTCAATCGCCGTCTCGCTGGCGCCAATATGGAAATTCACTGGAATATTATTGCCGACGCAAACCTCCCACAGCGGATCCCAATGTGGCTTGCCAAGATCAGGGATGTACCCGCCATGATCATCCTTCTGCAGATGCGGATCGGAATTGATGTTGATCCCGCGTAATCCCATCTTCGCGCAGCGCTCGGTCTCCCGCACCGCCGCTTTCACATCCCACCACGGCAGCAGCGCCATCGGGAACATGCGCTGGCCGGAGCTTTCCTGCAGCTCGGCCATCGCATCATTATAAATCTCGACGCAAACCTGCCGCAACTCAACATCCACCTTCGCCGAAGCCTGGCCACCGAATCCCAGAATATTGGGATAAACAATCTGCGCATAAACCCCGGTCTCATCCATCACCGCCAGCCGCTCCTTCACGCTGGAAGAGCCCAGATGCACATCGGCAAACTTCAGCTGCAGGAACTTGTCCAGCACGCGCACCTTGCTGCCGTCTTTCAAAATCGCGCTATTGGGATGCGCCCCGGTGCCGATCGATTTATCCCCATCGATCACCCAGCTCATCTGCCCCTCATGCAGCTTCACCTGCGGCACGCGGTCGCGCCATTTCGCCGGCGCCCGGCTGGTCCATAAATCATGCGGCTCAGTATAATGCGTATCCGCATCAATCACCTTAAGTGCCGTCTGCGCTTTCGGCGCTGCCATGGTCGTCGTGCTCATTGAACTTTCTCCACTCTCATTACGTCACCGCATTGTATCGGTTCTGCCGCACGAAGCCTGTAGCAAGCGCTTGGTTTTTAGCGCGGCCGACCTCATCCGTCAAGGCGAAGCAAGCCATACCCCGGCCCATGAGTTCAGAAAAGGCTGTATCTTCGGAAATGCCACATCGAAAAAACCGATGGGTTTTTTGAAGGGCTGCATGAAAAAGGCAGGTCTCTGAGAGAGGTGTCTGGCCAAATTCGAACACCGGGATAAGTTGAGTTTCTGCCTGAACTCAGCGCTTATGCCGCTGAACAGGAGAGCACCGACGACAAGCTGAACCGCTTTGCCGAGGCCATGCGCGAATCCTTGCGCCAAGCCGATATCGCCTTCCGCCGCGCCTATATCCGGTTGTTCGTCGATGAGATCGTCCTGTCAGACACCGCAATCAGCCTGTCCGTACCTAAATATGCTCTAGCAGGATCAGCTTCACTCGGCACCCTGCCACAAGCAGGAAATATGGTGCCCAGTTTTGTTCGGAAGTGGCGTGCTGAGTGCGATGAAGGCAATAACTGGAGTATGTTGAAATCATTGTGATTTTTTATGGCTTGTGCGCCTTCAATGCAACATTCCGGGCCAGATCAATACTCTGCGCAGCCTCAGAACCTGAACGAAAAAGATAGTTGAGCGATTTCAGTTGGTTGTGATTCTGTTGGTTTGCAACAACTGACGGAGTCACGATGTCCTGGACTGAAACCGCTCGGCGGCGATACTGCCGGGATGAGCTGCGCTATGCAAGCAACCTTACCGATGCCGAATGGGCGCTGATCGGGCCTTTTATGCCGGCATAGGCGCCCCGCGGCGGGACAGGATCCGAAAATCCGGCTGCGTTCTGTAGCGTCCTGGACCGTATAGTGAGTATATTGTGAGTGCGGATCATAATCCGCAACGAAAAATCCCCCTAACCCATTGAAAAAATTGGCGTCCCGTGCGCGATGAAATTGGACACTGAAAGCTATCGATCTTGTTGACCTGACGACCTACCTCTCCGCCGTAAAATGGCGCCGGTCCGGCCGGCAGATGGTCCAGCAGCAGCCCCCGCAGGTCGGCGCGATGGTGTCTCATCTATGGTTCCTGCATCGCGCGCCCAGCCGATGAGCACAAGACTCTGCAGCTCGTCCGGCTTTTGCGGCAAGCCAAAGCACATGGTCCCCGATGGGTCTGCCGGCGCTGCGGGCCGCGCTGGAAGCGCCATGCGGCTGGAGTGCACCACGGCAAGACGGCTTTGTTTTGCCAACGGATGGGCTATACGCCAACATCATGCGTGCCTCCCTTCCTTCACACGTAAATGGTAATGTTGCGCTCCTATATGCGTCGTTTCGCCCACTCGCTGCCTGAAAGCGCCGATGAGCGCCTATGGGAGCCGCTGGAGGCCCATCTCCGCGCCGTCGGCGCCCGCGCCCGCGGTTTTGCGGCCGCGTTTGGCATGGAGACATGGGGTGACGCGGCCGGCCTGCTGCATGACATCGGCAAGGCCGCTGATGCGTACCAGAACTATATCCGCGGCAAGGGCAAAAGCCCGGACCATAGCACCGCCGGTGCGGTGGAGGCCGAGCGGCTGTTTGGTCCCCTCGGGCGCTGCCTTGCCTTCGCCATAGCCGGTCACCATGCCGGGCTGGCGGATGGGACCCAGCTTTCGGCGCGGCTGACCAAGGTGTTGGAAAGCTATTCCGGCTGGGAGGCTTATACGGGTGACGTGCCTAAACCAGTCAATTTTCCCGCCAAAACAAGCCCCTACCCGAATTTCACCCCGGCTTTTTTCATACGCATGGTTTTCTCCTGCCTGGTGGATGCTGATTTTTTGGCAACCGAAGCTTTTTACACCCAGGCCGCTGGCAAGACCGTCGAGCGTGGCGGATTTTCCGACATTGCCAGCCTGCGCTCGCGGCTCGCCAGTTTCATCACCGGCAAGACCAGCGCCGCGCCGACGGTGTTGAACAGCCTCCGCAACGACATTCTCACCCACGCCATCGGCCGCGCTGAGCTGCCGCCCGGCCTGTTCACCATGACCGTACCCACCGGCGGCGGCAAAACGCTGGCCTCGCTCTCTTTCGCACTGGAGCACGCGGCACGGCATGGGTTGGCGCGGGTGATCTACGTCGCACCTTACACCTCCATCATCGAGCAGACCGCGCAGGTCTTTGCCGCGGCGCTGGGCGAAGGCGATGTGCTGGAGCACCATAGCGGTTTCGACTGGGATAAGGCCGAGGATAAAGACGGTGAGGCCGATGCCGACGGGCTGAAAAAACTGCGGCACGCGGCGGAGAATTGGGACGCGCCGGTGGTGGTGACCACGGCGGTGCAGTTTTTTGAGAGCCTGTTCGCCGCCCGCCCGAGCGCCTGCCGCAAGCTGCATAATATCGCGCGCAGCGTGATCGTGCTGGACGAGGCGCAAACCCTGCCTCTGGCCGTGCTGCGCCCCTGCCTGGCGGCGCTTGAGGAACTCACGCTGAATTACGGTGCCAGCGTGGTGTTCTGCACCGCCACGCAGCCGGCTTGGCGGCGCATGGATGCGGCCCTGCCAGCCAATGCCAAAGGCGAACACCAGGGATTTGACATCGGCCCGGAACGAGAACTGGCGCCTGAGCCGGCGGCGCTGTTCGCCGCGCTGAAACGTGTACGGGTGGAGGTCGCGCCCGGCCCCGTGGCGGATGCCGAAATCGCCGCGCGCTTCGCCGAACAGCCGCGCATGCTGTGCATCGTCAACACTCGTGCCCATGCCAGCGCGTTATTCGAGCTGATCGCGCCACTGCCGGGCGCGCGCTACCTCACCACATTGATGTGCGCGGCGCACCGGCGCCAGGTGCTGGCGGGCATACGCGAGGATTTGCAGGCTGAACGCCCGGTGCGGCTGGTCGCGACGAGCCTCATCGAGGCCGGGGTGGATGTGGATTTCGCCGAGGTCTGGCGCGCCGAGACCGGGCTCGATTCCGTGGCGCAGGCGGCCGGGCGCTGCAATCGTGAAGCTAAGCTGCCGAGTGGGCGCGTGGTGGTTTTTGCGCCGGCGGAACGTAAGCTGCCCAAAACCATCATTGCCTTCCGGGATGCCGCCCGCCTGCCGCTGCAAATGCCCGAGCCGCTGGGGCTGGAGGCCATGCACCGCTATTTCCAGGAACTTTACTTCAACCGCGGCTACGCGGCGCTGGACATGCTGAAGATCGACCAGCGGCAGGGCGTGCTGCCCGCGCTGAAAGATGCGCGGCTGGACATCCCCTTCGCGTCTATTGCCGAAGTGTTCCACCTGATCGACGACAAGATGCGCAGCGTCATCATCGACTGGCAGGGCGGCGCCACAGCGGCGCTGGATGCCCTGCGCCATGCGCCCATGCCGCCGCGCGGCACGCTACGCAAGCTGCAACAATTCACCGTACCCGTGCCCGAGGCGATGTGGCGCGCCTTGCGGGCCAGCGGCGGCATCCAGGCGGTGAGACCGGAAATTTATGGCGAGCGGTTCATGCTGGTCATGAGCCGAGGGCTCTACGATGAGGTCAGCGGGCTGCGTTCGAACGACGAGGGCCTGCTGATTTTCTGAGCCGCATCATACGGGGTTGCAATTAATTCACCGATGGTTAGTCTTCCCGTATAAGTAGAGAAGTTGGGGCTTCATCCATGAGCTATGGCGTCAGTCTGCACGTCTGGGGCGATTACGCCTGTTTCACGCGTCCGGAGATGAAGGTCGAACGCGTCTCCTATGATGTGATGACGCCTTCCGCCGCGCGGGGCATTCTGGAGGCCATCCACTGGAAGCCGGCGCTGCAATGGCATGTGGATAAAATCCATGTGCTGAAGCCGATCCGCTTCCAATCCATCCGGCGCAACGAAGTGAATAACAAGATGTCGGAGTCCAATGCGCGAAGCGCGCTGAAACGTGGCGATCTGAATGGCCTGTCGCTGGCGGCCGGCACACCCGAGCAGCGCGCGCAACGGGCCAGCACACTGCTACGGCATGTCGCTTATGTCATCGAGGCGCATTTCACCCTCACGGCCAAGGCCGGGGCGGAGGATAATGAAGCGAAACATATCAGCATGTTCAACCGCCGGGCGGCGACGGGGCAGTGTTTTCACCGCCCCTGCCTGGGCACGCGGGAATTCGCGGCGGATTTCGCGCTGCTGGAAGACGGCGCGGCGCTGCCGCCCTCTGATTTGCCTGATGCCGACAAGAGCCGCGATCTCGGCTGGATGCTCTACGACATCGACTTTGCCAATGGCAACACCTCCCACTTCTTCCGCGCCCGGTTGGAAGAGGGCGTGCTGGATGTGGCCAAGCTGATGGCCGAGGGGCTGGTGGCGTGACCGTTCTACAGGCGCTGAACCAGTATTATGGCCGCATGGCAGAGCGTGGTGATGCCGAGCCGCCGGGTTATTCGCGCGAATCCATAGAGCTATGTATCTGGCTGAATACCGATGGAAGTATCGCTAAGATCGACGATTTAAACGATTATAGTGACAAAAAGCCTCGGTCGCGCAGGCTTGTGGTGCCACAAGCACAAAAGCGAAGCCGGAACGTTAAGAGTAATTTTCTGTGGGACAAAACCGCCTATTCGCTAGGCGTTGCCCTGAGCGAGAATAGAAAGTCGATTCGCATTGCTGAAAAAGAGTGCGCGGAATTTAAACGCCTGCACCAAGAAAGGCTGAGTGGTACAAAAGACCCAGGTCTACTTGCGCTTTTAGCGTTTCTGGATGGTTGGAAACCAGAAAATTTTGAGACCGATCCACGGTTCACACTCGATATGTTGGATAAAAATGTGGTGTTCGGGCTGGTTGGAGGCACAATTGGCTACCTTCATCAGAGACCAGCAGCTCAGTATTTGATCGAGGCACCCGCTGAAGTGTGGCAGAGAGGGCTTTGCCTAATCACGGGGCAAGAAGGGCCAATTGAGCGGTTACACCCCTCTATTAAAGGTGTTGATGGTGCACAAAGTTCCGGGGCCTCGCTTATCTCGTACAATGAAAACGCTTTCACTTCCTACGGAGCAGAAAAAGGTGCCAACGCGCCAACCTCGGTGCAAGCGACGTTCCGCTACGGCACGGCGCTGAACCGGCTGCTCGACCGCAATGGCCCCAACCGGATGAAGATTGGCGATACAACTGTCGTCTTCTGGGCCGATGCGGAAGGGTTTGGCGAAGAGGCTGCTGCCGCAGCCGAGGCGTTTATGGCGCTTGGCTTTGAGCCGCCGGATGATGGTTCCGAGGCCACCAAGATTCGCGAAAGTCTAAAACTCATCCGTGATGGCCGGCCGCTGCGCGAGATCAACCCCTTGCTGGAACCGCGCACGCGCTTCTACATTCTCGGCCTCGCCCCCAACGCCGCCCGGCTTTCCGTGCGCTACTGGATGAATGATGAGTTCGGCAATTTCGCCGGCCGGCTTGCCGCACATTATGCGGATCTGGACATCGCCCCGGCGCCCTGGCGCGAGCGGCTGCCCTCCGTCAGCTATCTGCTGGTAAAAACCACGGCGCTGCTGGAGGAGTATAAAAACATCCCGCCTATGCTGGCCGGCGAGATGACGCGCGCCGTACTCGAAGGCCTGCCCTATCCACGGGCCGTGCTCACCGCCGCCATCATGCGCCTGCGCGCCGGCGATGCGCCGCATACCGGCTGGCACGCGGCCCTTATCAAAGCCTGCATCAACCGAAGTGCTTCCGAAAAGGAGAAACTGCCCGTGGCCCGCGATACTGACTCTCCCGACCAGGCCTACCAGCTCGGGCGCCTATTCGCCGTGCTGGAGGCCGCGCAATATGCCGCGCTGGGGCATGTGAATGCCTCCATCGTGGACCGCTATTACGGCGCCGCCTCAGCCACCCCGGCCCGCGTGTTCGGCACATTGCTGCGTAATGCCCGCAACCATGTTGCTGACGCGCTCAAGCGCGGCAAGGGTAAATGGGTGGAGGCCAGGCTGAACGAAATTTTCAACCGCCTGCCGCCGGAATTCCCAAAAACGCTGAGCCTGGAGGCACAGGGGCGCTTTGCCGTCGGCTATTATCATGAACGCGCATGGCGCGGTCCGGGCGAAACCGCCGCGCAGGAAGAGGGAGACAAGCAATGAGCCAGGCTTTGACGCAGCGGCACGATTTCGTGCTGTTCTTCGATGTGACCAACGGCAACCCGAACGGTGACCCCGACGCCGGCAACATGCCGCGCCTCGACCCCGAAACGAGCCGGGGGTTGGTGACGGATGTATGCCTGAAGCGCAAGATACGCAATTGGGTAGAGCTGAGCCGCGAGCACCAGCCGCGCTACAACATCTATGTGACCGAGGGCGCGGTGCTGAACGAGAAGCATCGGCAGGCCTATATCGCCGAATGCCCGGATTACAAGGACGTGAAAACCGCGTCTAAACTCTCGCCTAAAAATGATGATGATGCTGTCAGGGTGAAGAAATTCATGTGTGACAATTTCTTCGACATTCGCAGCTTCGGCGGCGTGCTCTCCACCGGCATCAATTGCGGTCAGGTACGCGGGCCGGTGCAGCTGGCGTTCGCGGAATCCGTCGAGCCGGTGCTGCCGCTGGAAATCTCCATTACCCGCATGGCCGCGACCAGCGAAAAAGAGAAGAAAGACGTCGCCGAGGGCGATGACGAGAAGCGTGGCGACAAGCGGACCATGGGCCGCAAGCACATCATCCCCTACGGGCTGTACCGGGTGCATGGCTATGTCTCGGCGTCACTGGCATCGCACCCCACCAAGGGCACGGGCTTCACCATGGATGATCTCGAAGTTCTGTTCGAAGCGCTGGACCAGAACATGTTCGAGCATGACCGCTCCGCCGCACGCGGGGAAATGGCCAAGCGCCGGCTGTTCATTTTCAGGCACGCGACGGCGCTCGGCAATGCGCCCTCACACGAATTGTTCAGCCGCGTCACAACATTGCGGCAGTACAAGGGCTCAGTGCAGCCCATCGGCGCGGATGCAACGGATAACTGGCCACCGGCGCGCGCCTTCGAGGATTACGAAATTCGCGTGGACCGCGACAATCTCCCCGCCGGGGTGGAGCTGATCGAGCGGTGAACCTGGCGCCGGGAACAGAAGCGCAGGAAGATGCGCTGATCCCGCTCTCGGCTCTGCAGCATTTTCTATTCTGCCCGCGGCAATGCGCGCTCATCCATGTGGAGCAGCTCTGGGCGGAGGATGGCGCCACGGCGGAAGGGCGCGCCTTGCATGAGCGTGCCGATGCCGGACAGCCGGAACGGCGGCAGGGCGTAAAAATTCTGCGCGCGCTGATTCTGCGTTCATTTGCGCTGGGCGTGACAGGCAAGGCGGATGTGGTTGAGATGCACGGTGTCACACCCTACCCGGTGGAATATAAACGCGGCCGGCCCAAGGCCCACCGGGCCGATGAGGTGCAGCTCTGTGCGCAGGCCATCTGCCTGGAGGAAATGTTTGGTCAGCCCGTACCGCAGGGCGCATTGTTTTACGGTGCCACGCGGCGACGCACGGAGGTCGCGTTCGACGAGCCCCTACGGACCCTCACTCGTGAGATCGCGGCTCAGACCCGCGACATGCTGGCATCCGGCCGCACCCCGCCACCTGACTATAAACCGGCCTGCGAAAAATGCTCCTTGCGCGAACTTTGCGCGCCGGAGCCCTTGCAAAAGCCGCCACACATCGCGGCGTGGCTGGCGCGCCAGATCGGGAGCTGACCATGCGGCGGCATCTCAACACCATCTTTGTAACCTCCGAAAATACCTGGGTGCGCAAGGATGGCGAGAATCTTGTCATCGAATCGGACGGGCAGGAGCTGGGCCGCGCGCCGCTGCACATGCTGGAAGGCTTGGTCTGCTTCAGCCGGGCTGGTGCCTCGCCGGCGGCATTGGCAGCTTGTGCCACTGCGGGCATCTGCGTTTCACTGCTCGATCCCAACGGGCGCTTTCTGGCACGGGTTGAGGGCGCGCGCAGCGGCAATGTATTGCTCCGCCGCAGGCAGTACCGACTGGCGGATGACCCGCCCCGGAGCGTTCCTATCGTGAGCAGCATCGTCGCCGCGAAGGCGGCCAACCAGCGCGCCGTGCTCCGTCGCGCCTTGCGCGACCATGGCGACATCCTGCCGGCTTTGACCTGCGAGGCGTTGACCGCTGCGGAGGCGCGGCTGACCGACATTGCCCGGCGGGCCTTGCAAGGCACCGAGGTGGCGTCGTTGCGCGGCATCGAAGGCGAAGCGGCCCAGGTCTATTTCTCCATCTTCCCGCACTTCATCCGCACCGAGGGCTTTACCTTCACCACCCGTTCGCGCCGTCCACCGCTTGACCCCATCAATGCCCTGCTCTCCTTTCTTTATGCCATGCTTGGGCATGATTGCCGTTCGGCGCTGGAGGCTGTGGGGCTGGACCCGCAAGTCGGCTTTCTGCACGCCGACAGGCCGGGCCGCGCCAGCCTGGCATTGGATCTCATGGAGGAATTCCGCCCGGTTCTGGCCGACCGCTTAGCACTTAGCCTCATCAACCGGCGGCAACTCGTAGCGAAGGATTTTATTGTCGAGGACGGCGGCGCGGTGAGGCTGACCGACGCCGCGCGCAAGACCGTTCTGGTTACCTACCAGGAGCGCAAGAAGGACGAGCTGACGCATCCATTCCTGGGCGAAAAAATGACGCTGGGGCTGGTTCCGCATATTCAGGCGCAATTACTGGCGCGGCATCTGCGTGGCGACATGGATGGCTACCCTGCGTTCATCTGGAAATGATGACCCATGCTGATTCTCATCACTTATGACGTGAGTACAACCACTCCGGCGGGACGGCGGCGCTTGCGCCGGGTGGGGCGCGCGTGCCTCGATTACGGTCAACGTGTGCAGAACTCGGTGTTTGAGTGCGAGGTTGATCCGGCGCAATGGGTGGCCTTGCGTGCCCGCCTGATTGCGGAAATTCTCCCCGCGGAAGATAGTTTGCGGTTTTACCGCCTTGGCGCTGAGGGCAAACGGCGCGTCGAGCATATGGGGGCAAAGCCGGTCACAGACCTCGAGGGACCGTTACTGTTCTGATTGCGCGAACCACAAGCAGCGGGTAATTTCCCGGCAGGTTCGCGCAAGAAAAATCTTTGATAATTGAATAAGTTAATTTATGAAACTCGCCCTTTTGACGAGGCGCGGTCGAGTCGCACAGGGGTTCGCGCAAACGCACCGAGTGACGAAGTAGTGATGTTCAGGTATGGTGACACAGTCGCCCCCCGCACGGGGGCGTGGATCGAAACTTCA
>JAKAZY010000126.1 GCA_021826425.1 Pseudomonadota bacterium
GGAGGTTGTTGCCGTAATCGAAAGTCGGCACGCCCATCTTCACGAATTCAAGCATGGCGCATACATGCTTGGCCATGGAGGTACGGGCCGCTTCCTCAACGGCTTTCGGGTTGCTCTCGCGCTTGGTCTCCCATTCCGCGACACTCCAACCGGCTGGCAGATAGCCGTTCACGGGGTCATGCGCAGAAGTCTGGTCGGTCAACATGTCCGGTTTCACGCCGCGCCTTAAAAGCTCCGGCAGAATCTCGGCGGCATTGCCCAGCAGCGCCACGGAAATGGCTTGTCTCTCGGCACCGGCACGTTGGATGATCTCCAGCGCCTCGTCGAGGTCTTTCGCCTGCACGTCCACATAACGCGTCTTCAGCCGCATCTCGATCCGGCTTTGCTGGCACTCTATGGCGAGGCAGCTCATCCTCGCCATGGTGGCGGCCAAAGGCTGCGCGCCACCCATGCCGCCCAAGCCAGCCGTCAGCACCCAACGTCCGGCAACATCGCCGTTGTAGTGGCGCCGGCCGGCCTCGACAAAGGTTTCGTAAGTGCCCTGAACAATGCCCTGGGTGCCGATGTAAATCCAGGAGCCAGCCGTCATCTGGCCGTACATCATCAGCCCCTTGCGATCGAGCTCGTTGAAATGCTCCCAATTCGCCCAGTTCGGCACTAGGTTTGAGTTGGCGATCAGTACACGCGGCGCATCCGCATGGGTGCGGAACACACCTACGGGTTTGCCGGACTGGACGAGCAGGCTCTCATCACCCTCCAGCTTTTTCAGCGCCGCCACAATGCGGTCAAAGCTTTCCCAATCCCGCGCCGCACGGCCAATGCCGCCGTATACCACCAGCTCCTCCGGGCGCTCGGCCACCATCGGGTCGAGATTGTTCATCAGCATCCGCAAGGGCGCTTCCGTCTGCCAGGATTTCGCCGAGAGCTTGGTGCCATGGTCCGCGCGGATCACGCGCGCATTATCAAGACGGGTCATGCGCAAAGGCCTTTCAGGATGTTTTCAAGAACGGGTTGGATGGGGGCGGGTTTGAGCAGAGCGGTAGGCCAGTTTTCCGGCGTGGCGGGCAGAGGTTCGTGCATATAGCCACGGCAGCCCAGCTCCATCTGGATGGCGTGGATGTTGCGGGCGGGCTCGCCGTAATGACGGGTGATCCAACCGCCCTTGAAGCGGCCGTTCACCACATAAGAAAAACCGCTTTGCGCGCAGGCGCGCTCCACCAGCGCCTGCACACCAGGATCACAGCTTTCGCCACCATTGGTACCGATATTGAATTGCGGCAGCTCACCCTCGAACAAGCGGGGAATATGGCTACGGATGGAATGGCAATCGTACAACACCACACGCCCGTGCAGCGCATGCACGCGCTCAATCTCGGCATGCAGAGCATTGTGGTAGGGGAGAAAATAAACCTCCCGCCGCCGGGCTATCTCCGCCTGGTCCGGCGCTGTCCCCTCATATATAGGCTCGCCATCGAAGGTTTCGGTGGGGCAAAGCCCCGTTGTCGCCTGGCCAGGATAAAGCGATACACCGGAGGGATCGCGGTTGAGATCGATCACCGAGCGGGAAATATTCGCCGCGATGATGGTAGCATCCAACGCTTCGGCGAAGCCGTAAATCTCCTTCAGCCACCAATCCGCGTCCTTGCGGGCCAGCCAGTCTGATACGAAAACGCCTGTGAATTCCTCAGGAAGTTCCACACCCGCATGTGGGATGGAAAGGACTAGCGGGGCATTCCCCCGGCGTAAGCTGAACAGGTTCATGCCAGCCCCGGCAGAGTTTTATGGGCAAGCGCACCCGCTCGCAAAAGCGCGATGGCGGCCTCGATATCGGGAGCAAAATAGCGGTCTTCTTCCAGCATCGGCACCTTACTGCGTAAAGCCGCCCGCGCCTCCTCGAGGGGTTTGGAGGATTTCAACACCTGGAAATCGCAGCCTTGTGCCGCTGCCAACCATTCAATGGCAATCACCGCGCGCAAATTATCGTTCATCCGCAATAGCCGGCGCGCACCGTGTGCTGCCATCGACACATGATCCTCCTGATTGGCGGAGGTGGGGATGGAATCCACCGAGGCCGGGAAGGCGCTCTGCTTGTTCTCAGACACCAAAGCCGCGGCCGTAACCTGCGGGATCATGAAACCAGAATTCAATCCCGGTTTGGGTGTGAGGAAGGCTGGCAAGCCCGAGAGCACCGGGTCCACCAACAGGGAAATTCGGCGCTCGGCCAGCGAGCCGATTTCGCACACCGCCATCGCGATCATATCGGCTGCGAAGGCCACGGGCTCGGCATGGAAATTCCCGCCCGAAAGTGCCACTGCCGGGCCGGTGAAGATCAATGGATTATCGGTGACACCATTGGCTTCTGTTTCCAGCGTGGCGGCGGCCTGGCGCAGAACATCCAGAACAGCACCCATCACTTGCGGCTGGCAACGCAGGCAATAAGGGTCTTGCATGCGTTCATCGCCCTTTAAATGCGAGGCACGGATGGCCGAGCCTGCCATCAGCTCACGCAGCGCATCCGCCACTTGCTTCTGCCCCTTATGCTTGCGCACGGCATGAATCCGCGGGTCGAACGGTGCGTCAGAGCCCTTGGCCGCATCGGTGGAAAGTGCGCCGGTCACCAAAGCCGAACGGAAATTCAGCTCGGCCTCGAACAACCCGGCCAGGGCATTGGCGGTGGAGAATTGCGTGCCGTTCAGCAGCGCCAACCCTTCCTTCGGCCCCAGCACCAGCGGCGAAAGCCCGGCTTCGTTCAGCGCAACGGTAGCATCTTTGCGAACGCCATTCACGTAAATCTCGCCAACACCCATCATCGCGGCGGTCATATGCGCCAGCGGCGCCAAATCGCCCGAGGCACCGACGGAACCCTGTGCGGGCACCACCGGAATCAGCCCCTTTGCCAGCATCGCGCCCAGCATCCGCACGGTTGCCACCTGCACACCGGAAACCCCTTGCCCCAGCGAGCCCATTTTCAACGCCAGCATCAACCTTGCCACGGGAAGGGGCATCGGCTCGCCCACACCGGCGGCGTGCGAGAGCACCAAATTGCGCTGCAACGTGGCCAGATCATCATCGGCAATCCGCACCGAGGCCAGCTTGCCGAACCCGGTATTGATGCCATAAACCGGCTCATGCCGGCTTAGAATTTCCGCCACCGCATCCGCACCCGCCTGGATGGTAGGCAGTGCCGCCTTATCAAGTTCAACGGCCTCGCCTTGATAAATCGCGCGCCATTGCGCCAGATCCATGGCTCCAGGGATAAGTTTCATGCGGCACTCCAGATGCGTTGATGTAATGGGTTAAACCCAATGCGGTAAACAAGTTCCGCCGGGCGTTCGATGTCCCAAATCGCGAGGTGGCATTTCGCCCCTGCCTTCAGCACGCCTACATCGCTCCGCCCCAAGGCGGCGGCGGCATGGCGGGTAACACCCAACAAACACTCCTCCACCGTTAAGCGAAATTGCGTCGCGGCCATGTTCATCGCCAGCAGCAAAGAGAATAACGGCGAGGTGCCGGGATTGAGGTCGGTGGAAACCGCCATTCTCACGCCTTGTTTACGGAAAGCCTCAACCGGGGGCAGTTGTTTCTCGCGCAGCGTGAAGAAAGCGCCGGGCAGCAACACCGCCACGGTGCCGGCCCTGGCCATCGCGGCCGCCCCATCCTCGCTGGTGTATTCAAGATGATCAGCCGAGAGCGCGCCAAATTTCGCCGCCAGCGCGGCACCGCCGAGATTAGAAAGCTGGTCCGCATGAAGCTTCACCCGCAACCCATGCCGGGTCGCGGCGGCAAAAAACGGCTCAATCTCTTCGGGCGAAAACGCAATGCCTTCGCAAAATCCATCCACCGCATCGGCCAATTTATGCGCCGCAACATGCGGGATCATCTCCTCGCACAACAGCCGCACATAATCCGCCCGCGCCATCTCCGGCGGAAACCCGTGCGCGCCCAGAAAGGTCGGCGAAATATCCGCTGCATCACCCAGAGATTTCGCAACTTCCAGGCATTTATATTCAGCCTCCGGCGAGAGCCCGTAGCCGGATTTCACCTCGATGGTGGTCACCCCTTCCGCCACCAAAGTTGCCATGCGGCGTTTGGCGGCAGCGCGTAACTCCTCGGCACGCGCAGCGCGCGTCGCCCGCATGGTGCCAAGAATGCCGCCGCCCGCCCGGGCGATTTCCTCGTAACCTGCCCCGTTCAGCCGCGCCTCGAACTCTCCCGCGCGGTCACCGGCGTAAACCAGATGGGTGTGGCAATCGATGAGGCCGGGCGTGATCCAGCGGCCTTCGCAATCCACGATTTCATCCGCCTCGATAGCCCGCACCGCCCCGGCGTAAACAATACGCCCGGCTGCCTCGGCCACCATGCCGCCCTCTACCACGCCCAAGCCCGGAAGGGCCGGGTCCATGGTCGCCAACCTCGCATTGGTAAAAATCCGCTCTGCCCGCATGTTCTATACCTTGGCGTTGAGGGAAAAGTTGTATATACATATCTATCTCCAGGAGGCCTGTCCAGTGTCCGAGCGCATCATTTTTCGTCACGCCCTACTGCCCGGCGGCTGGGCCGAGCATGTCGCTCTCTCTTTCAAAGGCGACATTATCACCCAGGTTGAAACAGGCGTTGCGGGGGGTACTGGCATCGCCTTGCCTGGCATACCAAATTTGCACAGCCACAGCTTCCAGCGGGCGATGGCTGGAAAAGCGGAGTATCGCGGCCCCACCGCCGACAGTTTCTGGACCTGGCGGGAGCTGATGTACAAGCTCGCCCTCTCGCTGGACCCGGATGATGTGCAGGCCATCGCCACCCTGGCCTTCACTGAGATGCTGGAAGGCGGGTTTACCTCTGTTGCGGAGTTTCACTACCTGCACCACGCGCCAGATGGTTCGCACTATGCGGATATTGCCGAAATGGCCTCGCGGGTTGCGGCGGCGGCGAAAGCAACGGGTATCGAGCTGTTATTGCTACCGGTGTTCTACGCGCATTCCGGTTTCGGCGGAAAAGCCCCGGCTGAAGGTCAGCGCCGGTTCATCAATTCACTGGAGAGTTACGCCAAGCTCCACGCGCGCTGCCGCGAGCTTTCCGCCACGGGCTGCGCCCCGCATTCCCTGCGCGCCGCCACGCTGGAGGAAATCAGCGCGCTAAACGCCCTGAACGGTGACGCCCCCTTCCATATTCACATCGCCGAACAGACCGCCGAGGTGGAGGCATCCATCGCCTTCTCCGGTGCGCGGCCGGTTGAATATCTGCTGGCCAACGCGCCGGTTGCG
>JAKAZY010000127.1 GCA_021826425.1 Pseudomonadota bacterium
GGGAGGTTTCCGTGCAGCCGCCCTGGTCAATCGCCACATCCACGATCACCGAGCCGGTGCGCATGGTGGCGAGCATCGCCTTGGTGACGAGTTTTGGCGCCGCCGCACCGGGAATCAGCACGGTGCCGATCACCAGATCTGCCTGTGCCACCAGCCTACCCACTGTGTCCTTGGTCGAGAAGGCGGTTTTCACGCGGGTGCCAAACGTGGCGATGATCCGGCGCAGCACGTCCGGCGAGCGGTCTACCACGGTCACATCCGCACCCAGGCCAACGGCCATCAGCGTCGCGTTCGTGCCAGAAACACCACCGCCCAAAATCACCACATTCGCCGGCGCCACGCCCGCCACGCCGCCCAGCAACATGCCGGGGCCGCCATAGGCGTTTTCAAGATACTGTGCCCCCACCTGCACAGACATCCGCCCCGCGACTTCGGACATCGGCTGCAACAGCGGCAGCGTACCCGCCGCGCTCGTCACAGTCTCATAAGCGATGCAGGTCGCACCCGAGGCGATAAGGTCCTTCGCCTGCTCCAGGTCCGGTGCCAGATGCAGGTACGTGAACAGCAACTGGTTGGCGCGCAGCTTCTTGCGCTCCACTGCCAGCGGCTCCTTCACCTTCACGATCATGTCCGCCTGGCCCCAAACGGCATCGGCATCCGCAACCACCCTGGCACCGGCGAGAACATAATCCTCATCAGTGAGGCCGATATTCTTACCCGCATCATGCTGCACCAAAACCTCGTGACCCTTGGTCACCAGCTCGTGCACCGCACCTGGCACCATGCCGACGCGGTCTTCGTGATCTTTAATCTCCTTGGGTACACCGATGCGCATTTGTTCTCTCCCGAAAAGCCAGGTTATTCCGGCTGAATAATCTACGAAGAATACAGCCAATTCTCCGCGAGTTTCTGCCTATTTTGGGGAATTCCTATAGGTTTTTTACATATAAGTTCGACATCTTAATAAGTTCTTGATATAAAAATGCATGACACCTCTACTGGATGAAACAGACCGCAAAATCCTCAACGTCCTGCAGCAGGACGGACGGCTTTCGAATATCGATCTAGCGGAGAAGGTAAATCTTTCCCCCTCCGCCTGCCTCAGGCGGCTGCACCTGCTGCTGCAAAGCGAGCTCGTTTCCGGCACGCATCTGGTGCTGAACCAGAAGGCAGCGGGTTTTCCCGGCACGGCCTATGTGTTCATCACGCTGGAGGGGCAGGAACGCAGGCAGCTTGACGCGTTCGAGGCGCGGGTGAAGCTGATCCCGCAGGTGCAGGAATGCTACCTTCTGGCCGGCCAGGCGGATTATCTGCTGCGGGTGGTCTATAACGGGGCGGAAGATCTGGAGCGTCTGCATTCCGAGGAACTTACCCGCCTGCCCGGCATTAGGCGTGTGCAATCCACGCTCACGCTGCGCATGGTCAAGCGCACAACGCAGCTGCCGCTGTAACGGCTTTCCCAAGTATCATAAACCGTTAAACTAATCTTCACTCCACAAAGGGTAGCAATGCATGCAGCGTGGGCCTTGGCCACCACCTCCAGGACAAGCTGCCGGATGGCGGGCCGTGGTGGCCCGTCATCCGAGAACCGCGTAACTTACGCCCCTGCCAGGGTCATGCCCTCAATCCGTAAGGTCGGCGCATCGGTGCCGCGCTTGAATTCCAGATCGTTCGCCGGGGTGAGGTTCAGGAACATGTCCTTCAAATTCCCGGCAATGGTGAATTCCGCCACCGGCTCGGCAATCTGGCCATTGCGGATCATGAACCCCGCCGCTCCGCGCGAATAATCACCGGTCAGACCGTTGATGCTGGAGCCCATCATCTCGGTCACATACAGCCCCTCGGCAATATCGGCCATCAGCGCTGCGGGCGTCATCTTGCCCGGCGCCATGTAGAAATTCGAGAGCCCCCCGGCATGGCCATTGGTTTTCAGGCCGAGCTGGTTGGCCGAGCGCGTGTCCAGCACCCATTCCATCAGGTGCCCGTCCTTAATGAAATTCATCTGCGCCACGCGCTGGCCCTCGCGGTCGAACGGGCGAGAGCGCCTGCCGCGCACGCGCAACGGGTCGTCCACAATGTTGATACCAGAAGCGAACACCTGCGCGCCCAGCGCATCCTTTAAAAACGAGGTGCCGCGCGCGATGGAAGCCCCCGAAATGGCGCTGGCAAAATGGCCTAGAATGGAACCCGAGACCCGCGGGTCGAACAGCACCGGCAGCTTCGCCGTGGCCGGGCGCTTGGGGTTCAGGCGCGCCAAAGCCCGGGCGGCGGCGTTGCGGCCGAGCTGCGCCGGATCGCCCAAATCGCTCCCGTGAATCACGCTGTCATAATCATAATCGCGCTGCATCGTGGTGCCCGTGCCAGCAATGGCGGTCACCGAAACGCTGTGGCCTGAGCGCGCATATTCGCCCAAAAACCCATGGCTGGTGGCCAACAAAGAAATGGAGCGCGACCAGGAAGCAGAACCACCCTCTGAATTGGTGATGCCGGGCACCGCCAAAGCCGCTTCCTCCGCTGCGCTGGCGCGCTCAATCAACAGGTCAGCACTTGGCTCAACCGGGTCGTCCAGCTCCAGAAACGCGGCATCGGGTGCTGGGGGGGCAAAAGGAATTTCCGCATACGGGTCTTCCGGCACCACTCTGGCCATCGCCACCGCCTGCTCGGCCAAACGGGCAAACGCGCCATGGTCGATGGAGCTCGCGGAAACGCTGGCCGAGGCGCGACCCAGAAACACGCGCAGGCCAAGCTCGGTGGTCTCGGCGCGCTCGGTTTCCTCAATCTTGCGCAGGCGGCGCTGAATGCCAACGGACGTGCCTTCATACAGCCCCACCTCGGCCACGTCCGCTCCGGCCCGCGAAGCTGCCTCCAGCAGGGCGGTGGCGGCGTCCGTCAGCGCGCTCACGCGGCCAGCCGGTCGATGATGGAGGAGAATTTCGGCACCTGCGCCACCGGGCCGATGGTGGCCAGTGTCGGCTTCTGCCGGAATATCTTGGTACCTGCGGCGCAAATATCCTCAACCGTCACGGCGTTGATCTTCGCCACCGTCTCTTCCACGGGTATGATTCGCCCGAACACCTGCCATTGCCGGGCCAGCTGCTCGCAGCGGCTGCCCGTACTCTCCAGGCTCATCAGCAACCCAGCCTTAAGCTGCGCACGGGCACGGTTCAGCTCCGCCTCGTTCACCGCGCGCTGCACTTTCTCAAGCTCCTCCAGCGTCACCGGGATCAGCTCGGCGGCCTCGGATTCACCCGTGCCCGCGTAAATGCCGAACAACCCGCCATCCTCCGCCGGGGCGGTGAAGCTATAGATGGAATAAACCAACCCCCGCTTCTCCCGGATTTCCTGGAACAGCCGGGAAGACATCCCACCCCCCAGCAGAGTGGAAAGCAGCATGGCCGGGTAATAATCCGCCTCGCCATAACCAGGGGAATTAAAGCCCAGCACGATATGCGCCTGGTCCAAATCCCGCAGCTCCCGATATTCACCGCCCATATAATCGGCGGCCATCGGCGCGTGGCGCTCGGCATGGGGCAGATCAGCAAAATGCTTCGCCGCCAGCTCCACCACCTGCTCGTGATACAAATTGCCCGAAGCCGCGATCACCATATTATCCGGCGTGTAATGCTGGCTCATAAAGCCGGGCAGCGCCTCGCGTTTCATGCTGCGGATAATCGCTTCAGTGCCCAACACCGGTCGGCCCATCGGCTGGCTGGGGTAGGCGGCGGTCTGGAAATGATCAAAAATAATGTCGTCCGGCGTGTCGTTCGCCTGGCCAATCTCCTGCAATATCACGCCCCGTTCGCGCTCCAGCTCTTCCGGCTCAAAGCTGGAATGGCAGAGAATATCGCCGATGATGTCCGCCCCCAGGGCCAGATCTTCCTTCAACAGCTTCACATAATAAGCCGTCTGCTCGCGGGAGGTATAGGCGTTGATATGCCCGCCGACATTCTCGATCGCCTCGGCGATATCCGCGGCGGAGCGCCGCTCCGTGCCCTTGAAGGCCATGTGTTCCAGAAAATGCGCCACGCCGTTCTCGGCGGCGGTTTCGTGGCGGGTGCCAGCGCCCACATAAGCGCCGAAAGACACTGTCTCCACCCGTTCCATGCGCTCGGTGAGCACAACAAGGCCGGAAGGCAGCGTGGTAATGGAAACCTGTTCAGGCATTTTTGTTCCTGTTCGCAAAATTCCGCACCAGTGTTTCGATCGCAATGAGATCGGCCGGGGCGCGGGTGAAAGTCTCTTTTCTGTCATATAGGTCGGAAAGATGCGGCGGTAGGGGTGGGCGCACGCCCACGGCTTTTTCGATGGCATCCGGGAATTTGGCCGGGTGCGCGGTAGCGGCGGCAATCACTGGCAGCCCCACCGGCCCGCAATCCCGCCCGGCGGCCAGGCCGATCACGGTATGCGGGTCCGCCAGATACGCGCTTTCCCGCCAGAACCGGGCGATTTCCTTCAGCGTATCCTCGTCATCCAGCCGGTAACCCTGGAATTGTTCACGGATGGCCTGCCAAACCGGCCCGGCAACGGTCATTTTGCCGGTGCGGCGGAAATCCGCCATGGTTTGCGCCGTCAGTGCCGCGTCCCGGTCCAAAAATTCGAACAATAGCCGCTCGAAATTAGAGCTGACGCCAATATCCATCGACGGCGAGAGACTCGCCTCCACGGCCTTAACGGACATATCATTGCTGGCCAAAAACCGGCTCAGAATATCGTTGCGGTTGCTCGCCACGATGAATTTGGCAATCGGCAAGCCCATCTGCTTGCCCGCCCAGGCCGCCAATATATTGCCGAAATTGCCGGTGGGCACGGCAACCGCCACCTCGCGCTCCGGCGCTCCCAAATTCAGCGCGGCATAAACATAATAGGGAATCTGCGCGGCGATACGGGCGAAATTGATGGAATTCACAGCCGAGAGGTTCATCTCCGTTCGGAACGGCACATCCGCGAACATCGCCTTCACCAGATCCTGGCAATCGTCGAAATTGCCCGCAACGGCGATGTTCAGCACGTTATCGGCCTTCACACTGGTCATCTGGCGGCGCTGCACCTCGGAGGTTTTGCCCTCGGGGTGCAGAATGGTGATGTCGATATTCTTCCGCCCCGCCACAGCCTCAATGGCCGCTGACCCGGTATCGCCGGAGGTTGCCCCCACAA
>JAKAZY010000014.1 GCA_021826425.1 Pseudomonadota bacterium
GCGGTGCGTGAGTGTTGCAGAGTTGGTGTGGAGCACCGCGCTTCGTGGAGAACAGAAGGTGATGAGAGCGTTCAGCTAAAAGCTGAACGCTCTCATTTTATGTTTGAGCGAGCAATATGCATATTGCCCTAGGCTTCAGGTTGCCTCATGCGAGGGTCCGATCCGAAGCCATCTCATATTAAAACATTTGATGGTCGCATCTGGAGGTGGTACGAACTTCGCATCATGGCACGTTTAGATCGAAGAGTATCCAGATTAGACGCTTTGACCCTTGAGTATAAGCTCCTGGTGACCGGAAAGATTGTCCCAGACACAGGAGGAGGTGAAGCCGATGTAGAGATTCGGCTTAGGGAGATCGAAAAGATTCTGCTTAACACGCCAACACCAGGACGGACTGCGCGCCTCGGTACGGATTATTGATCGTATGTTATTGAGGCCGTGACGATCAGAACCGGGAAACTTTAGCCGTTCAAATGAGTCCATTTGATCGGATTTTGCTCGCTTAAACATAAGATTAGAGCGTTCAGCTAAAAGCTGAACGCTCTAATACATGTGCTGGCCGCCGTTGATGGAGAGCGTCGAGCCGGTGACGAAATCAGCTTCATCACTGGTAAGGAAGACCACGCCGCGCGCGATGTCTTCCGCCTTGCCAAGCCGCCCACGCGGAATGCGGGCGACGATTTTTTCCAGCACGTCCGGCGGCACTGCGCGAACCATTTCTGTATCAACATAACCAGGCGCGATGGCGTTCACGGTGATGCCGTGGCGAGCACCTTCCTGCGCTAGCGCCTTGGTGAAGCCGTGGATACCCGATTTGGCGGCGGCATAATTCACCTGGCCGTATTGCCCGGCCTGGCCGTTGATGGAGCCGATATTGACGATACGGCCGAACTTCTTTTCCTTCATGCCATCGAAGGATGCCTTGCAAAGATTGAAGCAGGAGCCGAGATTTGTGTCGATCACCGCGTCCCACATGTCTCGTGTCATCTTGCCCAGCACGGCATCTTTAGTGATGCCGGCGTTGTTGACCAGAATCTCGACGGCGCCGTGGCGGGCGGCGATGTCGTTCACCGCGGCAAGGCATTCCTGGTAATTGCCGACATCGAACTTCATAGTTTCGATTCCGGTTGTCTTCTGGAAGACCTGCGCCGCCTCGGTGTTGCCGGCATAATTGGCGATTACGAGACGCCCGGCTTTTTGCAGTGCAACACTGATAGCAGCGCCGATGCCACGTGTCCCGCCTGTAACCAATGCAACTCGGGCCATTGAAGTCCTCCTTCTATTTTTTAAAATCTTAGCCTCAATAAAGCCAAATGCAAGAGGCTGCGGCTGAGAGACATACCGGTGCCGCTGCCACGAATAGACCGTGGCAAAAAAGCTGAGCCACCGGAAATGACCTGGATCAACTTGGATATACTTTATTAATCCAGGGCGCGATGACTTGAGGTTCGTTCGTCATGCGAGCGCATCGAAACTCTCAACCGCCCTCTGATGTATTTGAAGTAGAGACTGCCTCGCGATTCCACTTGAACCAATCAGGCTCTAGAGGCATCCGCGGCTAATGCCCGCCTGGTGCGGCCTGGCCGGTTACACGGCGAATGCAGAGCGAGGCGGCAAATGCAATGAGCATGCCGAAAGCGAGCAAACCGAAAGCATCACCATAGGCAAAATAATTCGCCTGTTGCCTTATTATATGGCCGAGAAGCAGGAGGGCCTGCTGGCGTGCGGCATCTGCATTGACGAGGCCATGGCTCTGAAAATACCGCTGCAACGCAGCAACTCTTTCGCGCGTCGCGGGGTCCAGCAGACTTACATGCTGGTTAATGATAAAGGAGTGAAATTTCTCGCGGTTGGTAACAAAAGTTTCCACCGTGGCGATGCCGACCGCCCCGCCCAGATTGCGCAGCATGTTGAAGAGAGCCGAGGCGGAGCCGGCATCCGACGCCGAGATACCGGCGGTGGCGATCATGGTGATGGGCGGGAACACTAAGGCCTGGCCGACGGCGCGGATGAGGTTGGGGATGAGCAATTGCGGCCCGCTATCGTTAGGGCCGAGGTTGAGGTTCATCATCAGGCTGATGAAGAACAGCAGAAAGCCAAGCGAGAGCAGACGGCGCGGGTCGATCCGGCGCATCAGCCAGGGCATGCAGGGAATAATGAGAAGCTGCGGCAGGCCGATCCAGGCCATCACCAGGCCGGATTGCCGCGCGCTATAGCCATGCGCCTCGGCCAGATAAATCGGGATCAGATAGACGGCGGCATAGAGCACAAAGCCCAGCATGAAATTGGCAACTGAGCTGAAGCCGAAATTCCAGCGCCCGAACAGACGCAAATTCACCAGCGGCGCCTTGTTGCCCGGCCGCAGCTCCTGGAAGAAGAACAGGGCCATGGCGATCACGGAGATGACGGAGAGCCTGGTGATGAAGGCCGAGCCGAACCAGTCATCCTTGTTGCCTTCCTCCAGCACGGTTTGCAGCGTGCTGAGCCCGATTGCCATGGTGAACACGCCCAGCCAATCCCCGCGCCACAGACGGTCCAGATGCATCGGCTCTGGCTTGAGGCCCCAGAACAGGGCGGGGAGCATCAGCGCGCCGGGCACGAGGTTAAGAAAAAAGATATAGCGCCAGCCATAGGTATCGGTGATCCAGCCGCCCACCGTGGGGCCGATGGCGGGCGCGAAAGTGGCGGTGAGCGCGAACATTGAAAAACCCAGAGGGCGCGCGCGCGGCGGCAGCAGCAGTATCACGCAGACTAGCGCCAGGGGAATGAGCACCCCGCCGGAGAAACCCTGCAGCGCCCGGAGCACCACCATTTCCGGGAAAGTGGAAACCAGCCCGCAGGCGGCGGAAAAAAACAGGAACAGGATGGTGTTGGTGATGAGGTAACGCCGGAGCGAGAATACGCCCATCAGCCAGCCGGAGAGCGGGATGACGATGATCTCGCCGATGAGATAGGCGGTGGAGATCCAGCCGCCATTATCAAGCCCGGTGCCGATCCCGCCCTGGATATCCGGCAGCGAGGTGTTGACCACCTGGATGTTCAGCACCGCCATGAAGGCACCCAGAAGTGCCCCGGCAACCGCGACCCTGGCTTTGAGCGGAATCGGCTCGAGGCTGCTGGTGCTCATTGCCCGGAGCGCGTGTCGATATCAGTTTCCACGGACATGCCGGGCCGCAGCTTGCCGATTTCATCCTTGGTCAGGTCGATCACGATCTTTACCGGCACGCGCTGTACGATCTTGGTGAAATTGCCGGTGGCATTATCCGGTGGCAGCAGCGCGAACTCCTGCCCGGAGGCCGGATAAATGCTATCCACACGGCCGCGCACCTTAAGGTCTGGGAAGCCATCCACATGGATGCGCACACTCTGGCCGGGAAGCACCCTGGTGATCTGCGTTTCCTTGTAATTGGCGATCACATAAACTTGGTCCAGCGGCACGATGGCCATGATCTGCGTGCCGGGTTGCAGGTAGTCCCCCACCGCCACGCTTTTATTACCGACGATGCCGCCAAACGGCGCGCGGATGGCGGTGTGCTGCAGGTCCAGCTGAGCCTGGGCAAGCTGCGCCTGCGCCTGCGCGGCAGCGGCGTTGGCACCCTGCAACGCCGCCTTCAGCACATCCACCTGGCGCTGGGCGGCCTGCAACCCGGCCTGGTCTGAGGCCAGGGTGGCGCGGGCGGTCTGCACATCGGTCTGCGCCTGGTCGGTGGTTTGCACCGGGCTGGCCCCGCGGGCAGAGAGAGCCGCATAGCGGCGCTGGTTCTGCTCGGCAAATGCGAGCTTGGCCTCATCACCCGCAATGGCGGCCTGGGCGGCGGCGATCTTGGCTGCCTGCAGACGAAGCAGAGCTTCATCGTTGGCGATGGTGGCCGCAGCGCTTTCCACCCCGGCCTGTGCCCCCTTTACCGCGTTCTGGTAATCACGCGGGTCGATGCGCGCCAGCAACTGGCCGGTCGTAACGGACTGACCTTCAAGCACCGCGACATCGGTGACATAGCCGGGAACCTTGGCGGCGATCAGGCTGGAATCAGCGGCGAGATAGGCGTCATCGGTGCTGATGAAATATTGCCCGACAAGCAGATAATTGACGAGCCAGATACCAAGGCCGAGCAGCAAAAACAAAACACCGGCGCCAGCCAGGAGGCGGCGCCGGGGAAAAAGCGAGCTATGATCCGGCACTCAGTACCTTTCCAACATTTGGACCCCAGATGGGAGCGCTTGTGGAAATTGCAACCCGGTCAGAGTTTCTCCACTTGGCTGTATTCCAGGTCCACCGGTGTGGAACGCCCGAAGATGGAGACAGAAACCTTCACCCGGCCCTTCTCCTCGTCCACTTCCTCGACCACGCCGTTGAAGCTGGTGAACGGGCCGTCCGCCACACGCACCTGCTCGCCCACCTCGAAGATCACGGCCGGGCGGCGGGTCTCGGTGCCCTCCGCCTGCTGCTTCATAATCCGCTCAGCCTCGGCATTGGTGATCGGGCTCGGTTTGTTGCGACTGCCCAGGAACCCGGTGACGCGGGGAATATCCTTGACCAGATGCCAGGCATCGTCGGTCATATCCATGTTGACCAGGATATAGCCGGGGAAGAACTTGCGTTCGGTGTTCACCTTCTGGGCACGGCGGACCTCGGTGACTTCTTCGGTCGGCACCACGATGTCGCCAATATGATCGGCAAGGCCCTTAACCTCCGCCTGCTCCTTGATCTGCTGAGCGATCTTTTTCTCGAAACCGGAATAGACGTGCAGAACGTACCAGCGTTTGGCCATCGAAATTTCCTTAACTTCCGGCGCCGAAGATGGCGCGCATGCCGGCACCGATGATCCCATCAACCGCCAGGAAAAACAGAGACGTGGCGACCACCATGGCGAGCACGAGCGCGGTGAGCTGTACGGTCTCCTTGCCCTTGGGCCAGGTGACGCGGGACGCCTCGGTACGAACCTCGCGCGCGAATTTCAACACGTTGAACGCCAAGACGGCCAAACTCCAAAAAACTGCATGATGCTGGGAAAGGATGGCAGGGGCGGAGGGTCTCGAACTCTCAACCTCCGGTTTTGGAGACCGGCGCTCTAGCCAATTGAGCTACGCCCCTATCCGTACCAGCATGGAAAGCGCCTTCCACACTTTGCAGCGCCGAATGTCAAGTGCCTGACTTGTCTCGGTGCGCTTTGTGCCTGGCCACTCCACCATCCCCGGATGCAAAGCGCTCATATCTTGGAGCGGGTGACGGGAATCGAACCCGCACAGCCAGCTTGGAAGGCTGGGACTCTACCATTGAGCTACACCCGCAGCGCCACCATGGTTAAGCCATATAGGCCCGGTGAGGCAAGGGTGGGGCGGGCGCTTGCCGCCAATCGCCGCGGGCCGCGTATGATGGCCTCGCCGATGTCATGCGTCACGAAGATCATGGTGGTGGGGGGCATGCCACAGGAAAGCTCATAGGGGCTGTAGGTCTTGAAGCCGCGCTGGCGGCTACCTTTGCCAGCAAGCCCCCAATTCAGCGTTGAGCAGGGGCAGCCCGAGGCTTTGAAGAGGGGGGATTGTGGCCATGCGGTCACTGTCAGTACACTAAAAGGTGTGAGTCTAATCTAAGTGTTGATAATTAATGAAAATTTAAATACTGTATAAGGAAGATATTCATGGCCAGCCTCAGTTGGGGGCTTGTTGGGCGCGTCGTTCAGGGGTTGTTTGGGTGATTGGCATTCTTTCGGCGAACTGGCGCTTGTTGAGTCGGTTTGGACGTGCCCGCAAGGCGG
This sequence comes from Pseudomonadota bacterium, assembly GCA_021826425.1. GTDB lineage: Bacteria > Pseudomonadota > Alphaproteobacteria > Acetobacterales > Acetobacteraceae > Acidocella. Next base: position 5,757 of record JAKAZY010000014.1, read on the forward strand.
GCCCGGCGACCGAATTTGCCATCATTGGTAGCGTCTTTTTCCTGATCCTCGCCGCGCTTTTCACCCTGTCGCTGGATATGTTCTGGCAGATGACTCTGGACACCGCCACCCGTGCTGCCGCGCGGCAGGTACAGATCGGCAAGATCACCAGCGGAGCGGCATTTGTAGCTGCCGTCTGTTCGGAGTTCGGTCTGGTTTCGGGCGATAACTGCAAGAACGATCTACAGTATTCAGTGCAAACCGGGTCTTATTTTGGTAGCCAAAGCGATGCCTCCTCGATCATCGGTCAGGCAGGATCTCTCGGGACCAGCGGCCTTTCAAAGCCGGCGAATTTCCCAGCTACCATTACCGCCACCTCTACCGGCGCGCCAGTGTTCCTGCTGGTGCAGGTGGCGATGCCGGTGCCGTTTACCTTCATGAGTGGCATTAGCGCCGTTGTGGCCCAGAACGGGACCAATTATCTCTATTCGGCTATGGCCACGGTGGTGGAGCCGTTGTCGTGAGGCGGCGTTGCTCCCTGCGTGCCATGCTGGGCGACAACCGCGGCACCGCCGCGGTGGAGTTCGCTTTGATCTTCGCGCTGTTCCTGCTGCCGCTGTTTCTTGGGTTGGTTGAGGTGATTACCCTTTACCGGGCGCAGGAGAAACTGAATGCCTTCGTGAATGATGTGGCGTTCATGATTTCAATTGAAACACCCGGTACGGCAAACAACGGGGTTTACAGCCTTCCCCTGACGGCGGTCAGCGCCACATCCCTGACAGATATTTGTAATGGCGCGCTGGCCGGCTTTGCACCCTACCCGACCAACAGCATCGCGGTGGAGATCGCAAGTGTCACCGAGGAAGCTGGCCCCAACGGGCTCCCGACCACCAACAGCGCCACCTCTTTTGTTTATAACAGCAGCAGCCTTTACGATGAGTGGGAGCAGGATTTTACTGTGTCCGGTGGAAGCTGCACGGCCAGCGGGGGTACGGGCATAGGTGCCTCGGGCACCAGCAACAATGCCATCAACCTTCTCAGCAGCAACCCGCCCAGTACGGCTGGCGGTAGCGGCGGTGTGGTGCAGTATCCCTGCGACAACGGCATCATCGTGAAGGCGACGATGAACTATCCTGGCATGATCGGCTTGATCATCAGCCACGCCATAACCCTGTCGCAATCAACCTATATGCGCTGGCTCTATGCCAGCACCACCACCGAGCTACAATGTCCGACTTGTTCGGTTTCCAACAATAATGCCACGGTGATATACGGGACTGTAAAACAGGCCTGCAATGCCTCCAACACCGGCGCCACGAATTGAGAGGATGGTCTTCATGTTGATCAACCTGTTTAGAAACTGGGTTCATGACCGCAAAGGTGCAACGGCCATCGTCATGGCTGTTATTCTTGTGCCGCTCATGCTCGCCGGCCTCACCGCGATTGACATGGCGCGGATTGCCGCCGCACGAACAGTGCTGCAGGCCTCGGTGGACTCCGCAGCCATTGCGGCTGGTGGCGCATTGAATATCTCCGGCAATACGGGGGCGGCCACCACGGCGGCAGAGGCAACTTATGCCGGCGGTACGGCAACGCTGGGGCAGCTGACCACCAGCCTGACCCCAAGCACAAATGGCGGCCTGGTTTCCTTGTATTGCTCGGGCTCGAATTGCGGCCTTCTGTCTGCCGATACCACCGGCTCTTGCCCGTCCTCTTATCATTATTGCGTGGTGGTGACGGCGCAGTTGCAGATGAGCAATCTGCTTCTTGAATGGCTGACACCCACCACGTTCCTGACCGCGAAAGGTGTTGCCTCTACGGCTGCGCCGGCGATTACGATTTCGGGCAAAAACATTCCGCCCAGCCCTGGTTTTGGATCGGCCGGCGATGTCAGCGGTATTTACGCTTATGCCGTGCCGATGAGCGGGTCCACGCCGGACTACACGAAGATGCCAACCCCCGGTTCGGGCTGTTCGAATTACGGTGCGGTTGGGCCGTTGGCGCTGCTTGAGTCATCCACCGGTTCAAGCACTGCCTGCAATTACCTGTTCATCGCGCTTTCCACCAGCTCCGGCACGGCGGGCAGCGGCGGTTCGATCACGCTGCAGAACAACCAGCCTATCGCCTTCAGCTTCGTCAACTATACGGGGGCACACGGCTACCACTCCTCCAGCTATTACCAAACCACATCGCAACTATACGTGAATGGGAGCAGTGGCTCGAACGGTACATATTACCCAGACGGCTATAAAGCACCCGTTTATACAACCAGCAACTACAGATGCAGGAGCTATGATAGCGAGGGTACCTGTTCAACCTCGGGTACGCCCAGCTCCACCAGCACGTCTTCTACAGGCACGGTGGGAACAAAAACTCCGGAGTGCACGCCGCATTACAATTGGTGGGGGGAGATAAACTTTTATATTTGCACAACGTCGGTTGTGACATATTCAACGCAAAACCTGACAGGCCGATGCCCGGCCAGCACCTTGTACGGGTCGTTGGACCCGCTGGGGAGTGTTAACGCCACAACCGGCGTCAATTCGGCTGAAGTCCCGTCTGCGGACAGTTTGAACGTCTATTCCTCTGCGTATGAGGTTCTGGGGTATCCGCCAACCTACGAAACAAACCATGCGTTGGTGCCGTTTGTGGCGAAATCCCTGCAAAAATCGCAAAGTGTTGCCGGAAAGACATATTATGTCACGGCGATTTGCCCGAATTACACCATCTCGGGCCAGGATGCGTCCAACAATACGATCAGCACGACGATCGACGCGCCGATCAGCAAGGCCTATGCGGCTGCCACCGGGTGGTCCGGCCTGAATATCTTCTCAACGGCCTTTCCCGGCCAGACCTATTCGGATAATTCGATCAATAAGGCCCAGGATTCGACGAACGTCTATAATAACGGCTCGATCTGGATGACGAATGACAGCAACGATATTTATCCGCCAACGATCGCTGCTTGCTCGCCCGCAACCAATGCCTCTGACGGGGGGGTAACAACAACCCCCAGCTCTTGGTGGAATTGGCACGGCGATAATGCTTCAGGAAATTGCGGCAATGAAAGCTCGGCCGACCAGAGCGCCTACGTCGCAACGCCGGGGCAGCCCCAAGACAGCGATTGCGCCCTTGTGATCCAGCCTTTGGGGGCAAACGTGCCCACGAACAGCAACAACCAGGCGCTGCTGCCGGATTACTATCTTGTGGTTACAACCTCCTCAGGAGCCGTCGTCGGGCTTGACCCCGTTTGGGATTTGAAGACGACCGCCGGAAACACGAGCAAGTACGCACCAAGCGGCAATACGTTTACCGACCAGATGCCCGGCGTTATCATCAACCATCTTGGCGGGTATGATACGAATATCACCGTGGACGGGACGACGGTTACCGACCTGGATACCCCTGCCAGCTATAATACCAGCGGGACGCTTTCCAGTTACGGCTATACGCCGTCCACAACCAATACCTACACGGTGCCGGCCACTACGCCGATTTATGGCGGGGATACGGTGACCATTGAACAGCCGGTGAGAAGTGGTGCCGGTAATTATGATTTTGACCTGCCGCCATTGACTTCGCATAGATGCTATAATCCGCAGTTGAACGGCAACCCCGCCCATACGGTGTTGATCCAAAACGGCACGACCGATAGCAACGGCGTTTCCACCCCGACGCAGTTTACGACGGCTGTAGACCAGAACGACTCCTCATCAGCCGGCGCGAATATAGACCCTATTGCCAACCCTCAACTAGGTGCGATTCTTTGTGATAGTTCCGAGCCCCAGTCCTACGCCTTGTACTGGAACGATCTGGGAACCTATGATTCAGATGACGTTGGCTACTGGAACGCGGTTATCGCCTTCACCTGCTCCGTGCCGGGGTCGAGCACAAAGGGTGGCGGCCCGGTGACATTGTCCGGATAGGCAGGTTCAGTTCATCGGCCTATTGTAAGTGCCAAGATTTTTCAGAGGTTGTTTTATAAATCTACCCTGCTGGCCTTCAAGCGGTTGCAGGTTTCCCTCGCGAGCACCCCGCCGATGAATTGTCCCGTTATGGGGCAGTTTTTTCGGGGTGCGGGTTTTGGCATCTCTTCTTGGTAGGGCCGCCGGTCAGGCCGGGTTTCTCGCTGCGGATGGTCTGAGCTAAATGCTGCGCATCACCCGTGCCGCGTTTGTCTACGCCGGGAAGGCGTAGCCTGGAGTGTTTTTCATGAGAGCGTTCAGCTTTTCACTGAACCCTCTCTTTTTATGTTTGAGCGAGTAATTTCATGTATTTATCTTGGCGCCGCCGCGTCAATCTAGATGCGTATTGCTCTAGCAGAAAAACATTCCAGCTTAATCTTTATGAGCAATCTCAATCATCTGTGTTGAACCCATGGACGGACACAGATGATGGTTGCCTAATCAAGACAAAAATCCATTTCATAGTCGGCTCCCAGCCATAATTGCTCCTACCTGCACAAGGGCGCATGCACGCCCATGGTCACTGGAAAGCCTCGCGAGTCTGAATCGCCCTCTATCGCATTGTTTTAGAGGCGGATTCAGATTTTAGATCGAATCACGTCGTGATCGGCTCTAAAATCATCCGGCTCTAAAGGCAATTTCAATGAACTTGTCGTTTGGCGTGGGCGGCGTAGACTGATCACCGCGCCGGTAATGGATATTCGATGTGGCCAACAGAAAACGCATAATCCTGGTTGCTCTTGTTATAGTGCTTGCCGCCGGTGCGGGGTTGGCCACGTATTATTATTACCTGCGTCCCGTGCCGGCAAAGCGAACGCTCACACTCTATGGCAATGTCGATATCCGCGAGGTGGATGCCGCCTTTTACGATACCGGCCGCATCAGCCGGTTGCTGGTGCAGGAGGGGGACGAGGTCCGTCAGGGTGAGCTGATTGCCCAGCTGGATGACCGGCGCTTTGCCGAGGCACTGGCCGCCGCCAAGGCCCAGGCGTTGAACCAGCAGCAGGTGCTGGCAGCCTTGTTGGCGGGCACTCGGCCCGAACAGATTGCCCAGGTCAAGGCGCAGATGGATGCGCTGCAAGTGATCTATCAGGAAGATCAGGCCAATTACCGGCGCTATGCCGCGCTTGCCCCTGGCGGTGCTGCAACCGCGCAGCAGCGCGACGATGCGCAGGCCGCCTTCCTGAACGCCAAGCTGACCTACGAAGCGGCGAGGCAGGCATACATTCTGGCCGCGAAGGGGCCGCGGACCGAGGATATCGCCGCCGCCAAGGCCGCCTATGACGTGGCCAGAGCCAATGCTGCGTTTAGCGCGCAGGAATATGCCGACACCAAACTCTACGCCCCCGCGGATGGCGTGGTTGAGGAGCGCGTGCAGGAGCCCGGTGACATGACCTCCCCAGCCACGCCGGTTTACATCATCGCGCTCACCCGCCCGGTTTGGGTCCGCGCCTATGTGCCGGAGAATGATCTGGGGCGCATCAAGCTTGGCATGGCGGCCGACATCACGACCGATTCTTATCCAGGCAAGGTCTATCACGGATGGATCGGCTATCTTTCCCCCGCTGCCCAATTCACGCCCAAGAACGTCGAGACACCGGACCTGCGTGCGCAGCTTGTCTACCAATTGCGGGTTTATGCCTGCGCGCCGCAAGGCGAGCTTCCGTTGGGGATGCCGGCCACCGTGAGCATTGATCTTTCTGGTCATTCCAGCCAAGGCGCGGCGCGTGGCCCCGATGGTTGTGGCGGCGATGCCAGCGCCAAATGAGCCGGAGCCAGACAGCGCCAAACCGCTGGTGATTGCCGGCATCACCCGGCATTTTCATATCGGCAAACGCCTGGTTACGGCGCTGGACAAAGTGAGTGCCAGCACCGCGCCTGGTTTGGTCACCGGATTGATCGGCCCTGATGGTGCTGGCAAGACCACGCTGATGCGCCTGATCGCCGGGCTGTTGCGCGCCGATGCCGGGTCGATCCATGTGTTTGGCACCGATGTGCGCGCCGCGCCGCTCGTGGTGCAGGGCATGATCTCCTACATGCCGCAGCGTTTTGGCCTGTATGAGGACCTGACGGTGGGCGAAAATCTCGACCTCTACGCGGATCTGCAGGGGGTTGCCACCGCCGCTCGGGCGGCGCGTTACGCCGAGCTGCTGCACATGACCGGCCTTGCCGACTTCACCGCCCGGCTAGCGGGTAGACTCTCCGGCGGCATGAAGCAGAAATTGGGGCTGGCCTGCACGCTCATCCGCCCGCCGCGCCTGCTGCTGCTTGATGAGCCGACCGTCGGGGTTGATCCTGTTTCACGCCGCGAACTTTGGCAGATTGTCGATCATCTGGTGCGCAAGGCGGGGATGAGCGTGCTGCTTTCCACCGCTTATCTGGATGAGGCCGAACGCTGCGACGAGGTTTTACTGCTGCATGAAGGCCAGTTGATCGGCAGTGGCCAGCCTGGCGACTTCACCCAGGCGATGGCGGGGCGCAGTTTTCAGGTGCGCGCGCCCGGCCGTTCGAAGCGGGCTTTGCAGGCCGCGCTGGCGCCGCTGGCCGGGGTGACGGATGCGGTGATCCAGGGCGAGGCGGTGCGGCTTGTGCTCGATGCGCACACGCTGCCCGCAACCATTTCGCCGCCCGGCTTTGACGATCTCAGGATCACGCCGGCAGCGCCGCGCTTTGAGGATCGTTTCGTCGATCTGCTGCGGGGCAAAACCGGCGCCACGGCCGCCGTCATGCCGGTTGCCGCCGAAATCATTGCCCCGGTGGCCGCTGAGGCGGTGATCGAGGCCGTGCATCTGGTCAAGCAGTTCGGCGCCTTCACGGCGGTGGACGACATCAGCTTCTCGGTCAGGCGCGGCGAGATTTTCGGCCTGTTGGGCGCCAATGGTGCAGGCAAATCCACCACCTTTCGGATGTTATGCGGCCTGCTGCCAGCCACCAGCGGGCATCTGCGCGTGGATGGCTACGACCTGCGCCACGCAACTGCCACGGCGCGCGGGCGGCTGGGTTACATGGCGCAGAAATTTTCGCTCTATGGCGATTTGAGCGTGATGCAGAATCTGCGCTTCTTTGCCGCCGCCTACGGGCTGAGCCGCCAACGCCGCGCCGAGCGCATAGGCTGGGCGCTGCGTGAGTTCGAGCTTGCACCTCTGGCTGACGCCACCAGCCGCGACCTGCCGCTTGGCTTCAAGCAACGCATGGCGCTGGCCTGCGCGCTGATGCATGAGCCGGACGTACTGTTTCTTGACGAGCCGACCTCGGGTGTTGACCCGCTAGCGCGGCGCGAATTCTGGCAACGCATCAATGCCCTGGCCGAGCGCGGTGTGACCGTGCTGGTGACCACGCATTTCATGGATGAGGCGGAATATTGCGACCGCCTCGTGATTATGGCGCAGGGACGGATTCTCGCCGCCGGCACATCCGAGGCGTTGAAACAGGCCGCCCGCACCGCCAGCCAGCCCGAGCCCAGTATGGAGGATGCCTTTATCGCGTTGATCATGGCGGATAGCGCAAAAACCACGGGACAGGCGGCGTGACCGCGCGGCTGCTGCGGCTGCGCGGGTTGATCCGCAAAGAGGGGCTGCAAATTCTGCGCGATCCATCCTCTATTGCCATCGCGTTCATTCTGCCCGCCATGCTGCTGATGCTGTTTGGCTATGGCGTCTCGCTGGATGCGCGCAATGTGGCGCTGGGGCTTGTGGTTGAACAAAAAAGCGCCGCCGCCGCCAGCCTGACAGCGCAATTTCGCCACTCGCCCTATTTCGCGCCACAAGATTTTGCGAGCGCGGCGGCGGTGCAGCAGGCACTCTCCCGCGGGCGGATCGAGGGATTCATCTGGTTGCAAGGCGATTTTGCTCGCCAGCTCAGCGCCGGGCACGATCCGCAGATTGGCCTATTTGTTGATGGCGTGAACGCGAATAATGCCCGGCTGATCGAGAATTACGTGCAGCAAAGCTGGGCCGACTGGGCCGCGCAGCAGGGAGCTAAGACGGCCATCGCCGTGCAGCCGCGCATCTGGTTCAATCCGGCGGTCAGCAGCCGCGATTATCTGGTGCCCGGCCTGATCGCGGTGATCATGACCCTGACCGGCGCGCTGCTCACGGCCATGGTCATCGCCCGCGAATGGGAGCGCGGCACGATGGAAGCGCTAATGGTCACAAGGGTCAGCATGGATGAAATCCTGGTCTCGAAAATCATCCCGTATTTCCTGCTTGGCATGGGCGGGATGGTGGTGGCTGTGCTGATCGCGGTTGGGCTGTTTGGCGTACCTCTGCTGGGCTCGCTGCTGGTGCTGGGTCTGGCGGCCTCGCTGTTCATGCTGGCCTCGCTTGGCATGGGGTTGTTGATTTCCACCGTCGCCAAAAATCAGTTTGTTGCCGGGCAGATCGCCATCATCACCACTTTTCTGCCCGCCTTCATCCTCTCCGGCTTCATCTTCGATATCTCCAGCATGCCGGTGCCGATCCAGTGGCTGACGCATATTGTCGCGGCGCGGTATTTCGTGGCGATTTTACAGACCTTGTTTCTGGCCGGGACGGTGTGGTCCGTGCTGGTACCGAATTTATTCGCCCTGTTGATGATGGCGGTGTTTTTTCTTGGCGCGGCGCGACTTGCCGCGCGCAAGCGGCTGGATTGACCCGATGCGCGCGCGTCTGTTCGCCCTCGTGATCAAGGAGTTTCTGGCGATCCTGCGCGATGCCAAAAGCCGCATGGTGCTGATCGGCCCACCGCTGATTCAGCTCGTCATTTTCGGTTATGCCGCGAGCTTTGATCTCAACCATGTGCCCTTCGCGGTGTATGACCAGGACCAGTCGGTCGCCTCGCGCGATTTAGTGGCGGATTTCGCCGGGTCGCGGGCATTCCAGCAGGTTGCGGTGCTACATGGGCCGCAACACATCAAAGACCTGATCGATTCCCGCCAGGTGGAGATGGTTCTGGATATCGATCCGCGCTTTTCCCGTGATCTGCTAACCAACCAGCCAGCGCCGGTGCAGGTCATTGTCGATGGCCGCAACTCCAACACCGCTTTGGTGATTCTCGGTTATGCCAATACCATCATCGCCGATGCGAGCGCGCGCTGGGCTGCCAGCCATGGCGGCGCGCCGCCACCCGCGCAACTGCAAACACAGGCACTCTTCAACCAAAATCTCGACTCCCACTGGTTCATCATTCCTGGCATCGTCGCGCTGCTGACGCAGGTTGTAACCCTGCTGGTGGTTGGGTTGTCTGTGGCGCGTGAGCGTGAGGCCGGGACGTTCGACCAGATTCTCGTAACACCGCTACGGCCATTCGATATTCTGCTAGGCAAGAGCCTGCCGGGGTTGATCATCGGCCTGGCCGAGGGCAGCGTGATCATTCTTGCCGCGCATTTTTGGTTCCGTGTGCCTCTGCTGGGCGGGCTGGTGCAGCTTTATACGGGGCTGTTTTTGTTTACCGCCGCGGTTACAGGCATTGGGCTAATGATCTCATCCCTCGCCGCGACACAGCAGCAGGCCCTGCTGGGGGCATTTTTATTCATGGTGCCCTCGATCATCCTCTCGGGCTTTGCCACGCCCATCGCCAATATGCCAGTGCTGGTGCAAGAGCTCACGCTGCTCAACCCGATGCGTTACGCGCTGGTGGTGATCCGGGATTGCTTTCTGGAACAGCCAGGCTTTTGCACGTTGTTGCCGCAATATCTCGCCATGACCGCGCTTGCTTTATTCAGCCTCGCGGCCGCTGGCTGGCTGTTTCGGAAACGGTCTGTCTAGAGCGTTCAGCTTTTCGTGCGGTCCTGGGCGGCTACGTTTGAAACCACGGAGGGATATGCGTGAATTTGTGGTGCGGGCGGCCGGACTTGAACCGGCACGGGATTGCTCCCAACGGATTTTAAGTCCGTTGCGTCTACCGATTTCGCCACGCCCGCACGGTGCCTGTTTAGCCGTTCTGGGGCCCTGGTCAAACCATGGTTGACGGGCCACGGCCAGGCTTGGCAGCAGGGAGGGGTGATGCCGATTTCCTCCAAGCCGCCTCAAGCATTTTCCCGACGCCTGGGACAGTTCTGGGCGGTGGCGCGGGTGGGTATCATGCTGGCCATCTGGGGCGCGGTTGGCTTTGGGCTGGTCGCGCTCTGGTTTACCTGGAACCTGCCCAACCCCGCCATCGCCATTACCCAGCCGCGCCGCCCGGCGATCCGGCTGCTCGACCCGGCGGGGCAGCTTGTGGCCCGGTTCGGAGATGTGTCGGGTCGTGTGGTGCTGCCCTCGGCGCTGCCGGCTTATGTTCCCGCCGCCTTTATCGCCATCGAGGACCGGCGGTTTTATAAACATGGTGCCTTTGACGGCCTGGGTATTTTCCGTGCCTTGGTTTCGGACGCCCTCCACCGCCGTATCGTGCAGGGTGGCTCAACCCTCACGCAGCAGGTGGCCAAAACTCTGTTTCTAGGCAACCAGCGCACCCTGCGGCGCAAGGTGCAGGAAGCGATCCTCTCCCTCTGGCTCTGGCGCCATTATAGCCGGGAAGACATTCTCGGCATCTATCTCAACCGCGTATATCTCGGCGGGGGGGCCTATGGGGTGGATGCCGCGGCGCGGCTTTATTTCAACGAACCGGCAACGCGGTTGAGCTTGGCGCAGGCGGCGATTCTTGCGGGGCTGCCCAAGGCGCCCTCCAGCCTCAACCCGTTGGTGAACGCCGCCGCCGCCGCCCGCGCCACTGAGGTGCTGGATGCGATGGCGGCAACCGGCGCGATTTCGCCCGAGCAGGAGAACGCGGCGGCGGCGCAGCTGGGCGATGCCGCCTCGCCGGTCTCGCGTACCTCCTGGTTTGCACTCTGGACCATGCAGCGCGAGGCAGCTTTTATCCCCGAAGGCGAGGATGTGAGTTTCACCACCACGATGAATTCCGGGCTACAGACCGCCGCCCAGGCGGATCTGGATGCCGCCGTCGCCACGCAAGGCCAAAAATACGGGGTCTCCCAGGGCGCCGTGGTGGTGCTGGAGGCCCGTACGGGTGCTGTGCGCGCGCTGGTCGGCGGGGTGGGCGACCGCGAGGGCTATAACCGCGCGGTGTTGGCCAGGCGGCAGACCGGCTCGGCCATCAAGCCTATCGTCTGGCTGGCCGGGCTGATGGCCGGGATGAGCCCGGACAGCACGGTGTTGGACGCACCGCTCAACCTGCGCGGCTACCGCCCGCATGACTACGAGCGCGGCTATCACGGCGAGGTGAGCATGACCGAGGCCCTGGCGGATTCGATGAATACCGCCGCCATTCGCATTCTCTTGCGCGCGGGCGGGCCGCGCCGGGTGATTTCCGTGGCGCGCGCGCTGGGGCTGGACGACAACTTCCCCAAGGACGCCACGATGGCGCTGGGCACCGGGGCGGTGGGGGTGCTGCAGCTCGCGGGCGCCTATGCCACGTTCTTCAATGGCGGCCAACGCGTAACGCCTTATGGTATTACCGCCATCAACGGCATGCCAACCCCCATGGCCGCCCCGGTGCAGGCGGTACCGGCGGGCGATGCGAACGCGGTGGGCGAAATGATGCGCCAGGTCGTGCTTTCTGGCACCGGCAAGGCGGCGTTTATTCAGGGGGTGTATACGGCTGGCAAAACCGGCACCACGCAAGATTACCGGGATGGCTGGTTTGTTGGCTATGCGAAAGGCGATATCATTGCCGTCTGGCTTGGTAATGACGACAATTCGCCCGGCAGGGACCTGCTTGGCGGCAGCCTGCCAGCGCAGATATTCAAGGAGATCGCGGAGGTTCTATGACCAGGCCGCCCTGAAGCGTTCAGCTTTTAGCTGAACGCTTCAGTTTTATGTTTGAGCGAGCAATTTCATGCATTTACCTTGGCGCCGACGCGTCAATCTAAAATCATCCGGCTCTAAAACAATGAGATAGAGGGCGATTCAGACTTTAGGCGCGCTCGTAAAGTGAGCGAACCTGAAGTCATCGCGCTCTAGCGCCCCATCGCTGCCAGCATGAAGTGCTGCTTGAGTCGTGGCAGGCGCTCCACCGCCGCCAAGCCCAAATCCCGTGCCAGCCGCACCGGCGGGAAATTGGTAGAGAACAGCCGGTCCAGCGCGTCCATGCCCAGCAGCATCGCCATGTTGATGGGGCGCTGCTGGGCCTGGTAAGCGCGCAGCATCGCTTCCGCACCGGGGTCTTCAGCGGCTCCCGCCAACTCCAGCAGTGACGCCGCGTCGCGCAGGCCGAGATTTAACCCCTGGCCCGCGATGGGATGCACGCCATGCGCGGCATCGCCCGCCAGAGCCAGCCGCGTATCGTAATAGCGCGCCGCGTACATGGCATAGAGAGGGTAGAGCCAGCGCCGCCCGACGAGGCTAAAGCCACCCAGCCGGTTGCCCAGCCTGGCGCGCAAATGCCGCGCCAGGCTGGCGTCGTCCATCTCGTAGAGCAGCTTGGCGTTGGCATCGCTCTCGGTGAACACGATGGCCGAGAGGTTGGGGTGCGCCGCCGTGCCGGTTAGCGGCAATGCGGCAAGCGGTCCGCCGGGCAGGAAATGTTCCAGCGCCACGTTATTGTGCGGCAGTTCGTGGGCGATGGCGAAAATCACCGCTGTCTGTTTATAAGGCAGGCGGGTGACGCTGATGCCCGCCTGATTACGCAGGGGCGATTGCCGACCCTCGGCCGCCACTACCAGTTTTGCCGCGAAGCGTTCATCGCCGATTTGCAAGACCGCACCCTCGGGGTTGCGGCTTACCACCGCCTCGGCGGGGGCGCGGACGATCACGTTGGACTGCGCCAGTGCCGCGTTCAGCGCCACCCGCACGGAGCGCGCCTCGATGATCCAGCCGAACGGATCATCGCCCACGGCCTTGTGGTCGAAATGCAGTTTCAACGGCGAGGGCGCGCGGCCGGGCTTGCCGTCCGTCACGTCGATATCCTTGATCGGGCAGGGGGCGAAGGGCAGACGCTCCCAGATGCCGGCTTCCTGCAGCAGGCTCTGGCTACCTTGCGCGATGGCGTAGGCGCGGCCATCGAAATCGGGGTTTTCCATGGGTTTGAGATCGGCTTTGTCGACCAGGAGAACCTTGCGGCCGCGTGCGGCCAGGGCCAAAGCGAGGGTACCGCCCACCGGGCCGGCACCCACCACCGCGATATCGCATGAAGTCGTCATGTCCCTAGCCTGCCAGAGTTTTGGCTCGCCGGGAACTGCGGGTGGCCAAGTTAAAAATAACGGCCCGTTCATCCCTTTCGTCGTGTGAAGAAAAAACGAACATGGTTTCGCCTATAAATTAGGCAGTAGGCTTAAACCTGCCGCCGAAGCTGCGGAACGCCCGGGTGGGAAGCGCCCAGATCTCCGTGCCTGCTGGCTTCGTGGAGGCGTCGCCGGAACTGGCATGCTCCTTGCTCATGCTGAATTGCAGAAACGCACTGAGCTTTAATGACCACGCGCTGCCGGCCTGTTCGGGCTCCGGGCCTTTCAAGGCGGCGCAATGAGGAACGAGGACTTGATGAAGAAAAGATCTCTTTTAGGCTTGCCCGTAGGCCTCGGCTTGGCAGCGTTGGGCTGCGCGCCCGCCCTCGCGCAGACCGCCGCTCCCACGCCCACCCTTAATTCGGGCGACACCGCCTGGATGCTGACCTCTTCCGCCCTCGTGCTGATGATGACGGTGCCAGGACTGGCGCTGTATTACGCCGGTCTGCTGCGTAAGAAGAACATGCTGGCGATGCTGATGCAGTGTTTCTTCACCACAGCGCTCGTCACGGTTTTGTGGTGTGTGGTTGGCTACAGCCTGGCGTTCACCGCTGGTTCTGGCCCGCTGGCGCCGCTGTTTGGCGGTTTCTCCCGCGTGATGCTGATGGGCACTGGCCTTAACGGCCTCTCCGGCACCATTCCTGAAACGGTCTTCGCCTTCTTCCAGTGCACCTTTGCCATCATCACCCCGGCATTGTTCCTGGGTGGCCCGGCTGACCGCCTGAAGTTCTCCTCCTCCATGGTGTTCGTGGGCGTCTGGCTGCTCGCGGTTTATTGCCCGATCGCCCACATGGTCTGGGGCCCCGGCGGCTTCCTTGGCGGCCTCGGCGTGCTGGATTTTGCGGGCGGCACCGTGGTGCATATCGATAGCGCCGTGCCTGGCCTGATCGCTGCCATCATGGTTGGCAAGCGCGCTGGCTATGGCCGCGACAACATGGCCCCCGCCAACATGGCCTACACCATGGTCGGTGCTTCTTTGCTTTGGGTTGGCTGGTTCGGCTTCAACGCCGGCTCCGCCCTTACCGCTGGTGGCCTGGCTGGCATGGCCGCCATCAACACCCAGCTCGCCACCTCTGCCGCGGTGCTCTCCTGGGTCATTGTGGAATGGATGGTGAAGGGCAAGCCCAGCATGTTGGGCGGCGTTTCCGGCGCTGTGGCGGGCCTTGTCGCCATCACCCCGGCTTGTGGCTTTGTTGGGGTTAGCGGCGCTCTGGTCATCGGCCTGGCGGCTGGCGTGGTCTGTTTCTGGGGCGTTACCGGCTTCAAGGGCATGTTTGGGTATGACGACGCGCTGGACGTTTGGGGCGTGCATGGCCTTGGCGGCATTCTGGGCGCGTTGCTCACCGGTGTGTTTGCGCTGAAGGCTGTGGGCGGGCATTCCGGCCTGATCGAAGGCAATCCCGGTCAGGTTCTGATCCAGCTCGAAGGCATCATCGTCACCATCGTGTATGATGCCGTGATCAGCTACATCATTCTGAAGCTGATCGACCTGACCATGGGCCTGCGGGTGGCCAAGGAAGACGAGATCGAGGGGCTGGACATCACCCAGCACGGCGAGGTTGTCTCTCACGGCTAAGCTGATCCTGTAGGATCGATCCGAACCCTCCTGGTGCAAATCGGGAGGGTTTTTCACCGAGAGCCATAAGCCATAAATGTAACACCCCGTCGCATCATGTGCGGGGATATCTCTCGTCATGAGGGCGCAGCGAAGCAATCCACCTCCAGGACGGTCGCGCAAGCTGGATTGCCGCGAAGCTGCGCGGCTCGCCATCACGGATTTGACACCCAGAGCGCCAAACAACCCCAAAAGAGGCGAGCAGATGGGCTTTTTTTGTTGCCCGAGCGCCCCGCCATGAGCTGGATCAAGGGAATCTTTGATTTTTTTTGCTCTGAGCGTTTGACGTTGGACGAGCGGGACATGAGCGACGGCACAACCAAAGAATCGATAAGCGATTACCAGCTGGTAGGCGGGGCAGAGGGCGTGCGCGCCCTTGTTGAGCGCTTTTACCAGATTATGGATGAAACCCCGGCTTATCGGGCGTTGCGAGAGATGCACGCGGCCGATCTTGACGCCGCCTGCGAAGACCTTATCGGGTTTCTTGGCGTCTGGCTGGGCGGTCCGCGGGTCTGGCTGGAACGGCGCGGCGGCTTCTGCCTGATGTCTCGCCATTCCAGCATGGGTATTGGCGCAAACACCGCGGGGCAATGGCTTGCCGCCATGCGCGAGGCGCTGGACGGAACGATCCAGGACCAGCCGTTGCGGGAGAAAATGCTGCAGGTTTTCACGCGCCTGACCGAGGCGATGGCCCGCAGCGGCGGTGCAGCGTAACATTGGCGCAATCCTGCCCCTTACGCCGCTGGGTTGATGGCAATCACGTGTAGTATTATGCACGCGCCGATAACCAAGCGTGCGATCATTCTCCAGGCTTAACCCGGATTGTGGATCGCCCGCTCAACCTGTTGGGAGGGGGCACGGTTCAGGCTCAGCCGGTTGGCTGAGGCGGGATTGAATGGTGTCCGCTTTGAGGATCGGCAAAATATGGCGAGCATTGCGGATAATTCGGGCAACGAGGCGGCGCTGAGGCGCCAGGCGGCATTGCTGGCGCAGGCGCCGGACGAAGACCGGAAGATGGCCCATGCAATCAGGGCGCTGGCCATCGATGCCGTGGAGGCAGCCAAATCCGGCCATCCCGGCATGCCGATGGGCATGGCCGACGCCGCCACGGTGCTCTACCGCAAGTTCCTGAAATTCGACGCCGCCGCGCCGGATTGGGCGGACCGCGACCGCTTCGTGCTCTCCGCCGGCCATGGCTCCATGTTGCTTTACGCGCTGCTGCACCTTACCGGCCATGAGGGCATGGGCATCGAACAGCTCAAAACCTTCCGCCAGTTGCACTCACCCGCCGCCGGGCACCCGGAATATCATGAGCATCCCGGTATAGAGATGACCACGGGGCCGTTGGGGCAGGGGTTCGCCACCGCTGTCGGCATGGCGCTGGCGGAGCGGATGTTGGCCGCGAAATTCGGCAAATCGCTTGTGGATCATCGCACCTGGGTCATCGCTGGGGATGGCTGCCTGATGGAAGGTGTGTCCCACGAGGCCGCATCCCTGGCGGGGCATCTGAAGCTCAACAAACTTACCGTGCTTTGGGACGATAATTCCATCTCCATCGACGGCAGTACGTCCATGTCCACTTCTGAGGACACGCTGAAGCGCTTCAGCGCTTATGGCTGGGCGACAAGGCGGATCGACGGGCATGATTTCGAACAGCTCGCCGCCGCCCTGGCCTTCGCCCAGAAATCCGCCAAACCCACCATCATCGCTTGTAAAACGATCATCGGGCTGGGTGCCCCCACCAAGGCGGGCACGGCCGGGGTACATGGTTCCGCCCTGGGTGGAGCCGAGGCGGAGGGAGCCAAAAAGGCGCTGGGCTGGAACCATTTGCCCTTCGTGGTGCCGGAAGAGATTTATGTCCTGTGGCGCGAAGCCGGCGCACGCGGCGGTACCGCAAGGCGGGCCTGGCTGAAGCGCTTGGCCAAGCACCCTATGCGCGCGGAATTCGAGCGCGTGATGCAGGGCAAGCTGCCTGAGGGCTGGGCCGAGGCGATGAGCGCCTACAAGGCCAGCCTGGCTGAAGCCAAGCCCAAACTTGCCACCCGCCAAGCCAGCCAGAAGGCGCTGGAGGTGCTGGTGCAGGCGGTGCCGGAGCTTGTTGGTGGCTCGGCGGACCTCACCGGCTCCAATCTCACCCTCATCAAGGGTATGGGAGATGTAACGCCCGGCAATTATGCAGGGCGTTACATCTATTACGGCATCCGCGAATTCGGCATGGCGGCGGCAATGAACGGCATCGCCCTACATGGCGGGCTGGTCCCGTATGGCGGCACGTTCTTTGCGTTCACAGATTATATGCGCCCGGCCATCCGGCTGGCGGCGCTGATGGGCACCCGCGCCATCCATGTGCTCACCCATGACTCCATAGGCCTGGGCGAGGATGGCCCGACGCATCAGCCGATCGAACATCTGGCTTCCTTGCGCGCCATGCCGAATGTGCTGGTGCTGCGTCCGGCGGATGCGATTGAAACCGCCGAGGCTTGGGAAATTGCGATCAAGAACACCAAGGGGCCGAGCCTGCTGGTGCTCTCCCGCCAAGCCGTGCCGGCTTTGCGGGCTGCTGCCAACGGCAACAAGACCGCCCTTGGCGCCTATGTGCTGGCCGAGGCCAATGGCCCGCGCGCGGCCACCATCATCGCCACCGGCACCGAGGTGGCGCTGGCCATGGCGGCGAAGAAGGCGCTGGCCGAACAGGGTGTTGAAGTGGCGGTGGTTTCCGCCCCCTGCTTCGAGCTGTTCGCCCAGCAAAGCCTTGAATACCGAAGGGAGGTCTTGGGTACGGCGCCGCGCATCGGCGTCGAAGCCGCTTGCGGTTTTGGCTGGGAGCGCTGGCTGGGGCCGGATGGAATTTTCATCGGCATGAAGGGCTTCGGCGCTAGCGCCCCGGCCGAAATCCTGTACGAGCATTTTGGCATCACGCAAGCGGCGATCATGGCCGCAGTCAAGAAGGAAGGAAACTGAATATGGCTGTGAAAATCGCGATTAACGGCTTTGGCCGTATTGGCCGCCTGGTTCTGCGTGCGCTGATCGAAAGCGGGCGTACCGATGTGTTGCCGGTGCTAATCAACGATCTTGGTTCGGTTGAGGATAACGCGCATTTGCTCCGGTACGATTCCGTGCATGGCCGCTTTCCCGGCACCGTTGCGGTTGCAGGCGATAGCCTGGTTATCGCCTGTGGTGGCCGCATTTACCCGCCGATCAAGGTGGTGGCCGAGCGCGATCCGGCCAAGCTGCCGCTGGCCGGTGTCGACGTGGCGATGGAATGCACCGGCCTGTTCACCAAGCGTGAAACCGCCGCCGCCCTGCTTACCGCCGGGGCGCGCAAGGTGATTGTTTCCGCGCCGGCCGATGGCGTGGACGCCACCATTGTTTATGGCGTCAACCACAAAACGCTGACCAAGGAGATGGAGGTGATCTCGAACGCCTCCTGCACCACCAATTGCCTGGTGCCCATGGCGCAAGTGCTGCACGAGACCTTTGGAATTGAGCGCGGCTACATGGTGACCATCCATTCCTATACTGGCGACCAGAAGACCGTAGATACGCTGCACAAGGACCGCCACCGTGCCCGCGCCGCCGCCCTCTCGATGATCCCGACCAGTACAGGGGCGGCCAAGGCGGTCGGCCTGGTGTTGCCGGAGCTGGCGGGCAAGCTGGATGGTACCTCCATCCGCGTGCCGACGCCGGATGTATCGCTCGTCTCCTTCGACGTGGTGTTGAACAAGCAGGCAACCAAAGAGGAGGTGAACGCCGCCATGAAGGCTGCGTCTGAGGGCAGGTTGAAGGGCGTACTGGATTATTCCACCGAGGCTCTGGTGAGCACCGATTTCATCCATCAGCCGGCCTCTTGCACCTTTGATGCGCCGCAGACCGCGGTGGTGGATAAAGCCCTGGTGCGGGTGATGGGCTGGTACGACAATGAATGGGGCTTCTCCAACCGGATGTCTGATACCGCTGCCTATTTTGGTGCGCTATGAGCAGGACACTTGATGATGTGAATGTTGCGGGGCAGCGCGTGCTGCTCCGTGCCGATCTGAATGTTCCGGTGAGGGACGGCAAGGTAACAGACACGACCCGGCTTGAGCGCCTGCTGCCGACCATCAAGGAGCTGGCCGACAAGGGTGCCAAGGTGATCGTGCTCAGCCATTTCGACCGGCCGCAAGGCCAGGTGGTGCCGCAGATGTCGCTGAAGCCGATTGC
>JAKAZY010000015.1 GCA_021826425.1 Pseudomonadota bacterium
TCAATTTTCGCCCATTGCTTGTCAGACAGCCAAAATAGGTTCCGCCTCATTTACCACCCCCGAATCGGGGGTAGAGAATCATCCGATCAAGGAAATATCAACAAGTTTATTGGGTTATGGCCCTAGTAGCCGGACGGCTTCGCTCTCGATGTATTCGGGCGACAAATCTGCTACTGATGATCCGAAAGGTGGTGACGCAACTGCCGCTCGGAAGAAATTAAGGTAGAATGCATCCCATTCGCCTTCGCGTCGCGCTAATCCACTTGCCCCCTCAAATGGATCTTCAAGCCTGTCAGCTCGGGCTAAGTACAGCCCTTTCTGGCTAAGCATCGCGACAAACTTGGCGAAATCCATGTATCGCCATATCTGTGTGCTATCTGCAATGCCGACATTCAAGGTGTGTGTAACACCCCAATAAGTTGGAGTAGCAAACTCAATCAAATGATTTGCACAACACGCGCCAACGAATATTGGATTGGTATTTGCATCATAACCGGCGAACGCGGGACGCCCTTTCGGAATTTCTGTATCGCAGACGCAGCATATATTCCATTGATTCACCATAAGCTTCTTGAGGCCATGAGTAATTCGACCCGTTGACTTCAGGCGGTCAAACACCTTCTGGTCGTCTTTGGTGATGTCGATATGTGTCATGAAGCCACTCGCTATTTTGATCAATAATTAGCAGACCAGTTGACCTATGTCTGCTCTTGACCTCCGCGATTCCAAACCTGCCTGTCCGCTCCCGGCCCAGCCCCGCCAGAAAGAGAATGTCCGGTATCCGCATCCCCTGGCCGTGAGCCGACTGGCAGCTCTCCCCCCCCATCCCAGCCAATCATAGTTTACCCATTCATGGCTCGCCCCGCGGCCATTCGGCAATCACCTATCCCAAAAACCAAGATCCTTCAGATTCAAAATCTAACAGCGCGTTATCATGCTCCACGTAGAACATTGCAAGAACGTCACGCCCCCAGTTTCTCCAATATTGCTGCGCGTAAAGCGGGCGGCAGGTCCGCAAGCGCCGCGTTCAGCCGCGCGGCGTTGCGCCGCAGCTCGTAAAGCTGGTCCAGCAGAGAGAGCACCACCGGCATCGCCGGTTCGCTGATGTCCATCTCGTGGCGCAGCGTATGGATCAGCCGTATCCGCGCCACATCCACCTCCTCGAATTGCCAAGCACCGCGCGCGCCGCGGGCATGCACCCAGGCGGCCTCGATCCAGTGCGTCAGCTCTGCCTCGTCCAGCCCGGCGATGTGCAGGGATTCGAAGGTGATCATTTCAGCCCCTCCCGCGGGTTGAAGCCGGGTTGTTCCCAGGTTTCCAGAAATGCCTTCAGTTTCTCATCCGCGGGATCCACAACCACGTTCAGTTTCACGTGCAGATCGCCCGCCGCGTGCTTGCCGTGCGCTGGCACGCCGCGCCCGCGCAGCCGCATCTCGGTGCCGGTCTCCGTGCCGGGCCGCAGGGTCATCGCCACCTCGCCAGCCGGGGTGGGGATGGTGATTTTGCTCCCCAGCACCGCCTCTTTCAGGGAAACCGGCACGTCCATGTGGATGTTACGGCCCACCCGGCGGTAGAACTTATGTGCCGCTACATGAACCTCGATCAGCGCGTCGCCGACCGGGCCGCCATTCATGCCCGCATCGCCCTTGCCGCGCAGGCGCAGCAGGTCTCCTGCCTCGGTGCCGGGCGGTATTTTCACGTCCAGCGTGCCGCCATCGGGCAAAGTGATACGCCGTGTGGCGCCGCTCACGGCCTCCAGGAAGCTCACTTCCAGGCTGTAATGGCGGTCATGCCCCTTGGCCGGGCCACGCGGGCGCTGGTTGAAGATATTGGCGAACAAATCCTCAAAATCTGCCCCGCCGGTGCCGCCGGTGGAATAGGCGTAGCGCTCACCGGGTCCGGCCTCGGCGTATTGCCGCCAGGATTGTTGGGGTGCCCGCTCGGCCCCGGAGGCATCAATCTCGCCCCGGTCGAATTTGCCCCGCTTTTCGGTATCGCTCAGCAGATCATAAGCGCCGGAAATGGCTTTGAAACTCTCTTCCGCCTGCTTATTGCCTGGGTTGAGGTCCGGGTGGTGTTTTTTTGCCAGCTTGCGGTAGGCGGAGCGGATTTCATCAGCACTCGCCTCCTTCTTCACACCTAGAATTTTATAAGGATCTTCTGCCATGCTCGTCCCTGGGTCCTGGATAAACTCAATTTACCCTAACATAGGAACCCGAGCCTTGATTTAACAACGGCCCGCAGCCGCCTGCGGTGCGGGATCAACCGTTTGGTCCGCACCAGCAGACATTCGTTTATGCCGGGTTCGCGGAGGTGATCACACGCTTGATGAGGGGATAGGTCCGCATGACCCGGCTCATCATCCTCAACCAGCAGCGCGCGGGCCGGTTTCAATGGCTCAGTGTTTCAATGTGCTCGACAGGAATTGGCCGAACCGCTCGGTTTTCGGGTTTGCGAACATCTCATGCGGCGCACCCTCTTCTTCGGTCTGGCCCTTGTGCAAAAACATCACCCGGCTCGCCACCTCGCGGGCAAAGCCCATTTCGTGAGTGACAACCAGCATGGTCCGGCCCTCTTTGGCCAAATCTCGCATCACTTTCAGCACTTCGCCCACCAGCTCAGGGTCCAGGGCGGAGGTAGGTTCGTCGAATAGCAGTACATCCGGCTCCATCGCCAAGGCGCGGGCGATGGCTACACGCTGCTGCTGCCCGCCGGAGAGCTGGGCGGGAAAGGCGTCAAGCTTGGCCGAAAGCCCGACCTTCTCCAGCATGGCCTCGCCGCGGGCAATGGCGGTTTTTTTGTCCAGCTTCAGCACATGCACCGGCGCTTCGATCACGTTTTGCAGCACGGTCATGTGCCCCCACAGGTTGAACTGCTGGAACACCATGGAAAGCCTGGAACGCAGCCGCTCGAGCTGCTTTGGATCGGCACAGGCCCGGCCCTGCTTGCCTTCCTGCATCTCGATCTTCTCACCTTTGATGGAAACGCTGCCTTTATCGGGCATTTCCAGCATGTTGATGCAGCGCAGGAAGGTGCTTTTACCGGAGCCAGAGGAGCCCAGAATCGCAATCACGTCGTGGTCCCGCGCGGTCAGGGAAATACCTTTCAGCACCTCTACCGCACCGAAGGATTTATGAATGTCCTCAACCGCAAGGGCAGGGGCCGGGGAGGTGTTTTCGCTCATCAAGGGGCCTCGTTCTGTTTTTCCGGGTTCGCGTAAGAAACAGCTTTGCAAATTATGCGCCCTCGGGCAAAAGGGAATTGTCCTTACACGGACGCAGGAGAGAGTGGGAAGCTATGCCTTCCCACCGCCGAAGGCGCAACCGGCCCCCGGAACCGCTCAGGCAGAAGGGCTGCGTTTGGTTACAAGGCACTCTGGAAAGCCGGCGGGCAACCGCCGCACCGACGGGGTTAAGGGTCTGAACCTGCAGGGTTCAGTCCGAATCTCTCAGGTTACAGGACAGAGGGGGGTCAGCGCTGCCGGCGGTGCCAGCCGGGTGGACTGACGACTAGGGGAATTATTTTGGCCAAGTCACCATTGGATGCCCTGCACCGCCGGCTTGGCGCGCGCATGGTTGAATTCGCGGGCTATGACATGCCGCTGCAATATCAGGGCATCATCGCCGAGCATAATGCCTGCCGCACTGGCGCGGCGTTGTTCGATGTCTCCCATATGGGGCAGGCGGAGATCGCCGAGATCGAGGTATTCTCCCGCCTGGTGCCTGGGGATATCGCCGGGCTGAAGCCGGGGCGCCAGCGTTACACGCTGCTCTTGAACGAGGCCGGCGGTATTCTGGACGATCTGATGGTGGCCAATCTAGGC
Source organism: Pseudomonadota bacterium (assembly GCA_021826425.1). GTDB lineage: Bacteria > Pseudomonadota > Alphaproteobacteria > Acetobacterales > Acetobacteraceae > Acidocella. The sequence goes on from JAKAZY010000015.1 coordinate 3,824, forward strand.
CAGCATGTTCAGGTGGTGCTGAATGCCAGCCGCAAGGAAGCGGACGTGGCGCATATGCGCAGCCACGGCGTCGCCGTGACCACGCGGTTCGACCGCGCGCTGCTGGCCTTGCAGGGCCCGAAGGCTGCGGAAGTCCTGCCCGAGGCCGCCATGCTGAAATTCATGGATGCTGGCCCGGTGCGAATCGGCGGGATCGACTGCATCGTCACCCGTTCCGGCTATACCGGGGAGGATGGGTTCGAGATCGGCTGTGCCGGCTTTGATGGCGCGGCCCTGGCTGAGCTGCTGCTGGCCCGCGGCGCCGTGCCGGCCGGGCTGGGGGCGCGGGATTCGCTGCGGCTGGAGGCCGGGCTCTGCCTCTATGGCAATGATATTGACGAGGGCACCAACCCTGTTGCCGCCGGGCTGGGCTTTGCGCTTTCCAGGAAACGGCTTTCCGAGGGGCATTTCCTTGGGGCGGATGCGCTGAACAAGGCGTTGAGCGAGGGTACGGCGGAAACGTTGGTCGGCATTAAACTGGAGGGCCGCGCCCCGGCCCGTGCCGGAGCCGAGATCAGGCTGCCCGGTGGCGCGGCGGTGGGCCGTGTTACCTCTGGCGTATTCTCCCCCACGCTGAACACGCCGATAGCGCTTGGCTATGTTCGCTCCGATTGCGCCAAAATTGGCACGGCGCTCGATCTGATCGTGCGCGATAAACCGCTTTCCGGGCAGGTTACATCTCTGCCCTTCGTTCCTCATAATTATGTCCGCTGAAAGGAAGGCTTCAATGTCCCAGATTTTTTATTCCAAGGATCATGAGTGGGTGTCCGTGGGCGCGGATGGTTTGGCCACCATTGGCATCACCGACCATGCGCAACAGGCTCTTGGCGATATTGTGTTCGTGGAACTGCCGGAGCCTGGCCGCAATGTCGCCAAGGGTGAGGCCTGCGCCGTGGTCGAGAGCGTGAAGGCGGCCTCTGACGTGTATGCCCCGCTTTCTGGCACGGTGGCTGAGGTGAACCAGGCCATCGTTGATGAGCCCGCCAAGGTGAATGCCGAGGCCGAGGCCGATGGCTGGTTCTTCAAGCTGCGCCTGGAAGACCCCGCCGCCGTGGCAGAGCTGCTGAACCGTGCGGCGTATGATGAATTTCTGGAGACGCTGGCGTGAACACACTGGCTGAACTTACAGCACTGGAGCAGCGGGACAGTTTTGTCGCCCGCCATATCGGCCCGGATGCGGCGCAGATCGCCGCGATGCTCAAGGCTGTTGGCGCGCCAAGCCTGGACGGGCTGATCGCGCAGACCATTCCCGAAAGCATCCGCACCAATGCGCCCCTGGCACTGCCGGAAGCGGAGGACGAGGCCGCCTTGCTGGCCCGGCTACGCGGCCTGGCCAGCCGCAATGTGGTGAAGAAATCGCTGATCGGGCTGGGCTATCACGGCACCGTCACCCCGCCAGTGATAAGCCGCAACGTGCTGGAAAACCCAGGCTGGTACACCGCCTATACACCCTATCAGGCGGAGATTTCCCAAGGACGGCTGGAAGCGATTTTGAATTTCCAGACCATGATCACCTCGCTTACGGGTATGGAAATCGCCAATGCCTCGCTGCTGGATGAAGCCACGGCGGCAGCGGAAGCCGTGGCGATGGCCTTTGCCATGCAGAAGACAGGCAGCAAGACTATCGCCGTCGCCGGGGACGTGCACCCGCAGACCCGCGCGGTGATTAAAACCCGTGCCTGGCCACAGGGCTGGGAAATTGTTGATGTGGCGCCGGGTGATGTGGCCGGCATCGCGGCGGCGAAGCCCTTTGCCCTGGTGCTGAATTACCCTGGCTCGACCGGGGCGGTTCGTGACCTTTCCGCCGAGATAGCGGCGGGGAAGGCAGCGGGCGCCATGAGTGTTATCTGCGCTGATCTGCTAGCGTTAACACTGTTAACACCGCCCGGCGAAATGGGTGGTGACATCGTGGTTGGCTCCGCGCAACGCTTCGGCGTGCCGATGGGCTTTGGTGGCCCGCATGCCGGCTTCTTCGCCACCAAGGATGCGTTCAAGCGCGCCATGCCTGGGCGGCTGGTGGGTGTGTCGATGGATGCGGCCGGGCGGCCGGCCATGCGTCTGGCGCTGCAAACGCGCGAGCAGCATATCCGCCGCGAGAAAGCCACCAGCAATATCTGCACAGCGCAAGTGCTGCTGGCGGTGATGGCTGGGTTCTACGCCGCCTGGCACGGGCCGGAGGGGTTGAAGACCATCGCGCGGCGCGTGAACCTGCAGGCGCGGCTGCTGGGCGAGGCGGCGCGAAAAGCGGGCTTTGCCCTGCGCCATGATGCGTTCTTTGACACGCTAGCCATAGAGGCTGGCCCGAAGGCGGATGCGCTGATGGCAGAGGCCGATGCCGCCGGGTTTAATTTGCGCCGGATTGATGAAACCGGCATCGGCATCGCCTTGGATGAGACGCTGACGCGCCCCGAACTGGACGCGCTGGCCGGGTTGTTCGGCGCGAGGCTGGCGGGAGCGCAACCTTCCATCCCCGAAAAGCTGCTGCGCCGGAGCGCGTTTTGTACCGAGGAGGTGTTTTCCGCGCATCATTCCGAGCACAGCATGCTGCGTTATATGAAACGGCTGGAGGATAAGGATGTCGCGCTCAACCGCTCCATGATCCCGCTTGGCTCCTGCACGATGAAACTGAACGCCGCGGTGGAGATGGCGGCGATCAGTTGGCCGGAATTCGCCAGCCTCCACCCTTTTGCGCCGACCGCGCAGACGCAAGGGTTCAAGCAGCTCATCGACGAACTTGCCGCGCTGCTGTGCGAGGTGACGGGCTTTGCCGCCGTTTCGCTCCAGCCCAATTCCGGTGCGCAGGGCGAATATGCCGGGCTGCTCGCCATCCGCGCTTATCATGAGGCGCGGGGGCAGGGGCAAAGGAATATCTGCCTGATCCCGGCTTCCGCCCATGGCACCAACCCGGCCTCCGCCGCCATGGCAGGCTATAAGGTGGTGGTGGTGGCCTGCGACAAGAATGGCAATGTGGATGTGACGGATCTGCACAAGAAGGTGGAGGAGCATGGCGAGCGCCTCGCCGCGCTGATGATCACCTATCCCAGCACCCATGGCGTGTTCGAGGTGGCGATCCGCGACATCTGCCAGGCGGTGCATGCGGCGGGCGGGCAGGTTTACATGGATGGTGCCAACATGAACGCCCAGGTGGGGCTGACCAGCCCGGCTAGTATTGGCGCGGATGTTTGCCATTTGAATCTCCACAAGACCTTCTGCATCCCCCATGGTGGCGGCGGGCCAGGTGTGGGGCCCATAGGCGTGGCGGCGCATCTGGCGCCGCATCTGCCAAATCATCCGCTGCACGCGGATGCTGGCCCCGCCACAGGGTATGGCCCTGTTTCAGCGGCTCCGTTCGGCTCGGCGCTGATTCTGCCTATCCCCTATGCCTATATAAGGCTGATGGGGCCGGGGGGGATTACCCGCGCCACCAAGACGGCGATACTAAACGCCAATTACATCGCCAAACGGCTGGAGGGGGCTTATCCTATTCTGTACCGGGGCGAGCAGGGGCGCGTCGCGCATGAATGCATCGTCGATTGCCGGGGTTTCGCCGCCGATTCCGGTGTGCAGGTGGAGGATATCGCCAAGCGTTTGGCTGATTACGGCTTCCACGCGCCTACAATGTCCTGGCCGGTGGCTGGCACGCTGATGATTGAGCCGACCGAGAGTGAGGACAAAGCGGAGCTGGACCGGTTCTGCGAGGCGATGCTGAGCATCGCGGCGGAAATTGCGCTGATTGCCGCAGGCGGTTTACCAAAGGACGACAACCCTCTGAAGAACGCCCCGCACACCGCCGCCGAGGTAATGGGCGAGGATTGGAGCCATGTTTACTCCCGTAAGGTGGCGGCATTTCCGCTGCCATTCGTGGCGGCGCAGAAATACTGGCCGTCAGTGAAGCGGGTGGATAATGTGTATGGAGACCGTAATCTTGTTTGCTCCTGCGCGCCGCTGGAGGCGTATCAGGACGCGGCAGAGTAGCAGAAACGCGCTTGTTCTCTTCTTGAAGCTTGCGTGAAAACCACATGCTTCGCCAGCGCGGGGCAGGTGATAAATTTTTTCAGGGCAAGCACAAAAATATCACTTGCGTCAGGGGGGGTATGGCCTCATAAGCCCCCCCCACTGGCCCAGGGGGGCGCAGCGCGGTGCTGCGTTCTACAGGCTGTCTACTAGTTAGGGGGTTCGCAATGAACGCACTTGCCCAACTGGGGATGGTCTCGGAGTCTCCGAGCGAAAACCAGACGATTTCCATGGCCTCCTCGGAGCCGCAGAAGGATTACTATGTCGAGAAGGATGGCGTAAAATACGCCGGTATGCACCTGATCATTGATCTGTGGGGTGCATCCAATCTCGATAGCCCGCAACTGATTGACCAGACCCTGTGTGACGGCGCGCTGGCGGCGGGAGCGACCATTCTGCATCATCACTTCCACCACTTCGAGCCGAATGGCGGCGTTTCTGGTGTGGTGGTGCTGGCGGAGAGTCATATCTCCATCCATAGCTGGCCGGAGCGGGGCTTCGCGGCGTTGGATGTGTTCATGTGCGGATGCTGTGACCCGTACAAGCTTATTCCGTTCCTGAAGGCGACGTTCAGCCCAAGCCATATTCAAGTGAACGAGCAGAAGCGCGGGCTTATCGCTTAATGTCAGGCGGCGATGCCGCTTGGCTTTTATCCTTCCTGAATAATCCTGAGCTGGCCGAGACATTGAGAAAGCGTATGCTTTTTTCAGCTCTGGTCCTGACCGATGAGGTGTGCCAATGACCGAGACTTGGTTGAACGAGACGCTCTACCCCGATTGGGGCCAACGCTTTAAAACCACGCGCGAGTTGGCGCGGGTGAAAAGCGAGTTTCAAGATATCGGGATTTTCGAAACCACCAGCCATGGTCGAGTGCTGACGCTGGATGGCGTGATCCAGATTACCGAGCGCGATGAGTTCGTGTATCAGGAAATGCTTACCCATGTGCCGCTGCTGGCGCATGGCAATGCCAAGAACGTGCTGATCATCGGTGCGGGTGATGGCGGTGTGCTCAAGCATGTTTTGATGCACAAGGGTGTTGAGCGCGCGGTGATGGCGGAGATTGATGGCGAGGTGATCCGTCTTTCCAAAGAGTTCCTTCCGGGCATTGGCGGCGATGCCTGGACCAATCCGCGTGCGGACGTGATTGTTGGTGATGGAATTGATTATGTTAAGAAGGCGCCAACAGGTTCCTTCGACGTAATCATCGTCGATTCGACTGACCCGATCGGCGTGGGTGAAGTTCTGTTCACCGACGAGTTCTATGAAAACGCCGCGCGGATTTTGGCGGATGACGGGTTGATCGTGAACCAGTGCGGCGTGCCCTTTATGCAGGCCGATGAGCTTTATGAAACCTCCCTGCGGCGCAAGAAATTCTTCCCGTTTGTTTCGGCGTATATCGCCGCGGTGCCGACCTATGTGGGCGGCTACATGACTCTGGGCTGGGCGGGCAAAAACCCGGCGCAGACTGAAGTGAGCGTTGAAGAGATTACTAGGCGGGCTGAAGCGGCGGGCGGCATTGCGGGCAAGAGCGAGTATTGGAGCCCACGCGTGCATGTGGCGAGCTTCTGGCTGCCGCCATACATCGCCAAGCATCTGCCGTGATTCGGTCTAAAATCATCCGGCTCTAATAAAAGGCTGTTGGAAACACCGGCCATTTTATGCCTTGCTAAGTTTTGCGCTGGGCTTCTTCATTTCATCCGCCGCGCGCCAGAGATAAAGCGTAGCGAGGGTGCGGTGGGGTGCATAAACCTTGCCGATTTCAGCAAAGGCTTTTGGTTTTGGTTGGGCTTCCAGCCCATGCAGCAGGCGGTAGCCCTCGCGCACGCCAAAATCATCCACCGGAAACACATCTGGCCGGTGCAATGTGAAGATCAGAAGCATCTCCACGGTCCAGCGGCCGACGCCGCGGATGGTGGTGAGGCGCTCGATTAAAGTTTCGTTAGAAAGACGCAGTGCGCGGGTGCGACTGGGGATGGTGCCATCCGCCGCCTTGGCTGCCACATCGCGGATGGCCGCCATTTTTGAGGCGGAGAAACCGCAGGCGCGAACGGCATCATCTGGCATGGCAAGAAGCGTGGCCGGGTTGGACAGATCTCCACCACATGAGGTTTTCAGCCGCCCGAGAATGGCTAACGCGGCGTTGGCGTGAAGCTGTTGATGCGCGACGGCGGACAACAAGGCTGGATAGAGTTCGGTATGTTCCGGCTTCTCACGCCGCAACGGCCCGACGCGCGCCATGAAACTGCCCAGGCGTGAATCTGCTTTTGCGAGGTACTGAACAGGAGAGTCCATAACGCAGTTTCGCAGGCGATGCCGGGGCGGGCAAGATGATGGCGCGTGGCTTGTTGCAGAGTTTTACATTTTGCCAGTTTTGCGCCGCAATGATGCCGCAAAATTCTGGAATGCATGGGTTTGGGTATTAGTGCCGCCGTTTTTGGCGAAGGATGCAAAGATGAGACATTCAACCGGACTTAAACGATTTGCGGGATTGAGCCGTGGCGCTGTGTTAATTCTGGCCGCTGCTACGCTTGCAGGCTGTGTTTATTATCCATCGGGCTATGGCCGCGGCGCAGGCTATGGTGCCCCCGGGGTAACCGTGGTGGCACCCCCGGTTGTTCTTGGCGGCTGGTGGGGCGACTGGGACGATGACTAAAGCGCGATATGGTCAGGTTGGTGCCGCCGCATCGCCCTGAATGCGCTGCACCTCTTTAAACCTCTTTAATAAGAGACCAATTCACGCTTTCAGCCGCAGCATTTTGGCGCGTCAGCCTCAAGTGATGGGGCCCTAAAGCCTTTACTGGCTGGCCCAGATGATGCGGTGCATCCAGAGAATGTCCCGGGCCGAGAAGCGCAAATCCGGGAAATCCGGATTGAGGCTGCCGAGTTCGATGCGCCCTGCCGTGCGGCGCAGCACCTGCTTGGCCATAACTGCACCGTCCTTGCTGCGGGCGACCACCCTGTCTCCCTGGCGGACTGGCGCTGCCGGGGAGACCACGATGGTATCGCCCTGGCGATAGACAGGTTGCATTGAATCGCCATTGATGCTGAGCGCGTAGGCGTTCACATCCGCGACGCTTGGCAGTTCCACCTCATCCCAACCGGCACCGGCTGGATAGCCGCCATCGTCGAAAAACCCCTGTGCACCTGCCTGCGCAATGCCGATGAGAGGCAGGCGCGATCGGCCCTTCAGCCGCGCTTCGGGTATGGCGCGCGCGCCGTTTACCAGAGCTGAGAAATCCTCCAGCCGTGCGCCTGTTACAGATAAAATTTTGGCAATGCTCTCGGTGGAAGGCCAGCGCATCTTGCCATCACCAGAGCAGCGCTTGGAGGGATTGAAACTTGTTGGGTCCAACCCGGCCTGACGCGCCAATGCCGAGGGCGAGAGCCCCCGTTCCGCCGCCAATGTATCGATCGCTCTCCAGATGTCGTCATGCTGCATGGCCACAACCGTCAATCGTTTAACTACAAAAATCTAACCGGATTTCTTGAGAGGAGAAAGGTTAAAATAGGAATTTTATCCGTTATTTTATGCGCAGAGGTATTTTGTTCTTGTTTTGTTCGTTCGATAGGAATAGAAACCTAGCACGATGCAACCTTAAGTAAGCCTAAATATTTAGAAAGGAAAAAATCATGTCCTTCACGCTGCGTAATCTTTCGGTGCTGGCCTATGCGAATGGCTTCACGCTCTGGCACTACAAGGCCGGCAACGATAACCTGGCGGATGCGGGCAACCCTGGCTATTTTGCCGATGCGGCGGATTTGATGGCGGAAGGCGACATGGTGATGTTGAGCACCACCGAGGGCGGGCGGATTGCCAGCGTGGCCGGGCAGGGGCGGAGGATTACGCTGCGCCCGGTGGTTTAAGCACCCAGCTTGTATCTGGATGTTCTGCCTTGCCCAGAATTTCCTGCAGCGCGGCGCAGAGTGCGCCGCCATCTGCTGCCGCCAGGGCGATGGCAAAACCCACATTATTGGGGAGCAAGGTTTGGCCGAAACTGGCTTGCGACGAGATATCGGGCATGGTTTGGCCGGGTGTGAAGCCCAGACACCAGATTTTCCCGAAGGCACTAAAACGGCCTGCCATGCCTTGCAACTCGTTTGCCAATGTCGTGCCGTCCACCGCCATGCGTTCGGTTGCCAGCAATTTGCCATCTGGCCCGCGCACGCTCACGCGGGAGGTGAGCGACCACTCTGGCTTTTCGCCTTTTGGGTTGTGGCTGGCGAAGCCATCCCAAAACATGATGCGGGCACCGGGAGAGGTGGTGATCTCCCAATTCTGCTCCAAGGCCGCGTCGGGCAGCATGATCAGTGGGCGCGTGGCATACACAAGGGTTGTATTTTCTTCGGCTTTCAGACTGATAGTTTGTCGTGCCGGCCCGGTTGCCGCGCGGCGCCGCACCGTAGTGGCGGCGGGTTGCACCAGCCGGGCGGCAGCGCCTGGGCGCAGGTGGATATGCTGGGCAACATGCTCGCCCCCATACAGCCCGCCGGAGATGGATTGCAGCGTGAGTTCCGCGACACCCGCCCGGTTGATGGGTGCGGTGATGGCGTAAGGGTAGAGCACGCGGCGCTCGGCCAGAATGGTGCGGCCATTGCGTTGCGCGAAGCGGAGGTAAAGACTCACCGCAGCATGTAGCTGCGGTTTAACGGTACATGCGCGGCGGGTGGGCCGGAGAGTAACACGCCATCCGCGCGGACATCGAAGGTTTCGCTGTCTACCTCGATATTCGGCAAGGCATTGTTGTGCAGCATGTGTTGCTTGCCGAGCGCGCGGGTATTGGAGATCGGCACAAATTTTTTCTGCACGCCAAGTTTGCGCGGGCGGTCTGCGTCGATCGCAAGCTGTGAGGTGAAGGTGACGCCGAGGCGCGTGGGCGAAAGCCCCAAACTGCCCCACATCGGGCGCTGAATGTTTGGCTCGCTATCCATCATCGAACCGTTGGCATCGCCGCATGTGGCCCAGACGATGAAGCCACTTTTCATCACCACGCGCGGCTTGATGCCGAAGCTCGCACGCGGCCAGAACACCAAATCTGCCATGCGGCCGGGCTGGATGGAGCCGACATGCGCGTCGATCCCCGCCGCGATGGCGGAGTTGATGGTGAGTTTGGCGATGTAGCGTTTAATGCGCTCGTTATCCGCACGGGCAGTTGTTTCGCTGTCCAGACGGCCCAGGCGCTTTTTCATCACAGCGGCGAGTTGCCAGCATTTGGCCTGGTTTTCCGCCAACCGCCCCATGCCCTGGCTATCGGTTGAGAAGATGGAGATGGCGCCCATGTCGTGTAGCAGATCCTCCGCCGCCATGGTTTGCGGGCGGACGCGGGATTCGGCGAAGGCGAGGTCTTCGGCCAATCGCCAGTTCATGGCATGGGCCAGCATGGTCATCGGCAGACCCTCATGCAGCGCATAAGCGGTGAAGGGATTGGTGGGGTTGGTGGAACCTGGCAGCACGTTGGGCAGGCCGTTCACGCGCAAAAGGTCTGGCGCATGGCCGCCGCCTGCACCTTCGGTGTGGAACATATGGATGGAACGGCCTGCTATGGCGCGGATGGTATCCTCGCAGAAGCCGTATTCGTTGATCGTATCCGTATGCAGGCTGATGCCGAAATCATTACGGTCGGCGGCGATGAGTGAGCCGTTGATGACCGCGCCGGAAGCACCGAAATCCTCATGGATTTTTACGCCCAAAGCGCCGCCGGAGACGGATTCCTCCACCGCGGCGGGGTCTGAGCAGCCGCGCCCGAGGAAGCCGAAATTCAACGGTGAGAACTCCGCCGCCTGAATGATCTGGCCGAGAATCTCTGGTCCAGAGCAGGAGACATCAAAATATGGCCCCGGTGACATGCCGATGATGGTGGTGGTGCCGCCTGCCAGCGCGTGCTCCGATTGTTGGGGGCAGAGGAAATGCGCATGGCTTTCAACCGCACCCGCGGTGACGATGTAGTTTTCGGCATGGTGCACGGCGGTATTGGGGCCGGTGCGAAGGGCGGGGTCAACGCCCGCCATGATATCCGGGTTGCCCGCCTTGCCGATGCCGACGATGCGGCCATCCCGAATGCCGATATCAGCTTTGACGATGCCGAGCACGGGATCGATGATGGTGGCGTTCTGCACCACCGCATCCAGCGCGCCGCTGGCTCTTGTGCCGGTGGTCTGGAAGCCTTCGCCGTCGCGCATGGCTTTGCCAGCACCGGTGGTGAGTTCATCGCCATAATGCGTGTAGTCATGCTCAATTTCGGCGATGAGGCCGGTATCGCCCAGGCGCACCATATCGCCTTTGGTGGGGCCGAACGTGGCGGCGTAATCCGCGCGGGTCATTTTCATGGCTTAGGCTCCCTTATAGCCGCGCTGCTGCGCCGCCTCGAACGCCTTGGCTCTGATCTCAGGATTGTCCAGTTGTCCGCGTGTGAGCCCGCCTTGGCCGTGGATGATGCGGTTGCCCGCCATGGCGACGAGGCTGACACGCCTGGCGATGCCGGGCTCGAAGCGTATGCCCGAACCTGAAGGCACATCCAGCCGGAAACCGAATGCGGCCTGACGGTTGAACTCTAGCGCCGGGTTGGCTTCAAAAAAATGCGCGTGGGAGCGGACCTGGATGTCACGGTCGCCGGTGTTCAGCACGTCAAGTTCGATGCGCGCCCGGCCTTGGTTTATGTCAATCTCGCCATCGGCGGCGATAATCTCGCCGGGAATTTCACCGTCCTCCTGGCCGTCTCCAATGGGGCGGAAGACGATGACGAGCTTGGTGCCTTCGGGAAAACTCGCCTCCACCGCAACAAACTCCGTGAGGGTGGGCACACCTGGTTCAACATCCTCTGGCGTGAGCAGCGTGGCGCCTAAGTTCACGATCTCCTCGTAAACCATCCCGCAGCGGGCGGCGAGGAGCATTTCATCCGCGATGAACGCCACAGCCTCGGGGTGGGAGAGCTTTACTCCGCGCGCCTTTAATCTTCTTGCATGTTCGGCTGCCGTGAAGATGGTCAGGCGTTCAAGCTCGGTGGGGGAAAGGTTCATGGGATGCTCCTTAATTGGAGAATAATTGCTGCGCCTGAAACGGGTGGCGCATCATCGCGATGTCTGTAAGTGGTGTGAAGCTGCCGATGTCATCCAGTGGCGGCAGCGGCGAGGCGATTAACGCGGCAATGCGGGGCTGGATGGTTTGCAACGCCGTTTGTGCATCCAGCGCGCCGATGAGCCCCAACCGCACAGCAGCGGTGCCGAGGGCCTGCGCGGTGGTATGAGCGGAAACGGCGACTGAGGTTGGCAGATCTAACCCCGCCCCGGCCATCACCAACCCCGTGACCACCGGCAGATGGCCATGGGCCTCGCCGGAGGTCACAAGCGCACGGTAGGCCGCCGTCCCGGCTGTGCCAAGCCGTGCATGGGTGGCCAGCAAAGCTGCTCCGGCCCGAAGCGAGCCTTCGCGCGCGGCGGTGATGATGGCGAGAGCGTTGGTAAGCTGGTCCAGCGCCATTAATGCTTGAAAATCCTGCGCCGCCTGGAAGGCATAGGCCACCAGCGGCCGGTCATGTGGCGCCCAGCGGTGCTCCATTTGCCCTGCTAGAAAAGTCGGCCAATCCGCGCGAATGAGGTGGCCATCGGCCATCAGGCTCTCCACGCCCCAGGAAAAGGCAAACCCGCCTGAGGGAAATTGCCCATCCGCGAATTGCAGGGCGCGGAGAAGATCGATCATGTCAGCACCTTCACCTTGCCTTCGTGCTCCAGCCCATGCAGCCGGGCGAGGTAGGTTTCGCGTGGGTGGTCCACCGCCACCAGCAGGCAGCCATCCTCAAAGCGCACCCGCCAGTGGAGATTACCTGCCAGATGCCCCAGCTCCAACGCGCCGTTATTCAGCGGTTGCAGGCGCAGCCAGTCTTGCGCACCGACTTTTAAAACGATGGCGCGTTGGTCTGTTAGGTGCAACACCGCGCCGTCGGTAAGGGAAACATCACGCGGCAATGCGATAAAGCATGGCGTGCCGTAATCTGTTTGCGCGTGAAAGCGGCGGCGCGGGAGGTCTTCCGCACTCACCACCAAGGTTTCGATATGCCCGCCATGATGGCCGAGTTCGTGAAGTTTCTCGTGAAATTCATGGTCTTCACGGTTGCCCAGAATCGTGTCGAGCAGTAATTCGCTCATTCAAAGCCCCTGGTGAAATGGTCCAGCAACCGCACGCCAAAGGCTGTCGCACCCTTGGGGTTCACCCCGGCATCCTTCGCCCCCCAGGCCATACCCGCGATATCCAGATGCGCCCAGGGCGTGTTGTTGACGAAGCGTTGCAGAAACTGCGCGGCGGTGATGGAGCCGCCCGCGCGGCCGCCACCGATATTCTTCACATCTGCGATGGGGGAATCGATTTCCTTGTCGTAGCCTTCACCTTCCTTGGAAAGCGGCATGCGCCAGAGCTTCTCGCCCACGGCTTCGCCCGAGGCGGTGAGCTTGCCCACCAGCTCGTCGGAGTTCGAGAACATGCCGGCATATTCATGGCCCAGCCCGACGATGATGGCGCCGGTGAGGGTGGCGAGGTTGACCATGAATTTCGGCGCGAAACGCTCTTGCGCGTAATAGAGCACATCCGCCAGCACCAGCCGTCCTTCTGCGTCGGTGTTGAGAATCTCCACGGTTTTGCCAGCGTAACTCTTCACCACATCGCCGGGGCGGGTGGCGGAGCCGGAGGGCATGTTTTCCACCAGGCCGATGAGGCCAATGGCGTCGATCTTCGCCTTACGCCCGGCCAGCGCGCACATCAGTCCCGCCACGGTGCCCGCACCTGCCATATCCCATTTCATGTCCTCCATGCCCGCGGCGGGTTTTAAGGAGATGCCGCCGGTATCGAAGGTCACACCCTTGCCGACGAAAACCAGCGGGTCTTTCGGTTTTTTCTTTTTGTCCTCGCCATGGCCGGAAGCGCCGAGCCATTGCATCACCACCATGCGGGGTTCGCGGATGGAGCCTTGCGACACCGCAAGCAAGGTGCCGAAGCCGAGTTTTTCCAGCTCCTTCTGGCCGAAGATTTCAATTTTCAGCCCGAGTTTTTTCAAGCCCTCGGTGCGCTCGGCAAATTCAGCCGGGTAGAGCACGTTGGCAGGCTCTGTTACGAGGTCCCGGGTAAATTCCACGCCATTTGCCACGGCCTTGGCAATCTCCCAGGCGGCTTCAGCGCCTTTGGGCGCTGCGGTGAGGAGCTTCAGTTTTTTCAGCCGGGCTTTTTCTTCAGGTTTCTGGGTGGTGCGGTATTTTTCGAATTTGTAAGCGCGCAGGCGGGCCCCCAGGCCAATCTCCGCCGCCTGTTCCGCCGTGAAGCCTTGGGTGAGAATCGTCGCCTCGGTTTCTTTGCCCAGAGCCGCGGTGATGGCAGCGCCCAGCAGCTCCGCCCGGCGGGGTGCATCATCCTTGCCCGCGCCGATGATGATAATGCGCTTATAAGCCCCGGCATTATAGATGTTCAGGCTCTGGCCGGATTTGCCGGTGAATTCGGCGGCCGCCATCGCATTGCTCAGCGCCGCGCTCAGTTTTTCATCCAGCATCGCGGCTTCGCCGCTCAACGGTAAGCCCTCGCCCACCGGCAGCACCAGCACGCCATCCTTGGGCAGTGCAAGCTTTCCGAACACGATCTCAACCATGCGACCCCACTCCATTTCCTGATGGGCCGAGCATATCACCACGTTACAACTTGGCCAGCCATGGCAGCAGGGGTACAGACAAGCCATGCAGGAGCTACTTACCCTTGCCGTGCGTTTGGCTGATGAGGCCGCCGCTGCCATCTGTGCCATCCGCGCGGCGGGCTTCGCCGTTGAAACCAAGGCCGATGCCACGCCGGTGACATTGGCGGACCAGCAAGCCGAGGCGCTGATCACCGCCGGGCTGCGGGCGGCGGTGCCGGATATTCCCGTGGTGGCGGAGGAGGAAGTGGCCGCCGGGCGCATTACCGCCCCGGCTGCGTGCTATTGGCTGGTGGACCCGCTGGATGGCACGCGCGAATTCGCCGCCGGTCGGGATGAGTTCGCTGTGTGTATAGGGTTGATTGAAAACAGCGCGCCGGTGCTGGGTGTCGTGGCTTCCCCCGCGCTGAATGAGCTGCATTTTGGTGTGGTGGGGCAGGGGGCCTGGCGGCGAAAAGGCGGGATGGAGAAAAATATATCCGCCCGCCATGTGCCGCCGGAAGGGCTGACGGTGTTCGCCTCGCGCCATTACCAGGATGCGCCGGATCTGGCCGCGTGCCTTGCCCGGCACAAGGTGGCGCGGATTACCAATATCGGCTCGGCTTTAAAGTTTCTGCGTCTGGCCGAAGGCGTTGCGGATTTCTACCCGCGCCTTGGCCGCACCATGGAGTGGGATACAGCCGCGCCGCAGGCGGTGCTGGAAGCTGCTGGCGGGGCGGTGCTCACCGCAGCGGGCACGCCGTTGCGCTACGGCAAGCCGGGTTGGGAGAACGCAGATTTCTTTGCCTGGGGAAAGCTATAATCCTGCCCTAATGCAGCCACGACAGAGCGCACTATATTATTGCTATGAAACGCGCACTCCTCCCCTTGTTGTTTGCAACCCCGCTGCTCGCGGGCTGTGTTTATGGCTCTGACGGCTATGGTGGCGGTGGTGGGTATTCCTCCGGCTACTCTTCTGGCTATTACGCCCCCTCTGGCGGGTATTACGCTCCCTCTGGGGAGTATTATGATGGCTCGCCAGGTTATGTTTACGGTGGTCCCACCATTGTAGGCGTGTTTGGTGGCGGTGATGGCGGGCATGACCACGAACATGATGGCGGTGGCTGGCATGGTGGTGATAACGGCGGCGATGGCGGTGACCATGGCGGCCCGCCCCCTGGTGGTGATTGGCATGGCGGTGGCGGTGGCGGTGGCGGAGACCATGGTAGCCCGCCCCCTGGTGGTGATTGGCATGGCGGTGGCGGTGGCGGAGACCATGGTAGCCCGCCCCCTGATGAAGAGCAGCATTACACGCCGATGGGCGGCGGCGGGCATGGCAGCCCGCCCACACCGGGCCGTTTGATTAATTGACTCGGCTTTCGGCAGGGTGGGTTCAAATCCTGAAATGTTCTGAAATCCGGCTTTTGAGGAGATTAAACATGAAAAAATTACTTCTTATTCCTCTGCTTTTGCTCGGCCTTTCAGGTTGCGTCTGGTACGGCCCGGGCGGCTGGGACCACCATGATGGCGGCTGGTATGGCGGCGGCGATGGCTGGCATGGCGGTGGTGATGGTGGTTGGCACGGCGGCGATGGCGGCTGGCATGGCGACGACCACTAAAGCCGGATGATTTTAGATCGAATCATGAGGTGATCCGCTCTGAAATCTGAATCCACCTCTAAAACAATAAATTAGAGGGCGATTCAGACTTCAGGCTCGCTCACAAAATGAGTGAACCTAAAGTCATCGCGCTCTAAGCGCTACGAATAAAAAAGCCCCGGTATTTGCGTGCCGGGGTTTTTAACGTTCAGGCCGCTTCAGGCGGCGGGGTCGCCGAACCTTACGTAAGTTTGGTCATTCTCATCACGGATGCGAAATTGCTCCAGAATATCAGGGCGGTGGTTCACACCGGAAAAATGCGCGATGAGCGAGCGGCGCTCTTTGCCGGGCGTTTTGGCCAGCGAGCCCTGGTGCATCAGCCTTGCGTGCCAGATCAGCACATCCCCTCGCTTGGCCAGGAAGGATTTGGACTTCTGTCGGCGCAGCTTCATCTCGTATTCCACCGCCGGCGTGGTGAAGAATTCGGATGTTTTGGGCCAGCGCAGCCCATGCACTTCCTTGCCGGACTTTCTGAGTAATTCACGCACTTTTTCGCCGCGCATCAACGGCCAGCGATGTGAGCCGGGAATATATTCAAACGGCCCGCAATCCGGCTCGATATCGCCAAGCGCGATCCACACCGCCGCATACCAGCAATTCACGAAAGAGGGGTTCAGGTAATCGTCCTGGTGCCAGGCGCGTTGCGATGTAACCCAGTTGGTAAGGCAGAGATGCAGCATCATCTCTTCACCGATCAGCAGTTTCAGCTTTTCCATCAACGGCGGATAAAGGGCGAGCTGACGCATCTCCGGCACGAACTGATAGGAATGCCCCTCCACCCAGCCGCCCGGGCGCTCATAGGCTTCGCGGCGTTTGATATAGGGTTCGGTCATTTCGTCAGGGATGAAATCGCGCAGAATCAGCACGCCATCGCGCCGCCATTCCACCTGTTCTGGGGTGAGGGTGGAGGTGTCCAGGGTTGAACGGTCCAGCCGCGGCAATACGTCGTCTGACGGCGGGGTGGAGAAATCCGCGTAGCGAATCGCAGGCGCCTTTTGGCCCGTTACCAGGCGATCGGTTAGTGCTTTGATGAAACTCATGGTCGCTTCCCCGCCGTTATTCAGGCTGCCTTACTGACAGCCTTAACGCCCTCAGCCAATGCGCGAACATCGCGGATCACGGCCTCGGCGTTCTCCTTGCAGAGTGTCTCGATCAGCACGGAGGCGACAATGGCGGCATCGGCATGGGCTACCACCGTTGCCGCCTGCGCGGGTGTGCGTACCCCGAACCCGACCGCGATCGGCAGATTTGTGGCGGCGCGGATGCGCGGGATGTCCCGTGCCAGATCGGCTGCGGAGGCGGTACGCGTGCCGGTGATGCCGGTGATGGAGACGTAGTAGACAAAGCCGGAGGACCCGGCCAGCACTTGTTTCAGCCGTTCATCGGAGGTGGTGGGGGCGACAAGCCGGATCACATCCAGTGCATTGGCATTGGCATGCGGCAGCACCAGGTCGGCCTCTTCGGATGGCAGGTCGACAATGATCAGCCCATCCACCCCGGCACACGCGGCATCCATGCAGAACGCCTCCACGCCGTAAGTATCAATCGGGTTGAGATAGCCCATCAACACCAGTGGGGTATGATTGTTTTCCGCGCGGAATTCGCGCACCAGCCCCAGCACGCCCTTCAACGTGGCGCCGGCCAGCAGCCCGCGCCGCCCGGCGGCCTGGATGGTCGGGCCATCGGCCATCGGGTCTGTGAAGGGCATGCCGATCTCGATGATGTCTGCACCATTTTCCGCCATGCCCCGCAGCAGCAGCAGGGAGGTTTCGCGGTCAGGGTCGTAGGCTTCCACGAAGGGGATCAGCGCGCCGCGGCCTTCCTTGCGCAGCTTAGCAAACACACCGGCAATGCGGCTCACAGCTCGGTTCCCAGATGTTTGGCGACGGAGAAGATGTCTTTATCCCCGCGGCCGGAGAGGTTGAGCAGGATGATCTGGTCCTTGCCCATCTCCGGCGCAATTTTCATGATGTGCGCGATGGCATGGGCGCATTCCAGCGCCGGAATGATGCCTTCCAGCTTCGAGCATAGTTGGAAGGCTTCCAGCGCCTCGTCATCGGTGATGCCGACATATTCCACGCGCTTGATATCGTGCAGCCAGCTATGTTCGGGCCCGATGCCTGGATAATCCAGCCCGGCGGAGATGGAGTGCGCCTCCAATATCTGCCCGTCATCGTCCTGCAGGAGATAGGTGCGGTTGCCATGCAGCACGCCAGGGCGGCCTTTGTTGAGGCTGGCGGCATGTTCATGGGTGTGCATGCCCCTGCCCGCCGCTTCCACGCCGATGAGCTTTACCGAGGTTTCATCCAGGAAAGTGTGGAACAGGCCAATGGCGTTGGAGCCGCCGCCCACAGAGGCAATGGCCACATCCGGCAGCCGGCCTTCGGCCTGCAGGAGCTGTTCGCGCGCCTCGTTACCGATCACGCACTGGAAGTCACGCACCAGCTCTGGGTAGGGGTGCGGCCCTGCGGCAGTGCCGATGATGTAGAAGGTGTCGTGTACGTTCGCCACCCAGTCGCGCAGGGCGTCGTTCATGGCATCCTTCAGCGTGGCCGCACCGGAGGAGACTGGCACAACTTCTGCGCCCAGCAGTTTCATGCGGAACACGTTGGGTTTCTGCCGTTCAACGTCCACGGCACCCATGTAAACTGTGCATGGCAGGCCAAACAGGGCGCAGACGGTGGCGGTGGCAACGCCATGCTGCCCAGCGCCGGTTTCCGCGATGATGCGGGTTTTGCCCATGCGCTTGGCCAGCAGAATCTGGCCGATGCAATTATTGATCTTGTGCGCGCCGGTGTGGTTCAGCTCCTCGCGCTTGAAGTAGATTTTGGCCCCGCCGAGATGCTCGCCAAGACGCTTGGCTTGCCAAAGCGGGCTTGGCCGGCCGACATAATTCTTCAGGTAAAAATCAAGCTCGGCTTGGAATTTCGGGTCCGCCCTGGCAGCGCGATAGGCTTGCTCCAGCTCCAGGATCAGCGGCATCAGCGTTTCGGCAACATAGCGGCCACCAAATTCGCCGAAGCGGCCGCGCGCATCAGGCCAGGCGCGCAGAGTGTTGGGGGTAAGATCATTCATGCCGTGTTTCTAGCGCAGGAACGAAACAGGATAAAGCAGCGGTGGGGCCTGTATGGAGGAGTTTCCGCTTGATCGAAAACCTTGGTCACGCTAGTAAACTGATATGATCATGAGAATGATTCTTATTTAGAGATTAAGGCGAGCTTTGCATGATGGAGACTGATGCGATCGGAGAAAATCATTTTCTGGCCGATGTGTTGCGTTTGCGCGGCGCCGCCCAGGTAATGATGGCCGAAGGGGCCGAGCCTGTCGGGCTGTTGCAGGCCGCTATGTCGGCCGAGATCGCCTGTGTGCTGCGCTACAGTCTGATTGCCGTTTCCGCCGATGGGCTGGAGAATGAATGGGTGGCCACCGAATGCGCCGCCCAGGCAGCCGATGAGCGTGAGCATATGGTGCGGCTCGCGGCACGGATTACCGAGCTGGGCGGCAAGCCGGATTATTTCGCAGCCCATCTCGCTACCCGCCATTTGCCGCCCGAAGCCACAAAAGGCTGCCTGCCGCGTTTGTTCACGGAGAACCTGGCCGCGGAGCAATGCGTAATTGAACTCTACCGTGAGCTCTCGAATCATTTCTCTGGGCATGACCCGAAAACGCAAGCAATTCTGGACGATATTCTCGCCGATGAGGAAACCCATACCAGCGACATGGAAGATCTGCTGCAAACGCAGCTGATCTGACGCTGGCTTCGCGGGAAAGGCTGGTCAGCCCTCGCCCTGAGGGCGCTCGAACGCGTCCTTGCCATCGAAGCGCTGCAGCTTCTCGATATGCATCCAGGTAAACTTTGCGCCGATGCGCTGCACCAGATAAGAAATCTCCGGCTGGCCCTCGCTGCGGTTGGACGCCAGTGAAATCGGGTGCTTCAGCATGAAGCGTGCGGCGAAATGGTCGACCAGGAAGGTCTGCCCGCCAGTGGGTGGATAAACAGTGACGCCACGATTGGAAATGCCGGTGAGGGTGAAGGGGCTGTATTCAGAAATCTGCTCCAGCGTCTTGCCCAGCGTCTCGGCGTCCTGGTCGGTTTCCAGGAACACGTCGATGCCGACCAGCTCGCGGGTGGAGGGCTCCATATGCGCGGTCAGCTTCGGCCAGGCGGTGAGTTCCAGTTTCTTGTAGGTGCGGGACTTCATCGCGGAGGTGCGGCCGAGATTGGCGATCACCTGATCCGTATAGGCCTTGGTGCCGACACCATGGCCACGCGGGGCGAGGTCGCCGGTGAGGTTGCGGCCTTCGGCCAGGGTGACGAACAAAGCCTGCTCGACGGTCTCGGCTACGTCGAAGGCGCCGATATGGCGCAGCAGCATGATGGCGGCACAGAGCAGGGCGGTCGGGTTCGCCATGTCCTTGCCGGCAATGTCCGGAGCGGAGCCGTGCACGGCCTCGAACATCGCCACCTGGTCGCCGAGATTGGAGGAGGGCGCGATGCCCAGACCGCCAACCAGACCGGCCGCGAGGTCCGAGATGATATCGCCATTCATGTTGGAGGTGACGATGACGTCGTAATTCTCCGGGCGGATGACCAACTGGTGGGCGCAGTTATCGATGATCACCTGGCTGGCCTTGATGCCCGGATATTCGCGCGCCACCTTCTCGCCCATGCGCTTCATCATGCCCTCGGTGAGCTTCATGATGTTGGCCTTGTGGGCGACGGTGACTTCCTTGCGCTCCTCGGACAGCGCGACGCCGTAGGCGGCGCGGATGATGCGCTCGCACCCGGCGGCGGTCATCAGTTTCAAACACTGCGCGACCGTGCTCGTCTGCATATGCTCGATGCCGGCGTAAACATCTTCCACGTTCTCACGCACGATCACCATGTCGATGCCGCGGCCGGAGAAGGGGGTCTGGATGCCGGGCAGCTCGCGCACCGGGCGGATATTGGCGTAGAGCTCGAAATATTTGCGCATCGTCACGTTGGCGGATTTGCCGCCATAGCCGATGGGGGTTTCCAGCGGGGATTTCAGCGCCAGCTTGTTGGCGCCGATGGAGGCCAGCGTTTCACGCGGCACGCCGGTAACCACGCCGCGCTCGAACGCCTTGGCGCCGGCCTCCGCGAATTCCCATTCGATCGGGGCCTGGGCGGCCTCCAGGATGCGGATGGTGGCGTCCATGACCTCGGGGCCGATGCCGTCCCCCGGCAAAGCTGTGACTTTGGTTTTCGGGGATTGAAGGGCACCGGCTGTCATAAGCTCGCTCCATACGCGTGTTGGTGGCGGCGTTATACCCGGATGCTGCGTCGCGGTATATGAGTTGTCAGCGGCCCTGCCATTCGCGCCGCGTGTACAAACGCCCCCGAAACGGTCGCTCTCTAATGACGATCGATGATG
>JAKAZY010000128.1 GCA_021826425.1 Pseudomonadota bacterium
CAAGGTTTTGTTCGTGCTGGCGCCGATGATCACCTTCGGCCTCGCCATCATCGCCTGGGCGGTGATTCCGGTGAATAACGGCTGGGGTATCGCCAACATCAATGTCGGCATCCTCTACCTTTTTGCGGTTTCCTCGCTTGGCGTTTACGGGGTTATCGTGGCGGGTTGGGCATCCAACTCCAAATATGCCTTTTTGGGCGCGCTGCGTTCCGCGGCACAGATGGTCTCCTACGAAGTCTCCATGGGCTTCGTAATTGTCACGGTGCTCATTCTCGCGGGCAGTCTGAACCTCAACGCCATCGTGCTGGCGCAGAAGCATCTCTGGTTCGCGGTGCCGCTGTTTCCGCTGTTCATCATTTTCTTCATCTCCGGCCTGGCGGAGACCAACCGCGCGCCGTTCGATCTGGCTGAAGGTGAGTCGGAGATTGTCGCCGGGTTCTTTGTGGAGTACAGCGCCATGTCCTTCGCGCTGTTCTTCCTGGGTGAATACGCGAACATGATTATGATCAGCGGCATGACCACGGTGCTGTTCCTGGGCGGCTGGCTTTCGCCGCTGCCGTTCCTGCCCGGCGGCGTGTTGTGGTTCCTCATCAAAGTGTTCATCTGCCTGTTTGTATTTGTGTGGGTGCGTGCCACGCTGCCGCGCTACCGTTACGACCAGCTGATGGCGCTGGGCTGGAAAGTGTTTCTGCCCATCTCTCTCGTCTATCTCGTCGCTGTCGCGGGCGTGGTGGAATATTTCGGCTGGCTGCCCCATGCGTAAGGGAACAGTAAAATGAACAAAGTCCTCCGTTGGACGTGGAGCCTTGTGCTGTGGGAAATCCTTTGCGGCCTTGGCATCACCTTGCGCTATTTCTTCCGGCCCAAGGCGACCATCAATTACCCGTTTGAGAAAAACCCCACGAGCGCCCGCTTCAGAGGCGAACACGCGCTGCGCCGTTACCCTAATGGCGAGGAACGCTGCATTGCTTGCAAGCTGTGCGAGGCGGTTTGCCCGGCGCAGGCCATCACTATAGAGGCTGAGCCGCGCGAAGATGGCTCCCGCCGCACCACGCGCTACGATATCGACATGGTGAAATGCATCTATTGCGGGCTGTGCGAAGAAGCATGCCCGGTGGATGCCATTGTCGAAGGACCGAATTTTGAATACGCGACCGAAACCCGCGAGGAGCTTCTCTATGACAAGCAGAAGCTGCTGGATAATGGCGACCGCTGGGAGCCGGAGCTTGCGCGCCGGCTCGAGCTGGACGTGCCGTACCGGTAAGGACAGCCAAACATGATCCAAAACCTCGCTTTCTATCTGTTTTCCTTCATCCTGCTGGCATCGGCGGTGATGGTGGTAACCAACCGCAACCCGGTGCATGCGGTGCTGTTTCTCATCCTCGGCTTCGTGAACGCGGCGGTGCTGTTCTTGCTGGCCGGGGCCGAGTTCCTCGCCTTCATTCTCGCCATTGTCTATGTCGGCGCCGTCGCGGTGCTGTTCCTGTTCGTGGTGATGATGCTGGATGTGGATTTTGCCGCTCTGCATGAAGGTTTTCAGCGTTATGCCCCAGTGGGCGCGCTGGTGGCATTGATCATGTTCGCTGAACTCGCCTTCATCGCCGGCACCTGGGCCATTGCACCCGCCGGCAGCGCGGACAGGCTTTTCCCCACGCCCACCGATGTTTCCAACACCGTTGCCCTCGGTCAGCTCATCTATACCTCCTACTTGCCGCTCTTTCAGCTTTCCGGCGTGATTCTGCTGGTGGCGATGATCGGCGCGATCGTTCTGACGCACCGGGATCGCAAGCGTTCGCTACAGCAGGACCTTTTTGTGCAGCATACCCGCACACCGGCGCAAACCCTGGCGATGGTGCGCGCCCCGCTGGGCGTGGGTGTTGCCCTGCCTGAACAGCAGCCGGAGGAGACGCTCTGATGCTCATTCCGCTTTCCCATTATCTGGTCGTATCGGCCCTGCTGCTGGTGATCGGCATTTTCGGTATCTTCATGAACCGGAAGAACATCATCGTCATCATGATGTCGATCGAGCTGATCCTGCTCGCCGCCAATCTCAATTTCGTCGCCTTCTCCGGCGCGTTGCACGACATGGTTGGCCAGGTTTTCACCATGTTTGTGCTCACCGTCGCCGCGGCTGAATCCGCGATCGGCCTTGCCATACTGGTCATCTATTTCCGTAATCGCGGCTCGATCGAGGTCGAGGACGTGACGCTGATGAAGGGCTGAGCATGTTCACCTTGATTGCCGTTTTCGCGCCGCTCATCGGCTCTGTTCTCTGTGGTGTCGCCCGCCCGGTTTTGGGCAGGCAACTCGCCATCGCGTCCAGCATTTTGTTCATGCTCATCTCCGCCGGCGCGGCCATCACCGCTTACCGCGCCGGGGTGCAGCCGCCGCTCGCCATCGCTCACTGGATTCAGGTTGGCGCCTTCACCCCGAACTGGACGTTGCGGCAGGACCAGCTCAGCCTGGTGATGTTGGTGATGGTCAGCGTGGTGTCCATGCTCATCCACGTTTATTCCGTGGGCTATATGGCGCATGATGAAACGCCGCAGCGTTTCATGTCGTACATTTCGCTGTTCACCTTCGCGATGCTGATGCTGGTGACGGCGAACAATCTCGTCCAGCTGTTCTTCGGCTGGGAAGGGGTTGGCCTCGTCTCCTATCTGCTCATCAATTACTGGTACGACCGCAAGGCCGCCAACGATGCCGCCATCAAGGCCTTCATCGTCAACCGCGTTGGCGATCTGGCTTTTGCTGTCGGCATCGCGCTGGCGTATTTCACCTTCGGCAGCGTGAATTTTGACGTGATCTTCGCGGGTGTCGCCGCTCACGCCGGGCAGGACTATACGCTGTTTGGCACAAGCTTTCCGGTGCTGGAGGTTATTTCCTTCCTGCTGTTCATCGGCGCCATGGGCAAATCCGCACAGATCGTGCTGCACACCTGGCTGGCGGACGCGATGGAAGGCCCAACGCCCATCTCCGCCCTCATCCATGCTGCCACCATGGTGGCAGCTGGCGTGTTCATGATCGTGCGCATGTCGCCGGTCATCAACGCCGCCCCGGAGGCAATGGGCTTCATCACCATCATCGGCGCCAGCACCGCGTTCTTCGCCGCCACCATCGGCTGCGTGCAGAACGACATCAAACGTGTCATCGCCTACTCCACCTGCTCGCAGCTTGGCTACATGTTCCTGGCCGCGGGCGTGGGCGCCTATCCGGTGGCGATGTTCCACCTCATCAACCACGCGCTCTTCAAGGCGCTGCTGTTTCTCTCCGCCGGCTCGGTCATTCATGCCATGTCCGACGAGCAGGACATCCGCCTGATGGGCGGGTTGGGGACCAGGCTGCCCTTCACCTGCGCGATGATGCTCATCGGCTCGCTGTCACTCATCGCCATCCCGCCCTTCTCCGGCTATTACTCGAAGGACGCGGTGCTGGAATCAGCCCTCGCCGCGCATACTGCCGCAGGCACTTACGGCTGGGTTTGCGGCACGGCGGCGGCGGGCCTCACGGCCTTTTACACCTCGCGTCTGTTCTTCCTGGTGTTCACCGGCAAGTCCCGCGCGCCCAAGCATGTGCAGGACCATGTGCATGAAAGCCCGCTGGTGATGCTGGTGCCGCTGCTGGTGCTGGCGGTTGGCGCCTTCGCCAGCGGCTTCGTGCTGAAGCCTTATTTCATTGGCGCGCAGTTCCAGAATTTCTGGGGCAGCTCCATCGCCGTGGCGGCCAATTCCGGCATGTTGGGCATGGAAAGCATCACCGGCCTGGCAAAGCAGGCGCCCTTGCTGGCGGGTACTGCCGGCATTCTGGTGGCGATATTGTTTTACTTGCTGGTGCCCTCGCTGCCCGGCAGGCTTGCCCAGGGCATGGCGCCGCTTTACCGCTTTTTGCTGAACAAATGGTATTTCGACGAGATTTACGACGCGCTGCTGGTGCGGCCCTCGCTGCGTCTTGCGAAATTTGCCTGGCGCAGTGACGATCAGGTGATCGACGGTGTGCCCACCGGGCTGGCCGCGCTCACGTCAGACGCCTCGGCCCAGGCCGTGAAGCTGCAAACCGGCTCTATAGCGCTCTATGCCTTTATTATGCTGATCGGCCTGCTGGTCTTCGTCAGCCTCTTCATCTGGGTGAAGTGACCATGAACCAGCTCGGTTTTCCCATTCTTTCGCTCATCACCTATTTGCCGCTGCTGGGGGCGTTCTTCGTCGCCACCTTGAGCGGCGATGATGAAAAAGCCGCCTGCAAGGCGCGCCGCGTCGCGCTGATTTTCTCGCTCGCGGTGCTGGCGCTAGGCGTTTATGTATGGACACAGTTCAACCCCGCCATCGCGGGGTACCAGTTTGTTGAGGTGATGCCCTGGCTTTCGGGCATCAACGTGGAATACCGCATGGGGGTGGATGGCATCAGCCTGTTCCTCATCATGCTCACTTTGGCGCTTACCCCCATCGCCATTCTTGCCAGCCACGGCATTAAAACCCGCGCGCGCAGTTTTTTCGCCGCGATGCTGCTGCTGGAAACAATGACGATCGGCATGTTCGCCGCCACGGATTTCGTGCTGTTCTACGTGTTCTTTGAGGCCGTGCTGCTGCCGATGTATCTTATCATCGGCGTGTGGGGTGGCGAAAAGCGCATCTACGCGGCGGTGAAATTCTTTCTCTTCACCCTGGCGGGCTCGCTGTTCATGCTGCTGGCAGTGGTGTGGATCTGGCGGCATTTGGGCACCACCAACATGGCGGTCATGGCGCATGCCAACATTCCGCCCAGTGCACAAACCTGGCTGTTCCTGGCTTTTCTGGCGGCCTTCGGTGTGAAGGCGGCAGTTTGGCCGCTGCACACCTGGTTGCCAGATGCCTATGGCGAGGCGCCGGTGCCCGGCACCATCATGCTGGCCGCGGTGCTCTCTAAAATGGGCGCTTACGGCTTCTTGCGTTTTGCCATCCCTATGCTCCCCAACGCCTCTGCTTCATTTGAGCCGCTGATGTTCGTGCTTGGCGTGGTGGCGGTCATCTACATCTCCTATGTGGCTTTGGCGCAGACGGATATGAAGCGGATGATCGCCTATTCCTCCGTC
>JAKAZY010000129.1 GCA_021826425.1 Pseudomonadota bacterium
CTAGCGCCGGAGCAAAAACAGGGTAGCCGCGCGCGCGCATGGTCTCGACATGCTGGGCGATTCCCTGGCGCGCTTCGGCGCTGATCACCGGGCCGATATCCGTGGCCAGATGGTCCGGCTTGCCGATGGAGAGTTCCGCCATCGCGCCTTGCAACATGGTGAGCAGGCGCGGGGCGATGTCGTCCTGCACCAGCAGAATCCGCAACGCCGAGCAGCGCTGGCCGGCGGAGTCGAAGGCGGAGGCAATGATATCCGCCACCGCCTGCTCGGGCAGTGCGGAGGAATCCACCACCATGGCATTCTGCCCGCCGGTTTCAGCAATCAGCGGTATGGGCAGGCCGCGCGCGTCCAGCCGGTTGGCCAGCTGCGCCTGGATCATGCGGGCAACCTCGGTCGAGCCGGTGAACAACACGCCGCGCACCCTGGTGTCAGCAATTAGCGCCGCGCCGATCCGCCCGTCACCCGGCAGCATCTGCAACGCGCCGGGGGGAACGCCCGCCTCCAGCAGCAGATGCACGGCTGCGGCGGCGATGAGCGGTGTTTCTTCCGCCGGTTTGGCCAGAACAACATTTCCCGCGGCCAGGGCTGCGGCAATCTGGCCGGTGAAAATCGCCAGCGGAAAATTCCACGGGCTGATCGCCACAACCGGCCCCAACGGACGGTGCGTATCGTTATCAAAACCATGGGTGATCTGGTGGGCATAATAGCGCAGGAAATCCACCGCTTCGCGGACTTCGCCGATGGCGGCGGGAATGGTTTTTCCGGCCTCGCGGACAATCAGCCCGACAAGCGTGGGCAGGCGTGCTTCCAGCAGATCCGCTGCGCGTTGCAGCGTGGCGGCGCGGTCCTGCGGCGGGGTGGATTGCCAGATGGGCGCTGCCTCCTGCGCCAAGCTGAAGGCCGTGCCTACGATCTCCGGCGTTGCCTCGCTCACCATGCCAACCTTGTCGCGTGTATCCGCCGGGTTGAGCAGCGCGTGCGCCTCGCCCATAACCTCGCCGGTGGCGAGGATCGGCCCCGCCTGCCACTGCACCGCCAGCCCGGCCAGCACGGCGGAGGCAAGCGAGCCGAGACGCTGCTCGTTGGAGAGGTCCAGCCCGGCGGAGTTGGCGCGCTGCTCGCCAAATATCGCGCGCGGCAGGGCAATTTTCTCATGCGCCGCGCCCAGAGGCACAATTTTGCGCGCCTGGCTCACCGGGTCGGCGGTCAGCTCGTCAACGCTCACTTTGGCATCGGCGATTTTGTTCACAAACGAGGTGTTGGCGCCGTTTTCCAGCAGGCGGCGCACCAGATAGGCGAGCAGTGTTTCATGCGTGCCGACAGGTGCATAAATCCGGCAGGGGCGGTTGAGATATTGCGGGCCGACGACATCCTCATACAGCGGCTCGCCCATGCCGTGCAGGCATTGGAATTCATACTGCCCGCGGTAGAAATTCTCCCCCGCCATGGTGTGGATGGCCGCCACCGTATGCGCATTATGCGTGGCGAATTGCGGGAAGATCGCATCGGGCGCGGCCAGCAGCTTCTTCGCGCAGGCGAGGTAGGAGACATCGGTATGCACCTTGCGGGTGAACACCGGAAAGCCTTCCAGGCCATCGAGCTGCGCGCGTTTGATCTCTGAGTCCCAATAGGCGCCCTTCACCAGCCGCACCATCAGGCGGTGCTTGCTGCGGTGCGCGAGGTCTATGAGATAATCCAGCACGAAGGGCGCGCGCTTCTGATACGCCTGCACCACAAAGCCGATGCCGTTCCAGCCTTCCAGAGCGGGGTCGAAGCATAGACTCTCCAGCAGGTCCAACGAGAGTTCCAGCCGGTCGGCTTCCTCGGCGTCGATGTTCAGCCCGATGTCATATGAGCGGGCAAGCTTGGCCAGATCGGTGAGGCGCGGCAGCAGCTCGGCCATCACCCGCTCACGCTGGCTCCGCGCGTAACGCGGATGCAGGGCGGAAAGCTTGATGGAAATGCCTGGGCCTTCATAAATCCCCTGGCGCCGCGCGGCCTTGCCGATGGCGTGGATTGCCTGCTCGTAATCGCGCAAATACCGTGCGGCGTCCTCGGCGGTCAGCGCCGCTTCACCCAGCATGTCGTAGGAATAACGGAAGCCCTTGGCCTCCCATTTGCGGCTGTTGGCCAGCGCCTCGGCGATGCTCTGGCCGACGACGAATTGTTCGCCCATGAGGCGCATGGCGATATGCACGCCCCCGCGCACCACCGGCTCGCCACTGCGCGCGACCAGCTTGGTGAGAGCGGAGGAGAGGCTCGCCTCGCTGTTGGTGGCGGCGAGTTTGCCGGTGAGCAGCAACCCCCAGGTGGCGGCGTTCACGAATAATGACTGGCTGCCCCCCAGATGGCTCTGCCAGTTGCCGGCGCCGATCTTGTCGCGGATCAACGCGTCGCGGGTCGCGCTATCGGGTATGCGCAGCAGCGCCTCGGCCAGGCACATCAGGGCCACGCCCTCCTGGCTGGAGAGCGCGTATTCCTGCAACAACGTCTCCACAATGCCGCGCGTGCGTTTGGCGCGCAGCTTCACCACCAGGTTTTTCGCCGTCTCGCGCGCCGCCGCCGCCTGTTTTTCGGGCAGGGTGGCATGGGCGATGAGGGCAGGGACGCAATCCTCCTCCGGCCTGCGATAAGCGGCGGTGATCGCGGCGCGCAGCACGGTCTGCGGCTGCACATCCTGCGCGAAATCGAGAAACGGCATGAACATCGCGGCATCATCGTCAGGTGCCGCCGGCTCGGCTTCAGTGTCCCCGGAAGCGGCGTGCAGGCTCTCGCCACGCTCAAGCCGCTCCAGCCCGGTCAGGATCATCTGTTTGACGACCCAATGCGGGGTGCGCGCCTGTGCTTCCGCCACGGCCTTCAGCCGCAGGCGAATATGCTCGTCCAGTTTCACGCCGATCGTGGTGGCAGCCATGGGGCTCTCCAAAGGTTGTTGTGATTTTTCGGGAGCGTTATACCTGGTTAAAAAAAGGTGCAACCTTTATTTTGCGCGGGTTGCACTTTTTTGTGCAGCCGGTGCTACAGCCGCGCCTTGGTGGACCGTGGCGTGGCCAGCAGCAGGTTCGTCTCGCTGTTGATGACCCCCTGAATCAGACGGATTCGGCGCAATACGGCGTCGAAATCGGAGAGGGTTCCGGTGCCCAGCTCCACCACCAGATCCCACCGGCCGTTGGTGGTGTGGATCGCGGAAATCTCCGGAAACCCGGAAAGGCTGCGGACCACACGGTCAGTCGCGAAGCCTTCGATCTCGATCATCATGATGCCGCGGACGGGAAGCTCGGTCGCGTCCGATTTAAGGATCACGGTATAACCAAGTATCACCCCGGTTTTTTCCAGGCGCTCCATCCGGGCGCGAACGGTTGCACGTGATACGCCAAGCTGGGTTGCGAGATCGGAGATGCTCTGTCGCCCATTGTGGCGCAGCTGGGTCGTGAGCTTGGTGTCGAGTGCGTCCATGATTAACCAATATGAATAAAGTTTGTGCCAATTTGATAAATCAAAACGCGAAATATGCCAATTATGTTTGTTCACTTTGCCGGTAAAACCCGATTATTCTGGGAAATCGGGCGCAATAAGCCCAAACTGGAGACGGTATGACGGCTAAACATTGTAAATTGATCGGGGTGCCCGTGCAGGAAGGCGCCGGGCGGCTGGGTTGCGAAATGGGCCCAAGCTCACTGCGAACCGCCGGGTTGGGGGCGGCCATCACCGGGCTTGGGCATCGTTTGTCCGACCTGGGCAACCTGAGCGCGCCGCCTGCGAGCCAGGTGCACCACTCGAATCCGGCGTTGAAAAACCTGCCGGAAATCTCCGCCTGGGTGTCGCTGTTGAGCCAGGCAGCCTACGATGCCAGCGCCGAGGGCATGCCGATATTCATGGGCGGGGACCACAGCATCGCGGCCGGCACGGTGGCGGGAATCGCCAGACGGGCGGCGGAGACGGGGCGGCCGTTGTTCATGCTCTGGCTTGACGCGCACCCGGATTTTCACAGCCTTGAATCAACCGTCAGCGGCAATATTCACGGCACTCCGGTGGCGTACCTCACCGGGCAGGCCGGGTTTGGCGGCGGGCTGCCGCCGTTGCAGGCAACGGTGGACCCCAAACGGGTCGCCATGCTGGGCATCCGCAGCGTTGATCCGGCAGAGCGGCAGGCTCTGGCGCATTGCGGCGTCTCGGTGTTCGATATGCGCGCGATCGACGAACACGGCATCGCCCCGTTGCTTTCGCGGTTTCTGGACCGTGTGGCGGCCGAAGGCGGCCTGCTGCATGTGAGCCTGGATGTCGACTTTCTCGATCCCAGCATCGCCCCCGCCGTGGGCACCACCGTTCAGGGCGGTGCCACCTTCCGGGAGGCGCATCTGGTGATGGAAATGCTGCACGACAGCGCTCTCGTCTCCAGCCTGGATATTGTCGAACTCAACCCCTTCCTTGACGAACGCGGACGCACCGCAACCCTTCTGGTTGGCCTTGTGGCAAGCCTGCTGGGCCGCCGCGTGATGGACCGCCCAACCTGGAGCTTCTGATGACGCCTATTCCTAATCTTAATATCGTTCCCTTCGTCAGTGTCGACAACATGATGAAGCTGATCCTGAAAATCGGGATCGAGAAATTCCTGACCGACCTTGCCGCCTATGTCGAGGATGATTTCCTGCGCTGGGAGAGTTTCGACAAGACCGCGCGGGTTGCCGCGCATTCGATCGACGGCGTGATCGAGCTGATGCCGGCCAGCGATCATTCGCTTTATGCCTTCAAATATGTCAACGGACATCCCAAGAACACGCGCGAAGGCCGCCAGACGGTTACCGCCTTCGGGCTGCTGGCCGATGTCAGCAACGGCTACCCGACGCTGCTTTCGGAAATGACCATTCTGACCGCCTTGCGCACCGCGGCAACCTCGGCTGTCGCCGCGAAATATCTGGCGCCGAAAAACGCTCATACAATGGCGATCATCGGCAATGGCGCGCAGTCGGAATTCCAGGCCATGGCGTTCAAGGCCATGTTGGGGATTAAGACCCTCCGCTTGTATGACATCGACCCCGCTGCCACGAAAAAATGCACT
>JAKAZY010000130.1 GCA_021826425.1 Pseudomonadota bacterium
GAGGACGGCAAGGACGAGACCGCCGAGCTGGAAGAAAAGATCAAGGCCACCAAGCTTTCCAAGGAAGCGCGCGAGAAGGCGATGGCGGAGCTGAAGAAGCTGCGCTCCATGAGCCCGATGAGTGCCGAAGCCACGGTCGTGCGGAATTATCTGGACTGGATCGTCGGCATCCCCTGGAAGAAGAAGAGCAAGATCAAGAACGACGTGATCGAGGCGGAAAAGCTCCTTGATACTGACCATTTCGGACTGGAGAAGATCAAGGAGCGCATCGTCGAATATCTGGCGGTGCAGGCGCGCAGCCCGAAGGTGCGCGGGCCGATTCTCTGCCTGGTCGGGCCTCCGGGCGTTGGCAAGACCTCGCTGGGCAAATCCATTGCCAAGGCCACCGGTCGGCAGTTCGTCCGTATGTCTCTGGGCGGCGTGCGGGACGAGGCCGAGATAAGAGGCCATCGGCGCACTTACATCGGCTCCATGCCGGGCAAGATCGTTCAGGGTATGAAGAAGGCGAAAACCTCTAACCCGCTCTTCCTGCTGGACGAGATCGACAAGTTGGGTGCTGATTGGCGGGGCGACCCGGCCTCCGCGTTGCTGGAGGTGCTGGACCCCGAGCAGAATTCTACCTTCGCCGACCATTACCTGGAGGTTGATTACGACCTTTCGGACGTGATGTTCGTGACCACCGCCAACACGCTGCGTATGCCCCAGCCGCTGCTGGACCGCATGGAGATCATCCGTATCCCTGGTTATACCGAGGATGAGAAGGTGGAGATCGCCAAGCGGCATTTGCTGCCCAAGCAATCCGAGGCACATGGCCTGAAAAAGGAAGAATGGTCCGTTTCCGAGGAAGCGATGCTGGAGCTGGTGCGCACTCACACCCGCGAAGCCGGCGTACGTAATCTGGAACGCGAGATCGCGACCCTGGCCCGCAAGGCGGTGAAGGAGATCGTCACCGCCAAGACCAAGAAGGTAAGCATCACCAAGAAAAACTTGGAGAAGTTCGCGGGCGTGCCGAAATTCCGCTACGGCGAAACCGAGGCGGAAGACATGGTCGGCGTTGTCACAGGCCTGGCCTGGACCGAGGTTGGCGGGGAGATTCTCACCATCGAGTCGGTGTTGCTGCCGGGCAAAGGCGCCATCAAGCAGACCGGCCAACTCGGCGATGTGATGAAGGAAAGCGTGCAGGCGGCCTATTCCTACATTCGCTCCAGGGCCACCCAGTTCGGCATCAAGCCGCCTTATTTCGACAAGCGGGACATCCACGTGCACGTGCCTGAAGGGGCGACTCCGAAGGATGGCCCGTCCGCCGGCATTGCGATGGCGACTTCGATCGTCTCCGCCATTACCGGAATACCAATCCGCAAGGATATCGCCATGACCGGCGAAATTACCCTGCGCGGGCGGGTGCTGCCGATTGGCGGCTTGAAGGAAAAGCTGCTGGCGGCTCTGCGCGCTGGTATCACCACGGTTTTCATTCCCAAGGACAATGAGAAGGATCTCGTTGAAATTCCTGATAATGTGAAGAAAAACCTGACCATTTTGCCGGTCAGCCATGTGGACGAAGTGATTGCCCGGGCCCTGGTGCGCGCACCTGAGCCGATCACATGGGACGATCCTCCGGAGGAGCTGGCCAAGACGCCGGAAGGGGGAATTTCGGCCTCGTTGCCGCATTAGCGGCGCGGTGTGTTTGACGGGTGGTGCGCGATTTGGTTATGACCGCGCGCCACCTTTTTTTGGTCTGCCCGCCAGGTTCGCGGACAAGCCCGTTAATCCAACCAACAACAGGGAGTTTTGCCCGTGAACAAAAATGATCTGATCGCCGCAGTGGCTGAAGACACCGACCTTTCCAAGGCCAAGGCCGCGGAGGTGGTGGATGCCGTGTTCGCAGCGATCGAAAAGACGCTGAAGAAGAAGGAAGAGGTTCGCCTGGTTGGTTTTGGCACCTTTGCCACCGCCGCGCGTGAGGCTTCCAAAGGCCGCAATCCCCGCACGGGCGAAGAGATCAACATTCCTGCTTCCACCTCCATCCGCTTTAAGCCTGGCAAAACGCTGAAGGATGCGGTTAACTGATTCGTGCTGAGGTGGACGGTATCTGCCGTCCATCTCGTTTGTGTTTTTTGCGGGCGGTTAGCTCAGCGGTAGAGCATCTCGTTTACACCGAGAGGGTCGGCGGTTCGAAACCGTCACCGCCTATACGACCAAATTATTCGCCAAGACTTGCTGTCATGCGCTTGACGCTGATTTGAATGCCAAGTACACGGCGCCCACCTTAAGCGGGTGTAGCTCAGTTGGTTAGAGCGCCGGCCTGTCACGCCGGAGGTCGCGGGTTCGAGCCCCGTCACTCGCGCCATTCCTTTATTCCTGAAATTCGATTAACGTGTTGTTGAGGCGTGGAAACCACACTCACATTACTTTGTTGCGCCGTGCCAGCGCAGCTGAGGAACAGGGTTGACCAGAGCCTGTTGCGGTGCGACACGGCGGGAGCAATTTCACTTGGGGGTGGCTGTTTGCCGCCTCGGCGCAGTCTAAGGAGATGAGCGGGTGCAGCTAAGTCTGGCGCAGTATTTTCCGATTCTCATTTTCGTTGCCCTGGCCGCCGTTATGGGTGTTGCCTTCGTGTTCGGCTCGCTGTTCGCAGCCAAGCAGAAACCTTATCCGGATAAGCTTGCCGCGTATGAATGCGGTTTCGAGGCGTTTGGCGATGCCCGCCGCCGCTTTGACGTGCGCTATTATCTGGTGGCGATCCTGTTCATTATTTTTGACGTTGAGGTTGCGTTTTTGTTCCCCTGGGCGGTTTCGCTCGGCCGGATCGGCCTGCTTGGCTTCTGGTCGATGCTCGGTTTCCTCGCCGTGCTGACGGTGGGCTTTATTTACGAGTGGAACAAGGGCGCACTAAATTGGGAGTGAAGGCATGACCACGGCCGCAAACAGCGCTGAGCTCGCCTGGAACAGGGAGCATCTTGCCCCCGGCGCGGAACAGGATGCGGTGATTAAAGGCATTACCGGCGAACTGGCCGGGAAGGGCTTTATCGTCGCCAATATCGACAAGGTGGTGAACTGGGCGCGCACGGGCAGCCTGTGGCCCATGACCTTCGGCCTGGCTTGCTGCGCGGTGGAGATGATCCACGCCTACATGCCGCGTTATGATCTTGACCGGTTCGGCATTATTCCACGCGCTTCACCCCGCCAGTCGGACGTGATGATCGTGGCTGGAACGCTCACCAACAAAATGGCGCCGGCGCTGCGCCGGGTTTACGACCAGATGCCCGAACCACGCTGGGTTATTTCCATGGGCAGCTGCGCCAATGGTGGCGGCTATTATCATTACTCCTACTCCGTGGTGCGCGGGGTAGACCGGATTGTGCCGGTGGACGTGTATGTGCCCGGCTGCCCGCCAACCGCGGAGGCGCTGGTGTACGGCATTATGCAATTGCAGAAGAAAATCCGGCGGACGGGGACGGTGCTGCGTGGCTGAAGAAACCGAAATCCAGGCTGAAACTTCCCCGGCGCCTGTGGATGAGATGCTGGAAGCGCTGAAGGCTCTGCCGGATGTTGCAGCGGCTCGCGAGCTTGGCGAGCTGGTGCTGCGGGTTCAACGTGCTGCCGCGCATGGCGTGCTGAAAACCCTGCGTGACCAATTCGCCTTTCAGCAGGTTATGGATATTTGCGGGGTGGATTACCCGGAGCGCGCAGAGCGGTTCGAGGTGGTTTACAACCTGCTGTCTGTAACGAGAAACGAGCGGGTGCGTGTAATCCTGAATGCCGATGAACGCACGCCTGTTGCTTCGGTAAGCGACCTTTGGCCCTGTGCCGCCTGGTGGGAGCGCGAGGTGTGGGATCTCTTCGGCATCAGCTTTGATGGTTTGGAAGATCATCGTAGAATCCTCAGTGATTATGGATTTGAAGGGCATCCTCTGCGTAAGGATTTTCCACTTACCGGTTATGTCGAGGTGCATTACGACGAAGACCGCAAGTCCGTGGTTTACGACAAGGTGAAGCTCACGCAGGAGTTCAGAAACTTTGATTTCCTTTCGCCATGGGAGGGCATGACCCTGCTGCCTGGCGATGAAAAGGTGAACAGGAGCCGCTCATGAGCGAGACCGCACCGGCAGCGAAGACGGTTTTTGAGGTGGACAGCCACACCATTAATTTCGGGCCGCAGCATCCATCCGCGCATGGCGTGCTGCGCCTGATCATGGAAATGGATGGTGAGGTGATCGAGCGTTGCGACCCACATATTGGGCTGCTGCACCGTGGCACCGAGAAGCTGATTGAATATAAGAGCTATATGCAGGCGGTGCCGTATTTCGATCGGCTGGATTACGTTTCGCCGATGGCTTGCGAACATGCTTTCGCGCTTGCCACCGAGAAGCTGCTGGGAATTGAGGCGCCAGAGCGCGCGCAGTGGATTCGCGTGATATTCGCGGAACTCACTCGCGTGTTGAATCACCTTCTCAATGTCAGCCATTTCGCGCTGGACTGCGGTGCGATCTCACCATCTTTGTGGATGTATGAAGAGCGCGAAAAGCTGCTCTCATTTTATGAAGCGGCTTCCGGCGCGCGCTTCCACTCCAATTATTTTCGTCCTGGTGGCGTATCAAAAGATCTGCCCGCTGGGCTGGCGGAAGATATTCTTGCCTGGACCAATGAATTTCCAAAATTCATTGATGAGATGGAAGCGCTTCTCAATGGCAACCGCATCTTCAAGCAACGCCTGGTAGATGTTGGCGTGATCTCTGCCGAGGACGCTCTGGCCTGGGGCTTCACCGGCCCGTCTCTGCGCGGCTCCGGTGTGGCATGGGACCTGCGCCGCGCCCAGCCTTACGATAAATATGCCGAGGTTGAGTTCGACGTTCCTGTCGGCAAGCACGGCGATTCCTACGATCGCTATCTCGTCCGCATGGCTGAGATGCGTGAGAGCTTGAAAATCATCAGGCAGGCTCTGGTGAAAATGAAACCAGGGCCGGTAAAGGTGCAGGACCGCAAGATCACCCCGCCGACACGCGCGGAGATGAACGATTTGATGGAAGCGC
>JAKAZY010000131.1 GCA_021826425.1 Pseudomonadota bacterium
CCGTCCCGCCCAGCGAACGCGCCCGTGTCAAGCGCTATAACCAAATCGCCGATTACGACGCCGCCACCATCCACGCCATTTTGGATGCGATGCCGCTTTGCCATGTTGGCTATGTGTTCAACGGTTCGCCCTTCGTGACACCGACCTTGCAATGGCGTGACGGCGACAGGATCTTCTGGCACGGCTCTGCCGCCAGCCGAATGCTGGAGACGGCGCAATGTCAGGACGTCTGCGTAACCGTGAGCATTTATGACGGGCTGGTGATGGCGCGCTCGGCTTATAATTATAACATCAACCATCGTTCGGTGATGATCTTCGGCAAACCCGAAAAACTAAGTGATGAGGAAAAGCTGGTGCAGCTGCGCAACATGGTCAACAGGACCATTCCCGGCCAGTGGGAGAGGCTGCGCCCGGTGCTGCCGAAGGAGCTGAAGGCGACGGTTGTGCTGGGCATGAAGATCACCGAAGCCAGCGCCAAGCTGCGCAGCGGCCAGCCTGATGATGACGAGGACGCGGATTTTCCGGTCTGGACCGGGGTGATCCCAGTACGCTACGACATTGGCGCGCCGGAGCCGAACCCGAACAACTTGCCTGGCGTTGAGCTGCCGCCGGAAACGGCTTTGTTCAAGATCGGCTGAACATCACGCCCGCCGGCCAAAGAGTTTTTCCAAATCGGCGCAGCTAAGTTTCAGGAAGGTCGGCCGTCCGTGGGAGCATGTGGCCGCGCGGGGGGTTGTCTCCATCTCGCGTAGCAGTGCACTCATCTCCTCACGTTGCAACCGCCGCCCGGCGCGAATGGAACGGTGGCAGGCCAGCCGCGCCAATGCTGCGTCCAGCTTTGCCTCTAGCGCCAGAGGTGCGCCAGATTCTGCGAATTCTTCGGCTAAGTCACGCAGCAGTCTCGCCGTATCCGGCTCCTTCAAGGCGGCGGGCACGGCGCGCACCAGAACGGCGCCGGGGCCGAAGGCCTCAATCTCCAGCCCGAGCCTGGATAAAATCTCTGCTGCCGCCAACAGCCGCGCGGCCTCCATCGGCGGAAAATCCACAACCACCGGCACCAGCAAAGGTTGGGTGGCTATGCGCCCTTCGGCGAATTGCGCCCGCAGTTTTTCTTCCGTTAGCCGCTCATGCGCGGCGTGCTGGTCGACGATGACGAGCGAGCCATCCGAGGCTTGGGCCAGCACGTAAGTATCCAGAATCTGCGCCAGCGGCGCACCGAGGGGATGTTGCGAAACCTCTGCTTCAGAAGCTGTGTCGGCGAAAATCTGCCGCGCTGCCGGCGGTGACGCCAGCGCCAGCTCTGCCTCGGCGAAGCCCCGTGCAGCCTGGCTCGGCGGTGCGGGCGGCGTGTAAAAGCCGAGGTTGGGCAATGCCGCTATCGGCGCGCTGCTAAGGCTCACCGGCTGCGCCAAAGCCCGGCTGATGGCGCCGATGACGAGGCTGCGCACGCCGTTCTGGTCGGCAAAGCGCAGCTCGGTCTTGGCAGGATGCACATTCACATCCAGCGCTTCGTCCGGCAGCTCCAGCCGCAAGGCCGCTACGGGAAAGCGTCCGGCGGGGATCACATCCCGGTAGGCGAGGCGCAAGGCAAGGCGCAGCAGCGGGTCCTGCACCGGACGGCCGTTCACCACGAAGCTTTGCAATTGCGCGGTGGCGCGGTTGAGGCTAGCCGGGCCGATGAGGCCCGAAAGCCGCACATCGTCGCGCTCAGCCTCCAGTGCGAACATGGTGTTCGCGGCCTCGCGCCCGAACAATGCCGCCACCCTGGCCATTTCATCCTGGGCGGGCAGGTCAAAGACTACGCGCTCATCCGAAGCCAGGCGGAAGGCGGTTTGCGGGGCGCAAAGGGCAAGGCGCCAGACGGTGCGCTCCGCCGCTTCAGCCTCGGCGCGCGGGGAGCG
This sequence comes from Pseudomonadota bacterium, assembly GCA_021826425.1. GTDB lineage: Bacteria > Pseudomonadota > Alphaproteobacteria > Acetobacterales > Acetobacteraceae > Acidocella. The sequence goes on from JAKAZY010000131.1 coordinate 1,902, forward strand.
GAGGAATTTCCGCCGGGCGGGTGTCGCGTAGAATAAATCCTCGGCAATGGCGCGCGTGCCCTTCACCCCGGGTGCTGGCCGGGCTGCTGTTACCACACCGCCCGCCACCTCAATCCGCCAGGCGGAATCCTGCCCCGCCGGGCGGCTGATCAGCGTTAGCCGCCCGGCCGCCCCTATCGAAGGCAGCGCCTCGCCTCGAAAGCCAAGGGTGGAGATGCGCACCAACGCCTCGTCCTGCAGCTTGGAGGTGGCGTGGCGCTCTATGGCCAGCCTCAGTTCGTCGGCCGGAATGCCGCAGCCATCGTCGATAATCTCGATGCGCTCAATCCCGCCACCGGCCAGAATCACCTCGATGCGCCGTGCCCCGGCATCCAGTGCGTTTTCCACCAGCTCCTTCACAGCTGCGGCCGGGCGCTCGATTACCTCGCCGGCGGCGATGCGGTTGATGGTGGTCTCGGCGAGGCGGCGGATGGGCATAAGGGCGCATAGCACGGTCGCCCGAGTCTCGCCGCGTCAATCACGGGCAGAGCAGATAAGCAAGCGCGCTTCACGAAAGAAAGTTTCCTTGCAATAGTGGTTTTGTCGTAACCGCGGAGAGCATTCTATGAAAATTCTCGTCTTCCAGCATGTCGCCTCGGAGCATCCGGGCAACTTCCGGGATGTGATGAAAGCGCGTGGCTGCACCATGCAGGCCGTAGAGTTGGATGAAGGCGAGGCAATTCCACCGTTGGATGGGTTCGACGCACTGCTGGTGATGGGCGGGCCTATGGATGTGTGGGAGACAGATAAATTCCCCTGGCTGCGCGATGAGATGGCGGTGATCAAGGCATGGGTGGAGGCCGGGCGGCCTTATCTGGGCATGTGCCTTGGTCACCAGCTTCTGGCGCAGGCGCTCGGCGGAGAGGTGGGGCTGATGGCAACGCCCGAGGTCGGCATGAGCAAGGTTGAAGTGGTGCCAGATCCGATTTTCAGCGCAATGCCTGAGCTTTGGCCCTGCCTGCAATGGCATGGGGCGGAGGTAAAACGCCTGCCGACAGGGGCTGTGAAGCTCGCGACCTCATCGGCCTGCGCCATCCAGGCCCAACGCTGGGGCCGCTTTGCCTATGGGCTGCAATTTCATTTGGAGCTGACCCACACCACAACCGCCGAATGGGGCAGACTGCCTGAATACAAGGCGGCCCTTGAACGGGTGCGTGGCCCAGGGGGTTTGGATGCGCTGGCCTCCGAGGTGGATGCCCAGTTCACCGGACTTTACAATGCTGCGCAGACGGTTTTCGGCAATTTCCTTGATATCGCCGCGCAGGCTCTACCCCGGGCCTGAGGCGGCTGGCGCGCATCGCCAGATTTTCAAATGCGCCTGGCCATGGTTACGCTGCGCCAAGGGCTCAGCCACGTCCAGCGTCTCCCCCGGCCCCAGCTCCGCGACGATAATCGCCCCCGGCGCGATCCAGCCCTTGGCCGCCAATGCCGCCAGCGCCGGGGTAAGCAGCGCCTGGCCGTATGGCGGGTCCAGAAACACCAGATCATGCGGCTGGCCCGCGGGCGGGTGCAGCGCATCGGCGGCGATAATCTTTGCCGCCCCGGCTTTGCAGGCGGCGATATTCGTTTTCAAAACCATCAAGGCATTTGGGGAAACTTCAATAAACGTCGCCAGGGTGGCCCCGCGTGAGAGCGCTTCAAGCCCATAAGCGCCGGTGCCGGCGAACACGTCCAGCACCTTCGCACCTTGCAGATCGCACCAGGGGGCGTGGGCAAGAATATCAAACACCGCCTGGCGGGCGCGGATATTGGTGGGGCGCGTGTCCCGCCCCTCAGGCACGGCCAGCTTGCGGCCCTTCCACTGCCCGGCGATAATCCTCGGCCCGGTCACCTGGTGCCCTTCATTTCGAAAGTCCGGGCACCTGCTCACGCAAAACCTTGCCGTTCACCTCTTCCACCGCCCCGCGCGGCAGTGTGCCAAGCTGAAACGGCCCGTAGGCCACGCGGATAAGCCGCGTCACCGGCAATTCCAGCGCCTCCATCACCCGGCGGATCTCGCGGTTCTTTCCCTCCCGCAAACTCATCGAAAGCCAGGTGTTGGATCGCTGCACGGAATCGATCGCGGCTTCGATCGGCCCGTATTTCACCCGCTCCACCACCAGCCCGTCGGCCAGGCGTTTAATTTTATCCTGCGACACCCCGCCATGCACGCGCACGCGGTAGCGGCGCAGCCAGCCGGTCGCGGGGAGTTCCAGCTGGCGAGAGAGCGCGCCGTCATTGGTCAGCAGCAACAACCCCTCGGAGGTTAAATCCAACCGCCCGACGGAGATAAGCCGTGGCAGGCCCGGAGGCAGTTTCTCAAAAACCGTGGGCCTGCCTTCGGGGTCTTTATGTGTCGTCACCAGCCCTTCCGGCTTGTGATAGCGAAACAGGCGGGTGCGTTCCGGTTCACCCACAGGCTTGCCGTCCACCAGCACCATATCGCCTTTTTTCACGAATACGGCGGGGTGGCTCACGGCTGCGTTGTTCATCCGCACGCGCCCGGCCTCGATCATCACCTCCGCGTCCCGGCGGGATGCCACCCCGGCGCGGGAAAGGAATTTGGCAATGCGCTCGCCGCGTTCAGCATTTTCCTCACTCATGGCAGGCGGCTAGAAAGGCGCGGTAAAGGGCGGCATCGCCCGCATCCACCAGATATTCCGGGTGCCATTGCACGCCGATACAGAATTTCATCGCAGGGTCCTCAATGCCTTCAATTACGCCATCCGGGGCGATGGCATTCACCACGCCGCACCCGGCGGTTTTCACCGCCTGATGGTGAGAGGTGTTCACCTGTATCACCGGGCCCGCAATCTCAAACAGCTTGGTGCCCGGCAAAATCTCCACGCTATGGCCTGCCTCGTAATGGCTGGTTTTCTGCTCGTGCTCCAGCGCGTTTGGAATCGCATCCGGTATGTGCTGATGCAGCGTGCCGCCAAGTGCCACGGCGAGTAATTGCTGCCCGCCGCAAATGCCCAGTACCGGCATATTGCGCGCCATCGCCCCGCGCAGATAAGCCAGCTCGGCGGTGGTGCGCTCTGCCTTCAG
>JAKAZY010000132.1 GCA_021826425.1 Pseudomonadota bacterium
TCTCGGCCGCCTCCAGGCTGGGCGGATCGCTGCTGACGCGCGCCGTATTGTCGTGCAACCGCCAGGAATGGAAATTGCTCTCTGTGCGGGCGACGGCACCGAGCACCCATTCTGGAACGGCAGGCCCGCAGCGGGCTGCCAAAACGGAAAATGCTGCGGCAGATACAGCTGATGCGGAAGTGGCTTGCGCGGGCGGGCCGGCAAATGCCATCAGGCTGGTCAACCCAACAAAGCTCACCACAGCCAAGGACGGACCGCGTGTCAGCCTGTCGCGCTGCCCGGACATCTACGCGGTCACAATTTGTCGCACGCCGATCCGGGCGGACAGACGCCGGCGCATGGTGGCAAGCACCTCTGGGTTGGCCTCCCAAATACCAGCCTGAATGTCGCCGATCTCCGGGCGCGCCTGCGCCAGCTTCTCCGGGCACCAACCGATCCGCGCATAAAGGCGGGTCATCGGCGTCTCGTACACACCAAGTATAAATTCGATGCCGGAGTTCAGACAAAGCTCGCATAAGCCAATCAGCAGTTCGGCGGAGACATTGCTCACATTCGGGGCTGCACCGTCCGCAACTGGCGGCACACAAAACCGCGTGCATTCCCAGATGGTGGGTGCCGCGACATCCACATCGTCATCAAAGAAATGCTTGAACTCGCTTTGCAGCATGGTCGGCCCGGTTGTCGCCAACAGTCGCAAGGACCCGAGCACGCGCTGCCCGTCATCAACAGCCAGCAGATAAACCGGATCGGCTTGCCGATCATACCAATCCATCTCGCGGCCATTCTCAACCGCCACATCCCAGCCCAGACGGTCATGAAATACCGCCGCGCGCGATTGAAACATCTGATCGAACAAAGCAGGTCGCTCGGCCCGGTCAGCATTGCTCAAAGTAATGATCATTACCATTCCGCTTTCCTTCAATGAAATGTCATCATTGTCGTTGGCCTGACGCTTGTCGGCACAAAATCTCATCCGCCTTGGGGGCGTCGATTCGACTTTAGATGCGGCGTTTTTCTGACCACAAGATTCCGAATCGGAATCTTGACACACCTATCGAAGCCTCTTTCAATCGGCGATTTTATTCGGGCTGAAAGAGCATTATTTTAAAGCCAAGACAGCATCGAACACGCCGGGTCATAGAGAATGACCAAGCGATACTGCGTTTACAAATTGTGAGGAATCACCCTCCCATCAGCGCGTTGTCTGACAAGGCAGCTGCACCAAGTGCAGCCCCGTTACGGGCGCAGGATTTCGAGTGAGACCATTCTGGCAATCGCCTGATGCGTATTGGCGCAATCGAGCTTGGTGCAGGCGGAGCTTAAAAACAAACGCACGGCACGGTCAGATATTTTGAGCTTAGCGCCAGTTTGTTTGGGAGTGGCACCCTGGGCTGCCAATTCGAGGCACGCGATCTCACGCCGGGATAGCGATGGCTTTGGCTTGGCATCTCGATAGCCGGAAATCTCCACGATCCGATCATGCATATAATGCGCGATCATCTGGAATTCTCTTTTATACGAAACCCGCCGCTCCTCCCACTCAGGCACCGACATATTCGCGGTAATGGTGAATAATGCCCGCTCGCCCCCAGCCCCGCGAACGGGCCAGGTCATGCCCTGCCTGCCAACAGCAAACCGGTCAGCTTCCGCGAAAAAATCCCGGGCCACATGATTATCGCGGTCAAGATGCGCCCAATCCAGCGGCAGGAAGCCTTTGGTGCCAGACACAACCACCGGATCAATTTTGAAGTAATCATTGTTTTTATAGCGCTCGATCCATTCAGATTCATAAGTCAGAACCAGGATCGGGTTGAAAATTTGAGCGCCTGGAAGATAAACCGCGTGATACGCGATGTTGGCGAGATGATACGCTTTGCATATACCGGCGGCCAAGTCTTGCATTTGTGCGAGACTATTCGCCGCCCCAATCTGCGTCACGATCTCTTCGTAGCGATCATCGTCACCGGCAATCATAACAAGCCTCCCGGTTAAGCGGAGACAACGCGAAATTGCATTACCGCGTTACGAATGGTTGCGTAAATTGAAACATCGGTAATGTCACAGGAACACGAGCAGAATGCACATTGACCGTGAAATCACGTTGCCTAACCCCTATCATATTACCGCACCCGCATGCGCTAGCATTCCTTGGTCTGTAGTAGCCGCATAACCCACTACCACACCCGGCAGGCGAGATTAGAGATGGTATATGAGGTGGTGAACGAGATGATGAACGGGGTATGTAAAGAGATATGAAATGAGATCGTCAATGAGCTGGGCAAAGAGATAGCCAGCTTGTCAAGATTCCGATTCGGAAGTTGAAAAGCTCGCCCCGAATATGAACAATGCACGTCTGGTTTTTCCAAGCAAAGACGCTGCTGATGCCACGTAAACGCAAACCCACAGAAGACGAGATTGAAATCCTGGCCGATCAATTCCGCCAGCTCTGGCGGCCGGGAGATGTGTTGCGCCCCTGGTTCCGTCAGCACCAAAACATGCTACTCGATCTTGTGCATGGCGCATGGTCCTGGGCATCCGTCGGGCAAGCCCTGACCAAGGCGGAGATCACCTATGGCACCGGCAAGCCTTGGACCGCCAAATGGCTACAAAGCGATTTCAGCCGGGCTCGGCAGCCGTTGAAGGGCTATGGGCGTAACAAGCCTCCGCCGGATTCGGCGTCGGCGCCTACACCCGTTGCGCCGGCGCCGCCCACGGCTTTGATCTCACCGGGCACGCCACCACCCTCGGCATCTGGCGTTCCACGTTTCAAACCAGCAACATTCCGCATCGCTGAGCCGCCACGTGTGCTGAGTGAGACCGAACGGGCGGAGATGGAGCGTAACCGCCGCCTGACATTCGGGCCGCCTGAACCCAAGGAGTAGAGCCAATGCCGGAAGACAAACCCAAACCGGCCCCCGCGATGAACGGCGGCAAGCCGTCCGGCGCTACCCCCTACCGCCCCAATATGACGAAATTCACCAGTCCACACGCCGATATCGTCAGCCTGGCGCCGCCTCAGGAAACCGAGCCTGAGATCGGACAAGGCATCGACCTCACGGGCCAAGCCAAGATCATCTTCGCCGCCGGGCGGGGCAAGACGGGTAAAACCACCCTGCTCCGCTGGCTCACCGAGACCTCGATCCGCAATGGAGGCGCGCCGATCCTGGCCGATGTCGACCCGAGCAACGCCACCTTCTCCGCCTATTTTGCCGATGTGGCCCGGCCAGAGACCGATAATCCGGCCGGGGTCACCTCCTGGCTGCAGGAGCTGATCGAATATTGCATCAATGAGCGGCAATCCGCCCTCGTCGACCTGGGTGGCGGGGATACGACCTTACGCTCCCTTGCCGCCGAGATGCCGGGCCTGGCGGCGCATATCGAGGCCGCCGGCATGGCGCCAATCATGTTCCACCTCACCGGCGCCCAGCCCGAGGATTTGCTCCCCGCCCTCACCCTGGCCGCACGTGGATTCACCCCTGCGGCGCAAGCCTTGGTGTTCAACGAATATAGCATTGAGCCCGGCGCAACCCGTGAGCGGGCCTTTGCTCGTCTCACCGCGTCGGATGCGTATGCTCGTCTGGCGGCAGATTGTGTGAAGCTCTGGATGCCCCGGCTGCACGCCGCCGAGGCCGTGGAAAGCCGCCAATGCAGCTTCGCCGCCGCGCGCGATGGCACCGTCACGCCCTCGCTGGGGCTGTTCGATGCTGCCCGGGTCCGCGTTTGGCTTGATGCCATGGATCGCCGCTTCGCGGGGGTCAGATCATGGATCCCATAAGCCCCGCCGCGCGCCGGGAGGCCTTGCATGAGCAGATCAGCGACGCGCAGATGATCCTGCGCCGCGCCGCCGCGGCCGCCGCCCTGAAGAGCGACCCTCTGGCGGAACAGCTCCAGGCCCTGGCCGTCTGTGTCGGGGCGCTGAGCGATCTGTACCAAGCCAGCGAAGCCACCCAGATCGACATCGCCAACACGCTGAAAACCCAGACCGGCGTGATCGCGGATGAAGCCATTTCCCGGGTCCACGCCTCGGGCATGGACATCGTCAACCAGCTAGCGCCGCAACTGGCCGATGCCGCGGACCGCACCATGCGCATGAAAATCACCACGCTGCGTATCCGCAGCATCGTGGGTCTGGGTCTGGCATTGGCGCTGGCCATCCTGGTGCCCAGCCTGTTCACCTATGCCGCAGGGCTCAATGATGGCCGATTCCAGGCTGAAATCGCCGCGCATGTGATCCCCGCCGCCATGAAAGCCAGCCCTGCCGAGGCCCTCGCCTGGGGGCATCTGATGCAGGATAATGACGGCGTCACCGCCATGGCCGCCTGCCGCAAATCCATGCAGCAAGATGCCAGCGGACGGCATTATTGTTTCATGCCGGTATGGACCGACCCGATATCCGCCGTGCCTTCAGCCCCCGTTCAATGACCTCCAGCGCCGCCGCCTGGGAACATTACCCTTGCCCGTCCCAGCACATAGTCCTAAATATGACTACTGTAGTTCACCCCACCTCTCGGAGGCCGCCATGCGGGAAATTCAACTTCGCGACGCCAAGGCCAGCCTGTCGGCTGTGGTCGATGAGGCCTTACGCGGCGAGCCCGCCATTATCACCCGCCACGGAAAGCCCGAGGCGGTCATTCTCAGCTTCGAAGAATGGCAGCGGCTCTCGCATGTGCCCTCCTTCGGCCAATTGCTGATGGCAGCACCTCTCGATGCGGACGATCTGCCGCTACGCAACCAATCCCCACTCCGTGATAGCGGCCTCTGATCCTTGTATCTCGTCGACACCAATGTCATCTCGGCGCGGGCGCCCTCGCGCGTCCCTCTGCCCGAACTCGCCGCCTGGATGGATGCCCACTCGGCCGATTTATTCCTCTCCACGGTCACAATCGCCGAGATTGAGGACGGCATCGCCAAGGCCAAGCGTGAGGGGGCAACCCGCAAAGCCCGTGACCTAACCGCC
>JAKAZY010000016.1 GCA_021826425.1 Pseudomonadota bacterium
TTCTGCCGCCTGAAAGATTTCAGACGTATCGCAACACGCTATGACCGACTGGCCGTAAATTTCGCCGCATCAATCTATCTCGTGGCCGCGGTCGTGTGGTGGATATTATGAGTCTGGACCCTAGTTTGTCATAAAGTCAGAGAGACAGCCATAAGCCCCACATCGCAAGCACAAGCGCGGGTGGCATAATCACCACACCCAGCGCCAGAAAGCGCCAACCGCTCATGGAAGCCCCCTGTCGGCGCAACGCACTTAGCCAGAGAATCGTGGCCAAGGAACCTGTAACGGACAAGTTTGGTCCAAGATCCACGCCAATCAACGCCGCCGCCTTTCGCGCCACCTCCGCTTTGGAAAATACATGCGCTGCGAGCAAGCCGACGGGAAGATTGTTGGCAACATTGCTCAAAACTGCCAGCCCTGCCCCAATCGGCCAAAGCCCTAGTTCGGTCAACCGCATCGTTTTGGTGGTGATCCCAGAGGCGTCCAGGGCACCAACCATAATGAATAATCCCGCCACCAGCGGCAATACACTCCAGGAAACACCGCGTATGACTGGCCAGGGGGGCTGTCGCGCCAGCACACCCACAAGCCCAACACAGCCTACTCCCAATGTGCAGGTCAGCGTCCCCAGAGGCCAACCGAACCACGCCGCCAGTACCAACACAGACGCTGTCCCACCTAGTCCGGCGAGCGTGCATCGTCCCCCGAAGGTCAACTCCGGCGTAATTTCCGGTAGCCGCACCCGCCCTCGAAGTGCCAGGCGCTGGGTCAGCCATAGCACGACGTAAGTCACCACAATCGACAGCACTGAGGCCAGGCCAAATAACCGCAGCCATATAGACAAAGGTGGCATCTGGCCGTCAAACAATACCAGATTTGCTGGGTTTGAGATCGGCAGTACAAACGAGGCTGCATTCGCCACGAAAGCACAAATCAGCAAGTAAGGCCGCGGCTCGGCAATCTCCGCCGCAGCTGCCATAGCGGCAACGGCCGGCGTAAACACCACCGCAGTCGCGTCATTGGAGAGCAAAGCCGTGATGATCACTGCCAGAGCGTAGATCAGTGTAAAAAGTTTCACTGCCGAGCCTTGTGCCATTCGCACCAGGCGAACCGCTGCCCAGGAAAACACGCCTTGCAATAAAGCAAGCTCCGCCAACAGCATCATACCGGCAAGGAAAAGATAAACCTCCATCCCCTGCCCGGCCGCGTACAAAGCGGCAAATGGCGTCAAAGCGCCAAATAGCACCAGCAACACCGCACCACCCAATGCCGACACGGCCTCCGGCACGCCAAAGGGTCGGATCATAATAGAAGCCAGGCTGACGACCACAACCAGCAGAACCGCGCCCTGGTTCATCCGCGGGACGAAGCGAGGAAGTAGGTCAGAGCCAGCAATGGCAGCAGGGCTCCCGCCGCGCAAAGCTCTATCCAGCCACCGTTGGCCAGCAGCAATCCAGTTGCGGCGGAACCGGCGGCGCCACCGAGGAAGAACATCGCCATGAAGACACCATTCATGCGCGAACGTAGCTCTGGTGCCAGAATATAGATGGCCCGCTGTCCCAGTACCAAACTTGTCTGCACAGATGCATCCAGCACAATTGCTGCCAAGGCTAATACGAGCACCGAGTTCAGCTTCGCCCCCGCCGCCGCGACCCCAAAAGCTATTGTTACACCCACCAGTGAGGCCAACGTGCCCGCCGCCGTATGGCCACGATCCGCAAGATGCCCAGCCACCGGCGCCACGAATGCGCCCGCCGCTCCCGCCAAGGCAAACAAAGCTATGCCGCGCTGGGTGAAACCAAAATCATGCGCAAGAAAAAGCGGGATACCGGTCCAAAAAAGCGAGAAACCGGCAAAGGCTGTTGCCTGATAAGCTGCCCTTTGCCGCAAAACCGGATAGCGCACCGGAAGACTGAACAACGACGCGAGCAAGGCCACGTAGTGATGGTTCGCCTCTGGTTTTCGGTATGGCAGCGTCCGGCTCAACAGCCACGCAAGACCCGCCATCAATACCGCCGATACAAAAAACACGGTACGCCAGGAGCCAAAAACCGCAATCCCGGAAGCGAGCGGACGTGAAAACAGAATCCCAAAAAGCAATCCACTGGTAACCAGTCCCACGACGCGTCCGCGCCTTGCCTCTGGCGTCAGATGCGCCGCGAGCGGAACAAGCATCTGCACCGCCACCGAGGTAAGGCCAATCAGTACCGAGACCGCCAGCATCACCTGCCCGTTCCAGGCCAGCCCCGCGAGTAGAAGCGGCAAAATAGCTGCGGCCACTGTCGTCACCACCAAACGACGATTCTCTACCAGATCGCCCAGCGGCACAAGAAATAGCAACCCTGCAGCATAACCAAGCTGTGTAAGGCTTACAATCAGGCTTTCCGCCCTTGGCTGCATATGCAGTGCCGGACCAATCAGGCCTAACAAGGGTTGCGAGTAATAAATATTGGCAACCACGATCCCGCAGGAGACGGCAAGCAACCCAATCAATTGGCGCCGAGGTTCGGCACAAGGTCCTGATTCAGATGACACGTCAGACATGACCTTCGACTTAACAGCGAACAAAATTTCTGCAATGCAGCAGGTGGAGTGGGGCGTGGTTCCTCGCCATGGAGTGCGGTCGTTTCACGATGGACTTGGTCGCGATTGAACTTCAAAAGAATCAGACTCTCGCCCAAAGGAGAATTTATGGATTTAGTGCATGCCGTTCTGTTCGCCGCCCTTCAGGGGGCAACAGAGCTGTTTCCCGTCAGCTCACTTGGCCACGCGGTCATTGTCCCTGCATTGCTCCATTGGGGTATAGACCAGAGCTCTCCTGGCTTTCTGCCCTTTCTGGTCATGTTGCATCTCGGCACGGCGGTTGGGTTGATCGCATATTTCTATGTGGAATGGCTGATCATGGCGCGGGGCGTGCTCGGACTTGGCTATGCCGCTGAAAACACATCCGCCCGCGCCCTGTTTCTCAAACTCGTGGTCGCCACGCTTCCAGCCGTGATCATTGGCGGGTTATTTAAAAAGCCAATCTCGCATCTCTTCGCTAGTCCGCTCATCGCCAGCATATTTCTCATGGCAAATGCTGGGCTGCTGCTCTTGGGCGAAAGGCTGCGCAACCGCCATTTACGCCACGGCAACATCTCCTATCTTGATGCGCTAATCATCGGCCTATACCAATGCTTGGCATTCCTGCCGGGCATTTCGCGCTCGGGTGCGGCGATCGTGGGCGGACTCAAGCGCGGTGTTTCTCATGCCGGGGCGGCAAAATTCTCCTTTCTGATGGGAACGCCGGTAATTCTGGCCGCAGGCGTGGCAGAAGTTCCAAAACTCATGCACCGACATCAACTGCACGCCCTGCTTGGCGTGTCCCTGCTGGCTGCCATCACATCTGGCATTGTCGCATATGCCAGTACCGCTTATCTGATGCGTTACTTCAAGGACCACGATGATTGGGCTTTAAAGCCCTTCGTCGTTTATTGCGCCATCGCTGGTGCTGGCTCCTTTCTATTGCTGGCTGTCGGCCTGTGAAGCGCCTATTGTTGCTCGCGGCCTTGCTGCTCAGCCCCGCCGCCGCCTTGGCCAAGATCAACATCGCCGAGGCGCCGATCGGCCGTACGGACCTGCATTGGTGGGACGCGCATTGGCACGCAACACTGGCCAAAAAAGCCGCCACGCCGAATGCGCAAATCGTCTGGCTAGGCGATTCCATTACCTATTACTGGCAGCGCCAGGGCGGCCATGGTTACGATGACATCCAGCCCGTTTGGAACAAATACTACGCGCCATATGATGCGCTGGATTTTGGCTTTGTCGGCGATACCACAGCCAGCCTGATCTGGCGGCTGGACCACGGGCAAGTGGCGGGTTTGCATCCAAAACTGGTGATTATTTTAATCGGTGCCAATAATTTTGGCCGGGTGCACTGGAATACGGCCATGACCGTGCCAGCAATCGAGTCTCTAACAGCCAATACGCATAATCGTCTGCCGATGGCGCATATTCTGCTCCTTGGCGTATTACCCTCGATCCGCAGCGCCTGGGTGGATGAGCAAACTAAAACCACCAATGCTGCCCTGGCCAAAGCATATGCACATAGCCAGGACGTTACCTATATCAACCTGTGCGCCTTGTTTGAAAACAACGGCAAGGTTGACCCCGGTCTCTACGTTGATCCAAGGATGACTCCACCGGAGCCAGCCTTGCATCCTGACCGTGAAGGCATGACCAGAATCGCAAAAGCCTTGGCAACATACGTCACAAGATACGTAAATTGACGCAGCTTAATGCTCTCAGCCGGATTTTACCGCAGCCACAAAAGCTCTGATCAGAGCCGGGTCTTTTTGCCCCGGCGCGGTCTCCACACCGGATGAGACATCTGCGCCTTGCGCGCCCGTCTGGCGCAGACCTTCCCTCACATTGGCCACGTTCAGCCCCCCGGCGAGCAGCCAGGGCTTTGCCGGCTTCAAGCGCGAAAGCAGCTCCCAATCCGCCCGGACAGCATTGCCACCGGGCCTTGTAGCACCCTCCGGCGGTTTGGCCTCGACAACAAAGCCGTCAGAAACCTCGTCTCGCGCCGGAAAATCTGCCTCCGTCTGAGCGCCAAACTGCCGCCATACCGGCCGGCCGAATCTGTCGCGCAAAGCGGGGATACGATCCGGCGCGGCATGTATCTGAAGAATATCCAGCGAGACATCCTGCAAGATATCGTCGATCTCATCGGCATCCGGGTCAACGAACAACCCGACGCGCTTGGGGCCTCCCAGATAACGCTCTGAAAGCAGTTTCGCCTCCACTCCCGTCACGTAACGTGGCGACGACGGGAAGAACACAAAACCAACGAAATCCGCTCCCGCTTCCACCACCGCATCGAAGGCCGCATCACTATTGACGCCACATATCTTCACCAGGCTCATCTGATCGCCGCCGCAATTGCCGCAGCAGCCTCCCCTGGGTCCGCTGCACCTGTTATCGGCCGCCCGACAACAATATAATCCGCTCCAGCGGCAACCGCTTGTTCTGGTGTCATCACCCGCGCCTGATCCCCCAGCGCCGCGCCTGCCGGACGAATGCCAGGAACAACCAGCATCGGTTTTTGACCAAACGCATCGCGCAACAAGGCCGTCTCATGTGGTGAACAAACCAAACCATCCGCCCCAGCCGTCAAGGCCAAATGCGCCAGGCGGAGCACCTGTTTAGCCGTCCCCCCGGCAATGCCGGTTTCTTCTAAACCAGCCGCGTCAAAACTGGTCAGCACCGTGACCGCAAGGATTTTTGGCCGCTTCGCTTTTGACTGTGCGGCCGCTTCGGCTGCAGCCGCGATCATCTTCGCGCCACCACCCGCATGAATTGTGAGTAGCTTGGGTTCCAACGGCAGCAGGGCGCGCACCGCGCCCGCAACCGTATTGGGAATGTCGAATAGTTTGAGATCGAGAAACACGTCGGCACCCTGTGCGACCGCCCGCAACCCCTCCGGGCCATGGCGCAAAAAAAACTCCAGCCCGAGCTTTATCAGCCCGCAATGGGGCGTAACCGCGCGCACCAACGCCTGGGCGCGCGGAAGCTCCGGCGTATCAATCGCCGCAATCAAACGACCCGTCATGGATAACTCACCTAATGATGGTGGGCGGGTTTACAACGGCGGGCGGCGTCAGCTCCGCCACGCGTTTTTCCGCGGAACGCGCCCGCCGGCGCCAATGGAGTTGCCGTGGCATCGCCGTAATCAACCCCACGAAAACCCCTATCGCCAACGCCCCGACCACAACCGGCCCCAACCAGGCGGACGCCGTTCCAAACGGCCAGAACCCAATCTGCACCGGCACACGGTTGGACAATACGAAAATCACCAGCGCCAGAATAACCAGGAAGCCGATAATATATCTAAAAACTTTCAGCTTTTTACTCCGCCGTTCTTTTTCGTTACAGCCGGGGGCGAGACTGGTTTGTTAATCCGTTCACGCAGCTCCTTGCCAGCCTTGAAAAAGGGAACGGATTTCTGTGCGACATCAACGGTTTCTCCAGTGCGGGGGTTACGCCCAGAGCGGGCCTGCCGACGCTTCACTGTGAAAGCGCCAAAGCCACGCAATTCCACCCGCTCACCGCGTGCGAGAGCCGATGTCATCTCATCAAAAAGCGCCGAGATAATTTTCTCCACATCCGTGACGGTCAGATGCGGGTTGTCTTCCGTCAATCCAGCGATCAATTCCGAGCGTGTCATGCTGCCCTCCCCAGCTCGTAACGATGCCAGGATGTGGCAGAACGGTCAACAAAACCATTCGGCAATAGACATCAAACACGTTGTTTTTACACCAGCTCAGCCGACGGCCGAAAAGGTGGAGCCGCCCTGGCCGTTGGCGTTCGCATCCTCCCAAGGCCTGCTAGTGCAGGTGGGCACCAGTTATCCAAACCATAGCCTGGACAGAGCCAGCTCCCAAGGGAAATGCTTAACGGCCCAGGGGATGACATGCCTGACGCACCGGGCAGCTCCTAGCGGCAGTCTAGGCTGGATAAATCCCCCTTGCAATCTCTTACAGGCACGGATGGACCAAGCGTCAAAGGTCCAGCAGATCGGAGGCAATTTCTTCAGCCCGCGCCGCCACCCGACGCAGCCTCGCGCGGTGCTCCCCGGCCGGTTTGCCTCTCGCATGCTGCTGGGTCTGGGCGGCCGCACCCGCGGCACCATTGTTCAGATCATACAGCTCATCGGCCAGCAACAAGGCTGCCAGCATCAACAGACGCGCCTCGCCGGACTGTCCGCCAATTGCTTTGATGCTGGAGATGCGCTGCTCGATCTCGGCTGCCATCTTCGCTAAATGATCTTCCTGCCCATCTTCGCAACCGACAACATAGGCATAGCCATTTATGCGAATCGTAACCTGAGCCATGGCCTTACTCCGCTGGTGGCATCTGGGGAGGGTCCAAGCCCTCTCGCAGCCGCAAAATGAGCTTGTCCAGAATCGCAGCCAGTGCGTCTTGGTCAAGCGATCCGTCTTGCCCTGGTTTATGTTTCCCGCCCTGAGTTGCGCCGGCGATCTTGCGCAGCGCATCCTCGATGCGATCTAAGATTTCGTCTTCGGATTCCGACTCGGCCATACTGATTATTCAACCCGAGCGCGGTATATGAGGTCAAGGAAGAAGCACGATTTGGCTGACGCATCAGTAACTTTTACTACATTGCCGAGAGCAGTCATCATTCATGGGCTGGTCGAAGCTCGTCTGGCCCTAAGGCCAGCTCTGCCCGTCACACTCCTGTCGCCCCCCGGAGCAGCACTTTCCTGGGGATGTCTATGGTGGCGCGCGCTGTTATCAATTGCCGAGCATAACGGCCCGGCTTTGCTTGACTGCAGCATTGCGCCCGGCCGGGCAATGGAAGCACTCACCATCGGACTCAAAGGCATGGTGCTCACCCCCTGCCCAAGCTGGGACGAAATCGCGGCCATGGCTGCAAATCAAGGCGCCGTTCTGCTCAATTCCACGCCTCCTGCGCTGAATTTACGCCAACCCGGCGCGGAAAGCCGTCTGATTTCATGGCTCAATGGATGACAGCGTCGCCGCCATGCGTTACATGGCCGCCAGTTTCCCAATGGAGGGCTGGTTCATATGGCGATGACCGATACGGTTAAGAAAATCCTGTCGCATTACGAGAGCGACAATCCCGGCACCAAGACAAATCTTGCCCGCATTCTGATGCATGGCAAGCTGGCAGGCACCGGAAAGCTGGTGATTCTGCCGGTCGATCAGGGCTTTGAGCATGGTCCGGCCCGCTCCTTCGCCCCTAACCCTGCGGCCTATGACCCTTATTACCATTACCAATTGGCCGTGGATGCGGGACTTTCCGCCTATGCCGCACCACTTGGAATGCTCGAAGTCGGCGCCGCCGCGTTCGCCGGACAAATTCCCACCATTTTAAAGGTGAATTCATCCAATTCGCTGGCTACGCTGCAAAACCAGGCGCTCACCGGCTCGGTGTCAGATGCGCTGCGCCTGGGTTGCTCCGCGATCGGCTTTACCATTTATCCAGGTTCCGAATTCGCATTCGAGCTGATGGAAGAAATCCGTGAAATGGCCGAGGAAGCCAAATCCGCCGGCCTCGCCGTTGTCGTGTGGTCCTATCCGCGCGGCCCGATGCTGGATAAGGCCGGCGAGACAGCACTCGACATCTGCGCCTATGCCGCCCACATGGCCGCACTTCTCGGTGCCCATATCATCAAAGTGAAACCCCCGACCGACGTCATCTCCCTGGAGGCCGCCAAGAAATCCTATGCAGGGTTCGACGCGTCCACCATGGCCAAGCGCGTCAAGCACGTGGTTGATAGCTGCTTTGCGGGCAAGCGTCTCGTGGTGTTCTCAGGTGGCGAGTCCAAGAGCCTGGATGGCCTGTACGAAGAAATTCGCGGCCTGCGCGACGGCGGCGCCAACGGCTCGATCATCGGCCGCAACACCTTCCAGCGCCCGCGTGAGGAAGCTCTGGCGATGCTACAGAAGATCATCGACATCTATCTGAACAAAGCCTGACGCCCGCAACGACACATTAAGGGGGCTTCGGCCCCCTTTTCAATTTCGAGGACATGCTGTGACCGATTGCCGCCTCTATCTTATCACCCCGCCCATTCTGCCCGCGACATTCGAGAACCAACTCGCCGCTGCCCTCGATGCGGGGGATGTCGCCGCCGTGCAGCTGCGACTGAAAAACATGCCCGAGGCCGAGCTTTTGCGTGTCATCGAACGTCTGCGCCCCATCGCCCAAAGCCGCGATGTTGCTTTTCTGCTTAACGACAACCCCGCCCTGGCGGTTAAATCCGGCTGCGACGGCGCCCATGTCGGCCAAACGGACATGCAAGCCAAACAGGCCCGCAAAATCCTCGGCAACCTCACCCTTGGTGTCACCTGTCACAACTCCCGCCATCTGGCGATGGAAGCCAGCGAAGCCGGGGCAGATTACGTGGCTTTCGGCGCCTTTTTTCCAACCACAACCAAGGAACCGCCGGAGATGGCGGAGATCGACACGCTGAAAATCTGGGCGGAGACAATGGAAGTGCCTTGCGTCGCCATTGGCGGCATAACGGCTGAAAACTGCGCGCCGCTGGTGCAAGCCGGAGCCGAATTTCTGGCCGTTAGCAAGGCGGTGTGGAACCACCCAAAAGGTGCGGCTGCGGGCGTAAAGGCTATCATAGACGCAATGAAGGGCGCCGCTTAAGCTTGGTTATTGGCAATCATTCCCACGCAGGGTGAAGCTCTGCACCTTGCCTTGCGTCAGCAGGAAAGTGACTTCGCAGGACCATACCCGGACATTTTGCGGCACGATCGGCCGGGCATACGGGTAAGGCCCCCAACCGTCCCAATACGGCCCGCCCCATGCATAACCGCCGGGTTGAACCTGCGCCTGGTTCCGCAATTCATAAGCCAGATAAGAAACATTATTCACGGTAATCTGCCGTGCGGGAACCCCAAGCTTCTGCACCAGAACCGTTTCTGGCGTGCCGATATAGGCCGCCATTTGAGATTCCAAACTCGGCCCGGTCGCACAGCCCGCCAGCGCCAGCGTTAAACCAAGAGCATAGATCAATCGCATCATCCATCCTCATCAATTCTCAAGATTAATTTTACTATAGCTATACGCTGAAAACGCCTTTCAGATGAGGATTGTTGCTTTTGGTTTCAAACCCCTGGCAACCACAGCACATCAGCAATGCGCCGGGCGTTGGTGGCCAGCATGACCAGCCGGTCAAACCCTAACGCAATGCCCGCGCAGGACGGCAATGCCTCAACCGCGGCCAAAAAACCCTCGTCCAGTGCCCAGTCCGGCCCATAAATCGCATGGCGCCGCGCCCGGTCCTCAATAAAACGCGCCCGTTGTTCGGTCGCATCTGTCAGTTCCACGAAGGCATTGGCCAGCTCGATCCCGCATACATATAGCTCAAACCGCTCCGCCACCCGCGCATCCTCCGGGCAGCGCCGCGCCAAAGCCGCCTGCGCGGCGGGCCAATGCGTGAGAAACGTCACCCGCCCACGCCCCAGACGCGGCTCCACCCGCTCCAGCATCAGGCGGAAGAACAAATCCTCCCAATCCTCACCCTCGCGAAGCCTGGCATTGGCCTGCGCCGCCAGCGCCGCCGCATCCCCCTCCGTGGCCAGCACATCTGCACCCACGTAACGCTCGAACGCTTCCCCAACGGTTAAATATTCCGGCTCATCCAGCCGCGTGGTGATGCCGCGGCAGCTCACCTCCGGCGGCAATGTGGCTTGCAGCAGCGCGAAAGTCTCCCGCATCAACGCGCCCATATCCGCGTGCAGATCATACCACTCTAACATGGTAAATTCCGGCGCGTGCATATCAGACCACGGCTCATCCCGCCACACCCGCGCCAACTGGAAAATCGGACCCGACCCCCCCGCCAACAGCTTCTTCATCGCAAATTCCGGGGAGGTATTCAGCCACTCCCCGCCAGTCGGCCTCGCGCGCAGATGCACCTCCTCACCAGGTGCTGGCACGGCATAGGGCGTTTCCACCTCCGTATAGCCACGCGCGGTGAAGAAGGCGCGCAGTGCAGCGGCCAGCAAATTACGCCGGCGCAGAAGCGCCATGCGGTCAGGCAATGTCTGCCAGGGTTGAGAGCTCATGGCACAGGGTTTACACGCTCCCGATGCCAGACGGAATTTCCGCCCCCAAACAACGCAGTTTGCGGACCCCGCAAGAGCTGGTTCAAGCCGGGCTACTGCCGCCTGAACAGCTCACCGATGCCGAAGCTGTTGCCGCCCGCTACGCCATTGCGGTTCCCCCGGCCCTCGCCGCAAGAATTGAAAACCCCAGCGACCCCCTTGGCCTGCAATTCCTGCCAGACCTCGCGGAACTCATCACCGCCCCGCATGAGAATGCCGACCCGATCGCGGATGAAGCCCTCTCCCCTCTCCCCGGCATCGTCCACCGCTACCCGGACCGCGCCCTGCTCAAGCCGCTTCTCGCCTGCCCGGTTTATTGCCGTTTCTGCTTTAGGCGCGAACAGGTGGGGCCAGATGGCGGGCTGCTCACCCCGGACCAGCTTGAGGTCGCCTACGACTATATCTCCGCCCGTCCCGCCATCCGCGAGGTCATCCTCACCGGCGGCGACCCGCTGATCCTCTCACCCCGCCGCCTGGGGGAAATGCTGCGCCGCTTAGGTGCCATTCCCCATGTCGAGCTGCTGCGCATCCATAGCCGCGTACCCGTCGCGGACCCCAGCCTCATAAACCCTGCGCTGCTGGCTGCGCTGGAGACAGAAAAACCCCTCTATCTCGCCATTCACGCCAATCATGCGCGGGAATTCTCAGAGGCCACGAACATTGCTCTAAACAGCCTCTCCCGGCTCGGCATCCCGCTGCTTGGCCAAACCGTGCTGCTGGCGGGTGTGAACGACTCTGAAGGCGCGCTGGCCGACCTTTTCCGCGCCATGCTCCGCGCCCGGGTAAAACCCTACTACCTGCACCAGCTCGACGCCGCCCCCGGCACAGCCCGTTTTTATGTGGCACCTGAGCGCGGGCGCGAAATTCTTGCTAATTTGCGCGGCAAGATCAGCGGTACCGCCTTCCCCACCTATATTCTCGACCGTCCTGGGGGGCTTGGAAAAATTCCACTTTGACCCCTTTAAATCGTACTTTTCCGATTTAAATATCGGGATGTGACGAACCAATCTCGCTCATCTCCCACTGGTGCCGACGAGATTCTGAAAGCTCTCGCCAACCCCGTAAGGCTGAAGATTTTGCACGGACTGAGCACCCCGGCTGAAAGCTTCCCAGGTCAGGAACATCCTTATGAGTGGGGCGTTTGCGCCAACAAGATCGAAACCACCTGTAGCCTCTCTCAATCCACCGTCTCCGGCCACCTCGCCGTGCTGCATCAGGCTGGGCTGATAACAGTCAAAAAGGTCGGGCAATGGGCGTTCTACCAACGAAACGAAGCCGCCATTGCTGCATTCCTTGCCGAATTGAAGGACCAGTTGTGAGGGGCCAAAAATTATCCGCTCCGTTGCCGGCGCAGGCCTCTCCACAACCCGTATTTGCTAAATATTTTTAGAGAAAAAAGGACCTGCTTCATGCCAACCTTGCTTGACCCATTGAAACTTGGCGAACTGACACTTCCCAACCGCATCATCATGGCGCCGCTCACGCGCTGCCGTGCCTCTGAGGGGCGTATTCCCAACGCACTTATGGCCGAATATTATGCCCAGCGGGCCGATGCCGGACTAATCATCTCTGAGGCCACCGCCGTCACCCCGATGGGTGTTGGCTACCCGGACACACCCGGCCTCTGGTCCCAGGAGCAGGTGGAAGGTTGGAAGCTCATCACCAAAGCCGTACACCAGAGGGGCGGGCGTATCTTTGTCCAGCTCTGGCATGTTGGCCGCATTTCCGCCCCGCTTTATCTGAATGGCGCGTTGCCGGTGGCGCCCTCCGCCATCGCCGCCGAGGGGCATGTCAGCCTTGTGCGCCCGCAGCAAAACTACGTAACGCCGCGAGCTTTGGAGACCAGCGAGATCGCCGGCATCGTCGAATGCTACCGCAAGGCGGCGATGAACGCGCAGATGGCAGGGTTCGACGGTGTCGAAATCCACGGCGCCAATGGCTATCTGCTGGATCAGTTCCTCCAGGATTCCACCAACAAGCGGACAGATGAATATGGTGGACCCATTCAGAACCGGGCGCGGCTGCTTTTAGAGGTAACGGATGCCGCCGCGTCCGTGTTTGGGCCGGATTTGGTGGGCGTGCATCTTGCCCCGCGTATGGATAGCCACTCGATGGGCGATTCCAACCCCCTGGCCACATTCACTTATGTGGCCCAGGAGCTGCGCGAACGTGGCATCGTCTTCATCTGTGCACGCGAACATCAGGCGGATGACTCCATAGGTCCACAGATCAAGAAAGCCTTTGGCGGCGTATATATAGCCAATGAAGGCTTCACCAAGGAGAGCGCCGAGGCAGCCATCGCCGCTGGCACAGCCGATGCCGTGGCCTGGGGCAAAACATTTATAGCCAACCCGGACCTCGTGACCCGGTTTGCCAATAACGCGCCCCTGAATAAGCCCGTGCCTGAAACCTTCTATGCCGAAGGCAGCACGGGCTACACCGACTATTCATCACTGGAAACCGAGAACGCGTAACCCCCTACCGCCTTGCCATTCTTGCCGTAAGCAAAATAAGCAAGGCGGAAACCACCATCGCCGCGGTGCCAATCCCGAACAGCAACTGGTAGCTTCCGGTGGCATGGAACAGATGCGAGAAAAATGCCGCGACCACGGCCTGCACGACTGCATACACCATGGTTGCCAGCCCCCAATCGCCGGAAAGCCGCTCCGCTGGCACCATTCCGGCTACAGCCCCCGCCACCAACATCACAGCGCCCAACGCAATCGCGCCCACCGCCATGGCGGAAATAATCAGAGCAATTTGCGCATGTACCAGCAATGGCAGCGCCACACCGCAGCCCATCACCACGTAACCACTTCCCAAGGTCGGCAGAAACCCAAACCTGTCCGCTACCCGCCCCAATAAAGGCGGCCCCAACATGGCCGAAACACCCAACCAGGCCGCAATCATTGCCCCCGCAGCCACCCCTCGATGCAGGCCCAGCGCCGCAAAGCTGGAGAGAAACAGCATATGCGGTATAAACCCAAGTGCAGAGAGCGCGTAGGCTGTAATCATCAACAGCACAGGCCGGGGAGGAAGCCCTTTTGCGGCGTGGCGTGGTGGCGGCTCAATGCGGGATGGCGGCATCATCACCGCCACCGCCAGAGTTGCCAGCACACACACCATTCCCAGCGCCAACCAAGTGAACACCAGCCCTCTGGACAGCAGCAACGGCAAGAGTATCGCGCTGAACGCGGTTCCCGCCCCCATGCCGGCAAATGTAATGCCCGAAACCCGCCCTCGTGCGGCAGAAGGTGCCCTCCCCACCACGGCGGCGGCCATCAATACCATCAAAACTCCGCCGGCAATGCCAGAAATCAGCCGCCAGGCACCGAACCAGGCCCACCCCCAGTTTAATCCCGAGCCCAGTGTGGCCGCCGCCGTTAAGCTCATGAACAACAGCACCGCCGGTTTCACCGAAAAAGCACGGCGCCACATGCGCATTGCCGCCGCCCCGATGAAATAACCGGCCAGATTTACCGTCCCTAACCAGAAGGCGCCTGCCGCACTATACCACCCCGCCTTGGCCAAAGCGGGGACCAGCGGCGCGAAGCCAAACCGCGTCACCCCGATGCTGACGAACATCGCCAGAAGACCGCTGAAAGCGGCACGGTAGATCGGGAATGTGCGGGCGTTTTCCATTAAACAGACAGATAGCCTTGCAAACTGTTTTGGCTATGCCCTGTTACGGCTTGGCCCCCATGCGACCTTCCCCATGGTATTCCTGAAGCTCAGTTGGTATAGACCGGCTCCGTTCATTTCGAAGGTTTGTAACCCATGGCTCGCCGGCGGCAACTCTATGAAGGCAAAGCAAAGATTCTGTTTGAGGGGCCGGAGCCCGGCACGCTCGTGCAGTACTTCAAGGATGACGCCACCGCGTTCAACGCCCAGAAAAAGGGTACGATCACCGGCAAAGGCGTGTTGAACAACCGAATCAGCGAATTTCTGATGACGAAGCTGGCTGAGATTAACGTCCCAACCCACTTCATCCGCCGCCTTAATATGCGCGAACAACTTATTAAAGAAGTTGAAATCATTCCCATTGAGGTCGTGGTACGCAATATCGCGGCAGGCTCCATTGCCCAGCGCCTTGGCATCCCGGAAGGTACGCGCCTACCCCGCTCCATAGTCGAATATTATTACAAGAACGACCAGCTTGGTGACCCGATGGTGGCGGAAGAACACATCACCGCCTTCGGTTGGGCCAATCCGCCAGACATGGACGACATCGTCCATCTTACCCTTCGCATAAACGACTTTCTGACAGGATTGTTCCTGGGCGTGGGCATCACCCTGGTCGACTTCAAGCTGGAGTTTGGTCGGCTGTTTGAAAATGATGAAATGCGTATCGTTCTGGCCGATGAGATCAGTCCGGATAATTGCCGCCTCTGGGACAGCAAAACCAACGAGAAGATGGACAAAGACCGCTTCCGGCGTGACCTCGGTAAGATCGAAGAAGCCTACCAAGAGGTTGCCCGCCGCCTCGGCATTCTTCCCGAAGCCGGTTCCCGCGACATGAAGGGTCCGGAGACGATGCAATAACAAATATCGTCTGTGAGTTTGCGTTAATCCATAAAAAGGTTTTGTGATTTATGAAGGCCATCGTCACCATCATGCTGAAGAACGGCGTGCTCGACCCGCAGGGCAAAGCTATTGGCCATGCGCTGAATAATCTGGGCTTTACCCAGGTGGGCGAAGTGCGCATGGGCAAGATCATCGAACTGGAACTGATTGAGACCGACGCCGCCCAAGCCAAGACGAAAGCTGAGGAAATGGCCCGCAAGCTGCTGGCCAACACGGTGATCGAGAGTTTCAAGGTCGAGATCGCGGCGTAAACCGCCGCGCGCAGCGCTTTACATATGCGCCGCGCGTCCTCAAACATTGGGCATGCTAGCCCTTCCCTTACTCATGGCCTTGGCGGCGTGACCATGTTGCATGGGGTGCTGTCAAACCTGGAAAAACTGGCCTGGCGTACTTACCGGCGGGCACGGCTGGATCTTTGGTTTCCGCACCTGCCTTTGGCCGCGGCCGTTGGCGTGGCTGGGCTGCTGGCTCTGCTACCCACTATCCGGCGCTATGCCTCGGAATATTTGCATCTGCAGCTGAACGGGCTCTTCAATGCGCTGCACCCTTTGAATGCCAGCGTTCCCGCTTTAATTCTGCAAGGAGTGCCCAGTGCCATAGTTGGTACGCTACAGATTTTCATTGCGATCGGCCTGCTTCTGCGCTCTCGTATGGCGTGGATTTCGGCCCTAGTGATCACCTTCACGCAGGGTGCCCTCGCAATCGGGTATAGCCATCAATCATGGCATTCCGGCGCGTTTCTCTATATTGCGGCGCTGTTCCTGCCCCTGTCCGTCTCGGGACGAAATTTCCAGCACTCCTCGCTGGCAGCTGGCACGCTTTTCGCCATTGCCGCGTCGATCCTGCTGCTGACCTACGGGGTTCTTGGTTCGCTTATATTGGGTGAAGGCTTTTCACCACCCATCGTTACCTTGCCGCAGGCTGCCTATTTTACCGTCGTGACCATGTCCACGGTTGGTTATGGCGACATCTCGCCCAAGAGCGACGATGCACGTCTGTTTGTTATGTCGCTCATCATCGTTGGCATCACGGTATTCGCCACCTCCATCACCGCCGTGGTGGGCCCACTGGTGCAAGGGCGGCTCAACCGCATCATCGAACCGCAGAGGAAGCGCATGAAACGGGTGAATCATTACATCATCGCGGGCGCCGGGGCGCTGGCCCACAATACCGCGCGCGAATTGCTGACGCGGAGCAAATCCGTGATCGTGGTGACCGACGAGGATGAGGATTTTGGCGAAGCCGAGGTTATCCGGGGCGATGCCACGGAGCTGGAGGTGCTACGCAAAGCAGGGGCGGAAACCGCCCATGCGGTGCTGGCCCTCTCCCCCGACGACGCGGAAAACGCCTTCGTGATTCTCGCCCTACGGGAGATCACGACGGACGCCAAGAAAATCGCCGCGGTGAGCAACCGCAGGAACCTGGAACGGGTACGCCGGGTACAACCGGACATGATTCTGGCCCCCAACGTATTCGGCGGCGAGGTGCTGGCCATGGCGCTGACTGAAGAAAAAATCGACGGCAATGCGCTGATCGAGAAGCTGCTGGAGGCTGGCACAAAGCCGACCTGAAGAAAGCGATATTGCTTGGCCGGAGGAGTTACGGCAGAAGCAGGCCATGAAAGCCGCCATTCTTCTTTTCCCCGGTATCAACCGGGAGCGCGATATGGTTTTGGCGGTACGCCAGAGCTTCAGGCAAGAACCCGCCATCGTCTGGCACAAGGAAACCGAGCTGCCAGTCGGCACGGACCTGGTGATTCTGCCTGGCGGCTTCTCCTTCGGCGATTATCTGCGCTGCGGCGCGATGGCGGCGCAAAGCCCGATCATGCGGGCCGTAAAAGCCCATGCCGAACGCGGCGGCTATGTGCTGGGGGTTTGCAATGGCTTCCAGATTATCACCGAGGCCGGGCTGCTGCCGGGCGCGCTGCTGCGCAATGCGGGGCTGCGTTTCCTCTCCATGGACACGATGCTGAAAGTGGAGCGCGCCGATACCGTGTTCACCTCCAAATGGGAAAAGGGAGCTGAGTTCCGCGCCCCCATGGCCCACGGGGACGGTAATTACGCCGCCGATGACGCCACGCTGGACCGGCTGGAAGGCGAAGGGCTTGTGGCATTCCGCTACAGCGACATCAACCGCAATGGTTCAGCGCGCAGCATCGCGGGGATTTTTTCCCCCAATCTGCGGGTGCTGGGGCTAATGCCCCACCCGGAAAATCTCGTCGACCCGCTGATGGGCGGCGTTGACGGCAAACCCCTCTTCGACTCCCTGGCGGCCGCATGATGCAAGTGAACGAATCCCTGGCGAAATCCTTCGGCCTGAACGCCGGGGAATGGGGCAAGGTGCTGGAGATCATGGGCCGCACGCCGAGCCTCACGGAGCTTGGCATTTTCTCGGTGATGTGGTCCGAGCATTGCTCCTATAAATCCTCGCGCGTCTGGCTGAAGGAGCTGCCGACCAAGGCGCCCTGGGTCATTCACGGTCCCGGCGAGAATGCCGGCGTGATCGATATCGGCGAGGGTTTGGCGGCGATCTTCAAGATGGAATCGCATAACCATCCCAGCTTCATCGAGCCCTATCAGGGTGCAGCGACCGGTGTCGGCGGAATCTTACGCGACGTGTTCACCATGGGCGCGCGCCCCATCGCCAATCTCAACGCGCTGCGCTTTGGCGACCCAGCTTTGCCGGTGACCAAGCGCGTGGTCGATGGGGTGGTGCGCGGCATTGGCGGCTATGGCAATTGCGTCGGCGTGCCGACCGTGGGCGGCGAGGTGAACTTCCACCCGGCCTATAACGGTAACCCGCTGGTGAACGCGATGACCGTGGGCATTGCGCGCCAGGACAAGATCTTCCTCTCCGCTGCCGCCGGCATTGGCAATCCGGTGGTCTATGTCGGCTCCAAGACCGGGCGCGACGGCATCCATGGCGCCACCATGGCGAGCACTGAGTTCGACGCCGCCTCGGAGGATAAGCGCCCGACCGTGCAGGTGGGTGACCCATTCACCGAGAAGCTGCTGATTGAGGCCTGCCTGGAGCTAATGCAGACGGATGCGATTGTCGCGATTCAGGATATGGGCGCGGCGGGCCTCACCTCCTCCTCCGTTGAGATGGCGGGCAAGGGTGGCGTTGGCATTGAATTGAACCTGGACGATGTCCCGCAGCGCGAAACCGGCATGAGCGCCTATGAGATGATGCTCTCTGAGAGCCAGGAGCGCATGCTGCTGGTGCTCAAGCCCGAACGTGCTGAGATGGCCCGCGCCATTATTGAGAAATGGGACCTGGATTACGCCGTCATCGGCCATATCACCGATACCGGCCGTATCGTGGTCAAGCATAAGGGCGTCGTCGAAGCGGATATTCTTCTGGCTCCGCTGGCTGAGGCCGCGCCGCTCTATCGCAGGCCGATTGCCGAGACTCCCAAGCCGACCAGACTGGAGCCGGTGGAGAGCAATGTGCCGCTGGACCAAGCCCTGCTGAAGCTTATCGCCTGCCCGGATTTATGCTCGCGCCGCTGGATTTTTGACCAGTATGACAGCACCGTTGGCGGCCAGACTGTCAAACGCCCGGCCCAGGCGGATGCCGCCATCATCCGGCTTGAAGGCTCAAAACGGGCTCTGGCCATCACCACCGATGTGACGCCGCGCTATTGTGTGGCGGATGCGGAGGTGGGCGGCGCCCAAGCGGTGGCCGAGGCCTGGCGCAACATCACCGCCACCGGCGCCCTGCCCTTGGCGGTGACGGATAACATGAATTTCGGCAACCCGGAAAAACCAGTGATCATGGGCCAGTTCGCCAATGCCATCAAAGGCATGGCGGCGGCGTGTATCGCGCTGGACTTCCCCGTCGTGTCCGGCAATGTCTCGCTCTATAACGAGACCGAGGGCCACCCGATTCTGCCCACCCCCGCCATCGGCGCGGTCGGCGTGATAGAGGATGCGGCTTTAGCGGTAGGATATGGACTGAGCCCGGATCTGAGCTTGATCGTTGTCGGCGAAACCGCGGGCGAGCTGGGGTGTTCGCTTTATTTGCGCGAAATTCTCGGCCGTGAGGAAGGCGCGCCTCCACCGGTGAATTTGACCACCGAACGCCGCAACGGCGATTTTGTGCGTGAACAGATTTTGGCTGGGCGCATTGCCGCCTGCCATGATATCTCGGATGGCGGGCTGCTGGTCGCACTGGCCGAAATGGCGCTGGCCGGGGATTGCGGGGTCGAAGTGATCGGCGCCGGGGCTGCAGAGTATTGGTTTGGCGAGGACCAGGCCAGGTATGTGCTGGCTGTTCGGGACACAGCGCCGTTACTGGCCGCCGCCGCCGCCGCCGGTATTCCCGCACAGCATGTCGGCCGTTCGTGTGAAGAGAAAAAATTGACTCTGCCGGATGGGCTTGCCATATCTCTGCCTCAATTGCGCGATGCCCACGAGGGGTTCTTCCCCCGCTGGTTCGCCTGAAGAGGGTTAGACGACATGGCCATGCCAGCGGGTGAAATCGAGGCCTTGATCAGGGCCGCCTTCCCCGACGCCAAGATCCAGATTGAGGATTTGGCCGGTGACAACGACCATTACGCCGCGATTGTGGTGACGGAAGCATTCCGGGGTGTTTCCCGGGTACGCCAGCACCAAATGGTTTACGCCGCGCTTCAAGGTAACATGGGCGGTGCACTTCACGCTTTGGCGCTGCAAACCTCTGCGCCCGATTAAGGACCAAAATTCACATGGAAAATCCCGTTTTCGTTGAAATCCAGAAACATGTCGACAGCTCGCCCGTGATGCTGTTCATGAAGGGTACGCCGCTTTTTCCACAATGCGGGTTTTCTGCCCGAGTTGTGCAGATATTGAAGCATGCCGGGGTCGCTTTCTCCTCCGTTAATGTGCTGGAAAACCCTGAGATCCGCGACGGTATCAAGCAATTTTCCAACTGGCCAACCATCCCGCAGCTTTATGTGAAGGGTGAGTTCATTGGCGGCTGCGATATCGTCACTGAGATGTATCAGAGCGGCGAGTTGCAGACCCTACTTACCGAAAAAGGCGTTACTCAGAACGCTGCCTGACCGCATGGCGGGCGGGTGATCATTTTTGTCACCGACGAGCTGCCGAAACCAGGTAAGGCGGGGCACCTTGCCCTAAATGCTGAAATTCTGGGCTGGCTGCGCGCCGAGGGGCATGATGTCACCATCCTGCTGACCGGCAAACGGCTTTCCGCACCGCTTGTACGCCACGGCGTGCAAGGCGTGGAAGGGCCGCATGTTTTTCGCCTTGGCCGCTATGCCGCTGCCGGGTCGCTTGCTGGTTTTTGCCTGGCCGTTGCCCGCATGGCGCGACGCCGCCTGCCCGCCCCTTTAGCCGCAAGGCTGCGCAACCGCCGCCAAAATACCGATGCAGTTCTCGGCAGTTTTGTCAGTGCCGCGGATTTGCGTTGCTGCGCCGAGGTCATCGCCAGGCTGAAGCCCGAAGCTGTGCTGATCGACACAATCTTCCGCGCCCCCTTGCTGGCTGCGCCGGAATTGCTGCGGATGAACAGCATCGTGATAACCCATGATGTGTTTTACCGCCGGGCCGAGGCGCTGCGGCTGGCGGGGTATGCGGTGAAACCGCAAGCGCTGACGCGCGAACGTGAGGCCGCACTGCTGGAAAAGGCCCAGCATATTGCCGCCATACAGCCCGAAGAGGCCGCTTTGCTACGAGATATGTGCCCAAGCGCGAATATCTTCATTGCTCCAATGCCTGCCCTGCCCTGCCCCCCGCCGCACACGGCGCGGTTGCCAGGGCGGCTGGTTTTCATCGGCAGTGATACGCTACCTAACCTCGACGGGCTGCGCTGGTTTCTGGCCGATATCTGGCCTGCACTACAGGGCGAGGGCATTACGCTCGATCTGATCGGCGATTGCGGGCCGGCTTTGCGGCAATTGCCCAATGGCATTGTGGTGCATGGGCGGGTTAAAAATCTGGCCCCGCTGCTGCACCGGGCAGCTTTGGCGATCTCGCCGCTGCGGGCAGGTTCAGGACTGAAAATCAAGATGCTGGATTATGCCCGGCATGGCTTGTTCACCATCGCCACCCCAGCCAGCCTTGCCGGATTTCACGAAACGCATGGCTCGCCCTTTATACGCGCCGAGACCGCCGAGGATTTCGCCGCCGCCATTTTGCAGCACGTTGTCACTCCACAGCCACCTCAAATCCCCTTGGCCTACATAACGCGCCATTACGGCCGTGAAAGCGCCTTCGCCGGACTGCGCGCCGCACTGAACCCGGTGAGAGCACCATAACAAGCTCTTTGGCCCTATTTGCGCTGGCTTATCGCTCTCACCCTTCAGAATTTGCCAAAAGATACAAATTTTATGTTTTGTAGATATTAAGAATCCGGCCGCAAGCTCTTCTGCATGTCACCTCAGCTTCGCCATGCCAGACTTAAAACCATCTACTGAAATTTTGAGCGTTCACCCGCCCGAGATCGCCACTAAAACCGACCGTGTGTTGCGGCATAATAATGCCCGACACAAGATCGCCGAGCGGCGGCGCGTTGTCCAGAAACTACGGCAGGGGCTGTCGGTGGGGGACTAACCCTATATTTCCAACCCATGGTATCGCTGCGTAGCGGGCTTGCCAGAGGGGCGGAGGCGGTGCTGCGGCTCAACCATTCGCGCCGGGGGTTTATTCCCGCGGGGCATTTTCTGGCATTGGTCGAGCAATCGGATGTCGTTATCGACATCGGCAGCTGGATGATACGTACAGCGTGCCTGGAACTCGCGCAGTTTCCGGACCATTTTTCCGTTTCCTTGGCGTTGTCGCAACGGCATTTAAAAAGCGGAGTGCTGGTCCGGCATCTGCTGCAAGCGCTTAACAGCTCAGGCATCGCGCCCGAAAGGCTGGAATTGTTGCTAACCGAGGCTATGCTACTTGACGACAACGAGGACACAAGTTTTGCCCTAAAAGCGGTCCAGGGGCTGGGCGTGCGTTTGGCTCTTAATCATTTCGGCGCGAGCTACGCATCGCTGGTGCCTTTGAAGCGTTTGCCCTTCTCCAGCTTGCGGCTTGATAAGTCGATGACGCAAAATTTCAGCCGCGACCCGGCTTGCGCTGCAATGATCCATGCCGCAATCGAGGCGGGGCACGCCCTAGGCTGCTCGGTGTTGGCAGATGGTGTAGAGACGACAGCTCAGTATGAGCTGCTGCGCAAGGCACTGGCGGACGACGGACAAGGATCGTTTTTCGGCAATGCTATCCCAAGCATGGAGTTTGCCGAGATGTTCGGGGCACTGCAAAAAAAGCCATTCATCTTTACAAGTTGAAACTTGTAACGGGTTTGAAGCCCCGGCAGGATCAGGCATAAGTCTCGGCTCATGACCGTAGATCCCGCCGAACAGGCCATTCTCGATACGCTCGCCGCATGCGGACCGAGCAAATCCATCTCGCCGACAGAGGCCGCCCGCGCGCTGGCGGATAATCCGCTTGATGAAAGCTGGCGGCGCTCCCTGGCGCCGGTGAAGCTGGCCGCGCAACGTCTGGCGCGGGCCGGGCAGATCGAGATTTTGCGCAAGGGCAAGCCTATCAATCCGGAGACATTGCACGGCGTGCTCCGCCTGCGCCTGAAACCGCAGGAGAGCTGAGCCTTGCGCCATGCGATGACGAATTTCTTTACCGGCTTCGCGGAAGGCTGGAGCCTGGCCAAGCCTTATTTCAAATCTGAGGAAAAATGGGCCGCCTGGGGGCTACTCGGCACGGTGATTTTGCTCAACCTGCTGCTGGTCGGGCTGAACGTGGTGCTGACTTATTGGAATAATGATTTCTTCAACGCCATCCAGGCTTACGACGCCAAAACTGTTATCACACTGCTTTACATGCCGCTGGTGCATATATCAGGCAAAAATCCGATGCCGGGCTTTGTCGAACTGGTTGTCATCTATGTGCTGATCGCCGTGTACGCCACTTATTTAAGCCAGATGCTGCAGATCAAATGGCGGCAATGGATGACCACCCATTATGTGCAAAACTGGCTGAATGACCGAGCCTATTACAATATCTCCCTCTCGCATGCGCCAAGTTCGATCATCGACAATCCCGATCAGCGCATTTCCGAGGATCTTAATAATTTCACCAACAATACCCTATCCCTGGGCACGGATTTCATCACTAATGTGGTGACCCTGTTGAGTTTTGTGTTCGTGCTCTACAGCATCTCCGGTTCCATAAGCCTGCTTGGTATTACCATCCCTGGCTATATGCTCTGGGTTGCCGTGCTGTATTCGCTGATCGGCACGGGGCTTACGCATCTGATTGGCCGCAAGTTGGTGCCGCTCTCCTTCAACCAGCAGAAGCTGGAGGCAAATTTCCGCTACCGCTTGGTGCGTGTGCGCGAAAACCCCGAGGCCATCGCCCTCTCCCACGGCGAAGCGCAAGAGGGCGTTGAGCTGGGTAGCAGCTTTCAGTTCGTGCGAGATAATTTCTGGGCAATCATGCGCCGGACCAAGGCGTTAAATTTCTTCATAATTTCGTTCAACCAGATCGCCAATATCTTTCCTCTGGTGGTGATTCTGCCCCGTTACTTCGCAAAGCAGATCGGGCTGGGGGGGCTGAGTCAGATTCCGATGGTATTTGGCCAAGTGCAGGGCGCGCTCTCCTGGTTCGTCACCTCCTACTCGACTTTGGTGACCTGGCGGGCGAC
>JAKAZY010000017.1 GCA_021826425.1 Pseudomonadota bacterium
GCTCAAAATCGCCAAGGAGCCGATCAGCCTTGAAACGCCGATTGGCGATGAGGAAGACAGCCATCTGGGCGATTTCATCGAAGACAAGGCGGCGATTATTCCGCTGGATGCCGCCGTGCAGGCCAATTTGCGCGAGGCGGCGACGCGTGTGCTCTCCTCCTTGACGCCGCGTGAGGAGCGGGTGCTGCGCATGCGCTTTGGCATCGGCATGAACACCGACCATACGCTGGAAGAGGTGGGGCAGCAGTTCAACGTGACGCGCGAGCGTATCCGCCAGATTGAGGCCAAGGCGCTGCGCAAGCTGAAGCACCCCAGCCGCTCGCGCAAGCTGCGCAGCTTTCTGGATGACTAGCAACATCCCGATGATAGGGCGGCGGCAGCCGCGTCATCTGAATCGGGCCGTTTAGAACAAGGTAGGGCCGATGCCTGAGATTTTGGATTATGCGCGGCCCGCACCCGGGGAGCCCACGGAGCGCGCCGTGGTTACAGTGGTGTTCATGCGCTTGATGCACCGGCCGCCGCGGCCCAAGACGGTGCTGCCTGCCGGTGCCGTCGTGACGCGCGAGCGGCTGACGACGGACCAGTATCGCGCAATTTATGCCGAGGTTGGCGCGCCGTGGCTGTGGTGGCTGCGCCGGGTAATGCCTGATCATCTGCTGGAACGGCATCTGGCCAGCAGCACCGTCTCTGTGCATGTGTTGCGCGTTGATGGCGAGTTCGCCGGGTTTTTCGAGCTCGATGCCGATTATTGGCCCTGTGTGAATCTGAATTATTTTGGCCTGCTGCCTGGTTTTATCGGGCGGGGCCTGGGCAAGAAGCTGCTCGATTTGGCGGTGGATACCGTGTTTGAGGGTGCCACCGCCCTGCGCGGCATGAGTGTGAACACCTGCAATGCCGACCATCCCCGCGCCTTGCCTAACTACATTGCCGCCGGGTTCACCGAATATCGCCGTGCCCGGGAGGAGTGGGATATTCCGGTGCGGCTTGGTTTCACCATCCCTGAGCATTTGCGGGGCTGATGCCCCAGCCAATTGAAATCCTGTTTCAGGACGACCGCGCTTTGGTGGTGAACAAGCCGGCCGGGTTGCCGGTTTATGCCGGGCGGGCGGGCGGGCCCAGCATCGAGGATGGCTTTCCCGCCTGGCGGCGCGGCAAAACCGGCCCTTGGGCGGCCCACCGGCTGGATCAGGATACGGCGGGTTGCCTGCTGATCGCGCGCAAGAAGGCGTTCTTGCTGGAGGCGCAGGCAATGATGGCCGAAGGTGGCAAGGCGGAAAAAATATACTGGGCCGGCCTGCGTGGCGTACCGGATGGCCCGGCGGGCGAGATCGACGCGCCGTTGAAGAAGCTGACGCAGGGCAAGAGCTGGCGTATGGCGGTGCAGGCGCAAGGGGCGCCCGCGCGCACATCTTGGCGCTTGCTTGGCACCCAGGGGGGCAATGCGCTGGTGGAATTCACGCTGCTCACTGGGCGTACGCATCAGATCAGGGCGCATGCGGCGCATTTGGGGCACCCAGTGCTGGGCGACCCCGTTTATGGTGACGGGCAGGGGAAGATGTGTCTGCTGGCCCGGCGCCTGGCGCTGCCATTGACGCCAGCCATTGATGCAACCGCCCCGCCGCCCGCCCATATGGCTGATTTCGTGGAGAGATGCCTTGGAACGCTCTGAATTCGAGCCGGGCCAGTATGTGCGCCATTCCAGCCGGCCCGAATGGGGGCTGGGGCAGGTGCAAAGCGCCGTTGGCCCCCGCGTGACGGTGAATTTTGAGCATGTGGGCAAGGTGCTGGTGAATGCCAGCGTGGCGGGGCTGGAACATGCCGAACCCGAGCAATTGCAAAAGGACCGGATCAGTCCGAAATAGACCATCATGATAGACCCGTTTGGCCGACACGTTTCTTATCTGCGCGTTTCAGTGACAGATCGCTGCGATTTTCGCTGTGTTTATTGCATGGCCGAGGATATGAGTTTCCTGCCCAAGGCGGAGCTGCTTTCGCTTGAGGAGATGGAACGGCTGTGCACGGCGTTTATCCGCCTAGGTGTGACCAGGCTGCGCCTGACCGGCGGCGAGCCGCTGGTGCGGCGTAATGTGATGAGCCTGATCGAGGGGCTGGGGCAGCATCTTGGCAACGGGCTGGAAGAGCTGACCCTGACCACCAACGGCTCGCAGCTTACCCGGCATGCGCAAGGGCTGGCGCAGGCTGGGGTGCGGCGGATCAATGTCAGCCTCGATACACTGGATGAGGCCAAGTTCGCCCGCATCACCCGCTGGGGACGCTTGCAGCAGGTGCTGGAGGGGGTGGCCGCCGCCAAGGCCGCCGGGCTTGCCATCAAGATCAACATGGTGGCGCTGAAAGGCGTGAACGATGATGAATTCGACAGCATGCTGGAATGGTGCGGGCGCGAGGGGCTGGATCTCTGCCTGATCGAGACCATGCCGATGGGCCAGGTGACGCAGCGTGAGCAGACGCATCTGCCGCTCTCAGGGGTGCGAAGGGATATTGCCCGGCGCTGGACGCTGTTGCCCAGCGATTACGCCACTGGCGGGCCGGCACGCTATGAAGTCGTGGCCGAGACCGGGCGGCGGATCGGCTTCATCACCCCGCTCAGCCATAATTTCTGTGAATCCTGCAACCGGGTGCGGCTGACCTGCACCGGCACGCTTTATATGTGCCTGGGCCAGGAGGATGCGGTGGATTTACGCAAACCGCTGCGCGCCAGTGCTGATGACCAGGCGCTGGAAGCGGCGATTCACCGGGGCATCGCGGCCAAGCCCAAAGGGCATGATTTTGTTATTGGCCGGGTGGCGGTGCCGCGCCACATGTCGGTAACAGGGGGGTAGTATCTGGTTCGGCGCTGAGGCCAGCCAGGAAGATGGATACGGCCCGCCGGATTCGCGCTTCCAGTACTTTGGCGCCAGGCACGGCGCGGAAGCCGGAAAGTGCGCCGAAATGGAATTCCCCCAGCGCCATGCCAAAGAGCATGGAGGCCAGTTCGCGGGCTTCGTCGCGGGTTATGCAGGGCGCCAAGGCGAGCTCGAGCAGGCAGGTTTCCAGGTGCGATTTGGCTTTGCGTATCCGGCTTGAGAGGAAAACGCGGCTGAAATCCGGGCTATGGGCATATTCCGTGATCACCAGCCGGGTGATCGCGATCTGGGTTGGTTCCAGCAGGAATTTGGCCAGGCACATCAAATTGGCGCAGAGCGTGTCATGCAGAGTCCAGCCAGGCTCCTGGGTTGGAAACTGGATCATGGCATGGCGGTGCGCCAGCAACTCACCGAAGAGTTCGGCTTTGGACTGAACCATCATGTAGACGGTGCGCTTGGACATGCCGGCCTGCCGTGCGATGGCGGACATCGTTGCGTCATGGTAGCCTTTTGCTAGAAACACAGTTTCGGCGGCGGCGATGAGCCCCTCCATGCGCGACGGTTCAGCTTCGGCAGGGGTACGGCGTTTGGGCTTGTGGGGTGGTCCCTCTGTTTCCATCTCGACATTATAGATGAAGGTTAAGAAAACCTTCAAGTTTTCATTCTTGGGGTGCGGTTGGGAGTATTCGGCTTGACTGGCTGTAAAAAGGCCGGTAGCTGAGGTTTTATGAAACCCAACGGTTTCCACTCCTGGGCGTCTTGTCTGGCTTTGGCCTTCACCCTGGCGGGGTGTGCCGTGGGGCCGGATTACCACCACCCTGCTGCACCTAATGTCGCGTT
The DNA here is from genome assembly GCA_021826425.1 of Pseudomonadota bacterium. Classification (GTDB taxonomy): domain Bacteria; phylum Pseudomonadota; class Alphaproteobacteria; order Acetobacterales; family Acetobacteraceae; genus Acidocella. The sequence goes on from JAKAZY010000017.1 coordinate 3,705, forward strand.
AACGCCCGCCCCTTTGCCCACTGCCACAGCGGCGGCCGGCGGCACGGCGCAGCATTTCGCCATTGGCGCGGATATTGCTGGGGATTGGTGGCGCCTGTTTCAATCGCCGCAACTTGATGCGTTGATTGCAGGAGCGTTCAAAAATAACCCCAGTCTGACCGCGGCGCAGCAGACATTGCTGGAGGCGGAGGAAAATGTGCGCGCCGCACAGGGCAGTTTGCTGCCAGCGCTCTCCGGCAGCCTTGGCGTACAACGCGACAAGGGCTCAGGCGCGGGGCTGGCCGCTTTTGGCAATGGCAGCGCAAGGGGGGCGTCTCTTCCGGCCTACACGCTCTACAATGCTTCGCTTTCGGTCTCCTATTCGCTGGATGTGTTCGGCGGCGAGCGGCGGCAGATCGAAAACATCGTCGCGCAGGCTGATTATGAGCGATGGCAACTCGAGGCGTCTTACCTGACGCTCACCGCCAACATTGTCACCGCCGCGGTGAACGAGGCCTCGTTGAACGCGCAGATCATGGCGACGCAAAAACTGGTGGCCGATGAGCAGCAATTGCTCTCCATTCTGCAAACCCAGGCGAGCCTGGGTGGCGTGGCGCAGGCGCAGGTATTGCAGCAACAGGCAACCCTGGCGCAGCAGGAAGCGACATTGCCGCCTTTGGAATCTCAGCTTGCCCAGGCGCAGAACCAGCTTGCCGCCTATGCGGGCCAGTTTCCGGGCAATTTCCATTTGCAAAGCTTTACGCTGGATGATTTGAAGCTGCCCACGGATATTCCCGTAAGCCTGCCATCCGCCATTGTGGCGCAGCGGCCAGATATAGCGGCGGCGGCGGCGCAACTGCATGAGGCTTCAGCCAATGTTGGCGTAGCGGATGCGAATTTGCTGCCGCAGATCAAGCTCACTGCGCAGGTGGGGCATGAATCACTCACGACGGGCACCTTGTTCACGCCGCAAACCTTGCTGTGGAACCTTGTGGCCGGCATCACCCAGCCGATCTTCGAGGGCGGGCAGCTTCTGGCGCAGCGCAAGGCCGCCATCGCGGCGCTGCGGGTGGCGGGGGCGCAATATCAGTCCACGGTGATCAGCGCATTCCAGAACGTGGCGGATGCGCTCTCTGCTCTGCAATACGACGCCGATACGCTGAGTGCCGCCCAGGCGGCGCGGGCGGCGGCGGCACAGAGCCTGGCGGTGACCGAGGCCCAATACAAGCTGGGTGGCCAGCCTTTCTCATCTGTGCTGACGGCGCAGGTGACCTACCAGAACGCGTTGGTTGCCGAGGTAAAAGCCAGGGCGGCCCGGCTTTCCGATACCGCAGCGCTTTACCAGGCGCTGGGCGGCGGCTGGTGGCACCGGCAGGATGTGACGGTGCAATGCTGCGGGATCATTCCATGAGGAAAACCGGACGATGAGCCAATCACGCAAGACGGCGAAGCGGATGACGATCATGCTGCTGATTGTGGCGTTGATCTTTGCGCTCGTGTTCGGCTGGGGGTACATGCGCGGCGTCTTTGTCGCAAAATTCCTGAAAACCTTTGCCTACCAGGTGCAGACGGTTGCGACCATCAAGGCGCAAGAAACTCTCTGGCAGCCTTCGGTCGACTCCGTTGGCACGCTTACCGCCATTAACGGCGCGTCGCTTTCTGCCGAGGTGGCGGGTATTGTCGACAGCATCAATTTCAAATCCGGCCAGGACGTGCAGAAGGGCGATGTGCTGCTGACTCTGCGCCCCAATAGCGACTCCGCCGTGCTGGCGCAGCTGCAAGCACAGGCGCGGTTGGATGCCATTACCTATGCGCGCGATGAGAAGCAGCTCGCGGCCAATGCGATCTCCCAGGCACAGCTCGATACCGACCGCGCCAATCTGGACGCCGCCAATGCTCAGGTGGCCGCACAGCAGGCGACGATGAATGAGAAGATTGTGCGTGCCCCCTTCGCCGGGCGGCTTGGCATCAGGCAGGTGGATCTCGGGCAATATCTCCAGGCCGGCACCACCATCGTCACGCTCGAGCAGCTCAACCCGTTATTTGTGGACTTCTATCTGCCGCAGCAGGATATCGCGCAGCTGCAAGTGGGGCAGGTGGTGGATGTCGGCCTCGATGCCTATCCCGGCCAGACCTACAAGGCAAAAATCGTCGCCATTGGTGCGACAATTGATGCCGCGACACGCTCGCTGGCCGTGCGCGCGGTGCTTGAAAACGACAAGCTGCGCCTGCGCCCTGGCATGTTTGCCTCGGTTTCGGTGGAAGTCGGTGCGGCAAAAGATGCGGTGACCTTGCCGCAAACCGCGATCGCCTACAGCTCCTACGGCGATACGGTTTATATCGTGAAGCACGGCACGGATGCACAGGGCCACGCGAACCTCGTGGTCTCGCAAGTGTTCGTGACACTGGGTGATACGCGCGGCGATCAGGTGCAGGTGCTCTCTGGCGTGCAGCCGGGTGATGAGGTGGTAACCGCCGGGCAGGTGAAACTGCATAACGGCTCGCCGGTGACGGTGAATAACATAATCCAGCCCAGCAACAATCCCAGCCCAAATCCACCGAACGAGTGAGGCGGACATGAAACGCTTCACAGACCTGTTCATCGCCCGGCCGGTACTGTCGATCGCCGTGTCGGTGCTGATTTTGGTGATGGGCCTGCGCGCGGTGGGCACGCTGCCGGTGCAGCAATTCCCGGAGACCGAGAACGCGACAATCACTATTACCACTACCTATCCGGGGGCATCGCCCGATACCATCGCCGGGTTTGTGACCACGCCGCTGGAAAACGCCGTCGCTCAGGTGAATGGCATCGACTATATGACCTCGTCCAGCCAGGTCAGCGTCTCCACCATCACCATCAATCTGGTGTTGAATCATAATCCTGATGCCGCGCTCACCGAGGTTCAGGCCCAGGTGAATTCCGTGCTCAACCAGCTGCCCACCGGCACCGAGCAGCCGGTGATCACCCTGGCGATCGGCCAGGAAGTGGATGCCATGTATATTGGCTTTCGCAGTGCTGCGCTGAACGCCAACCAGATTACTGACTACATCACCCGCGTGGTGCAGCCGCAATTGCAGGCCGTGAATGGTGTGCAGACGGCGGAGATTCTCGGCGGTGAAAACTACGCCATGCGCGTGTGGCTGAACCCGCAGAAGCTGGCCGCTTATGGGCTGACGGCAACCGATGTCTGGAACGCGCTGGCGGCGAATGATTTCATCTCTGCCCTGGGCAACACCAAGGGCACGATGACGCAGGTGACACTGAATGCCTCAACCGGGCTGCACACGCCCGAGGAATTCAGCCAACTGATCATCAAGCAGCAGAATGGCACGATCATCCGGCTGCGCGATGTCGCCACCGTGACGCTGGGTGCGGACACTTACGACCAGCACGTGACCTTCGATAACAAGCCGGGGGTTTATATCGGTATCAAGGTGGCGCCCGATGCCAATCTGCTGAATGTCATCTCTGCTGTGCGCAAGGTGATGCCGGGCATCCAGGCCAATCTGCCCAGCGGGCTTACCGGCCAGATCGTTTACGACTCCACGGTGTTCGTGGATGCCTCGATCCAGGAGGTGGTGGCATCGCTGGTCGAGGCGCTGTTGATTGTCACCCTGGTGGTGTTCGCCTTCCTCGGTTCGCCGCGCTCGGTGTTGATCCCGGTGGTGGCGATCCCGCTTTCGCTGATCGGCGCCTTTGCGATGATGGCGGCCTTCGGATTTTCCATCAACCTGCTCACGCTGCTGGCACTGGTTTTGGCCATCGGGTTGGTGGTGGATGATGCGATCATCGTGGTGGAAAACGTCAACCGCCATATCGACCTTGGTGAAACGCCGCTTCAAGCAGCGCGGGCGGCGGCGGCGGAGCTTGGCGGCCCGATCATCGCGATGACGGTTGTGCTGATTGCGGTCTATGTGCCGATTGCCTTCCAAACCGGCCTCACCGGCGCGTTGTTCACCGAGTTTGCGCTGACGCTGGCCGGCTCCGTCACCATCTCCGCCATCGTGGCGCTGACCCTCACGCCGATGCTCAGCTCCCGGTTTCTTAAGCATGTGGACCGCGAGCAGCCGAACTGGGAAGGCAAGCTGATCAACTTTATTGATTCCAGCTTCACAAAATTGCACCGGGCCTATACGCGGCTGCTGCACGCCAGCCTCGACACGCTGCCGGTAACGCTGCTTTTCGCCGCGATCATTCTTACCAGCATCTACTTCCTGGCGTCGGGTTCCAAGAGTGAGCTGGCGCCGGAAGAGGATCAGGGGGTTGTGTTGTTCGTCAGCACCTCCGCGCCGGATGCAACGATTGGCCAGAGGGCGATGTGGGATACGTATCTCAATGGTTCAATTCTGAAATATCCAGACGTCGCCCATAGCTTCCAGATCGACGTGCCGGGCACGAATATTCTGGGCGCGGTGCTGAAACCGTGGGGCGAGCGCCGCCCTGCCGCCACGCTGCAAACCTTGATGCAGCAGGATGCCAATAAGATGGATGCCGGCCAGCAGGTGGCAGCCTTTCCATTGCCGCCGCTACCCGGTTCATCTGGCCTGCCGGTGCAGTTCGTGATCAAAACCACGAGCAATTTTCAAGTGCTTTACCCTTATGCGCAGAAGCTGCTACAGGCCGCGCTGGCCAGCGGCAAGTTCATCTTCCTGCAAAGTGATCTGAAGGTCGACCAGCCGGAATCCACGGTGGTGATCGACCGTGACAAGGCGGCGGCGCTAGGGCTGAACATGAGCCAGATCGGTGCAGCGCTGAGCCAGGCTCTGGGCGGCGGCTATGTGAATTATTTCGATCTCGATGGTCGCTCTTACAAGGTTATCCCGCAGACACAGCGTAGCGCACGGCTCAACGTGTCGGACCTGAACAATTACTATGTGCTCTCTGCCAACGGCATCAACGTGCCGCTCTCCGCCATCGCAACCATCAAGAACACCGTGATCCCGGAAACGATCAATCATTTCCAGCAGCAGAATTCTGCGACTTTGGGCGGTGTGGTCGCCCCCGGCGTGGCCGAGGCGGACGCGCTGCATACGCTGCAAACGCTGGCCAAGCAGATTCTGCCGCCTGATGATACGATCGATTACGGCGGGCTGATGCGCCAATATGTGCAAACCAGCAGCGCTTTCATTTTCACCTTCATTTTCGCCCTCATCATCATCTTTCTGGCACTTGCGGCCTTGTTCAATTCGTTCCGCGACCCGCTGATCATTCTTGTTTCGGTACCGATGTCGATCGCCGGGGCACTGACCTTCATTTATATCGGCATCGGTGGACTCAGCCTGAATATCTATACAGAGGTGGGACTGGTGACGCTGATGGGGCTGGTTTCCAAGCACGGCATCCTGATGACGGAGGTTGCAAATGAGGCGCGGCTTGGTGGCATGGGCAAACGCCAGGCTATAGAATACGCCGCCAATATCCGGTTGCGGCCGATTTTGATGACGACGGCGGCCATGGTGGTTGGCGTACTGCCGCTGATTATTGCGAACGGTGCGGGGGCGGCCTCGCGCTATGCCATGGGCATGGTCATCGCGGGCGGTCTTTCCATCGGCACCCTGTTCACTTTGTTTGTTGTCCCGGCGGTTTACATGGTTCTGGCGACCCCGCAAAGGCGTGATGAGGTGCCGCCCGATACCCAGCCGAAATCACAACTTTGAGATTTAAAAAGGGTTTATAATTATTTAAAGTTGTGTCAATTTGCGGCATCATGAAGAAGCCGCGAGCACAGTACAGATTTGCCGATGTTTCAATGCTCGAGACTTTGTCGCCGGAGATTCGACCAGCGCCGTTGGCAGTGGGCACAGACGGACACAGGGCAAGGCTGCGCGCGAGGTTCCTGGCTGGCGGGGCAGATGCGCTGGCGGATCACGAGCTGATAGAAATGACCTTGTTCCTGGCGCTGCCGTGCCGGGACACCAAGCCAATCGCGCGGGCGCTGCTGGCCAAGTTCGGCTCCTATGCCAGCGCGATCTCGGCCCCGGTGCCGGAGCTGTTGGGCGTTGAGGGGTTAGGTGAGGCCGGAGTCTCGGCGTTGAAGCTAGTACAGGCGGCCTCGCAGCGCCTGGCGAAGGCGGAGGTACTTTACCGCCCGGTCCTCAGCAATTGGGACAGGCTGATGGAATATCTCCAGGCCGTGCTGGCGCGCGAGAAGGTGGAGCAGTTCCGCGTGTTGTTTCTGGACAACCGCAACCGCCTGCTGGCCGATGTGCCGCAGGCTACCGGTACCGTGAACCACACGCCAGTTTACCCGCGTGAGGTGGTGAAGCGGGCGCTGGAGCTAAGCTCCACCGCGATTATCCTGGTGCATAACCATCCCAGCGGCGATCCCTCGCCGTCGGATGAGGACATAGCGATGACCCGCGAGATTAAAAAGGCCGCCAGCGCGCTCTCGGTGGTGCTGCATGACCATATCATCGTCGGCAATGGGCGCTGGCTCAGCTTCCGTAAAGCGGGGTTATTATGAGGCCCAGCCAGTGAGTACGGCCATGTGCAACTTCACCTCCATGCGGCCTTCTGCTTGCGGCAGGGCTGCCAGCGCGGCGGGGAACAATGCTCGTGGTGCAATGGTGCGGCTGCGCCCGGCCAGGGCGTTGGTTTCGCCAGCATCGCGCAGATCGTGCAGCAGCGCCAGTGGATTAGCGTACAGGAAATTCAACTCCTCGATATCGGCGACCGGATGCGTGAACCCCGCCCGTTGCAGCAACCCGGCGCAATCGCGCAAATCAGGGAAGGGCGAAACCCGCGGGCTCACCTTGCCGGTCAGCGCCTCTTCGGCGTCCAGCAAGGAGAGCCGCAGCTCATGCAGTGTGCCCAGTGCGGGCAGGCTGGCCAGCAGCAGCCCCTGCGGCTTGAGCGCGCGGCGCAGCTGGATCAGGGCACCTGGCAGATCATCAAGGAAATGCAGTGAAAATGGTGCAAGAATGACATCATACGTCTCCGGCATCAGGGCGAAATCAGCCGGGCCCGGCAGGGTGGTGGGCCTGCCTCCGGCGCGCGCCGCCATGGCGGCCGAAAAATCTGCGCTGTCGACCAGCATCCCTCGCGCGGCCAGTGCTGGGGCCACGCTGCCGCGCCCACCGAAATCCAGCGCGCGGGAGAAGCGGCGCGTGGTGTCGTCCAGCCGGTCGAGCAGGCGCTGGCTTAAATCTTCCAGAACGGGAAGAACAGAAGCAAGACGCGCCGCCGCCCTCTCCCGGTGTTTCACCATCGTGTCAAAATCGAAAATCTGTTGCACATGAAGCCCCTGTTGCGCTGGGTTCTGGATAGCGTCTTGCCGCCTTCCTGTCTTGTTTGCGACGATATGGTTCAGGCCGAGGGGCAGCTTTGCCTGAAATGCTTCAGCACCGCGAATTTTGTGAGCGCCCCTTTATGCGATTGCTGTGGCGCGCCGCTGCCCTTCGTGATTGGGGGCCCCAAGACCCATCATTGCGAAAGCTGCCTGGCCTCTACCCCGGCGTTTGAAATGGCGCGCGCCGCGTTGCGCTACGATGCGACGGCCAAGAAAATGATCTTGCCGTTGAAATACGGTGACCAGAGCGAGGCTGCCTCAGGCCTGGCGCGGCTGATGCGGCGGCCAGGCGAAGATATGTTGCTGTGCTGGTGCCGGTGCCGCTGCACGCGGCAAGGCTGCGCCAGCGCCGCTATAACCAGGCGGCGGTTCTGGCCATTGCCCTGGCGCGGCTCACTGGCCGCCCCCTGGGGCTTGATGTGCTGTGCCGCTGGAGAGCAACCCGTAAGCTGGAAGGCTTGAGCGCGGTGGAGCGCCGGGAAGAGCTTGCGGATGCCATTTCACTCAACCGCGGGGCTGATGTGGCGGGCAAGCGCGTGCTACTGGTGGATGACGTGATGACCACTGGCGCCACCGCCCATCAATGCGCCGTTGCATTGCGCGAGGGCGGAGCGAAACGGGTGGATGTGCTGACCCTGGCGCGCGTGGCTGATCCGCGTTTGGGTTAGATACATCTTGCATTCGGCAAATGCTCAGCTAATTGGTTGAGGAAATGCCTGACATCGAAATCTACACCCAGCCCTATTGTCCATATTGCTCGCGTGCCATGGCGCTGCTGACACAGAAAGGCGTGAGCTTCAGGGAAATCAGCGCCCCGCATGGCACGGCGCAGCGCCAGGATGCGATCCGCCGCTCTGGCGGGCGCACCACCGTGCCGCAGATCTTCATCGGCGAGAGGCATGTGGGGGGGTGCGATGATCTTCTGGCGTTGGAGCGTGCGGGTAGGCTGGACCCGCTGCTGATCCCATGATCCATTATCAGCTTCGTTGTGAGGCTGGCCATGAATTCGATGGCTGGTTCAAGGACAGTGCTGGGTTTGAGGCACAGGCGGCGTCAGGTTTTATCGCTTGTCCGTCCTGCGGCAGTGTTGAGGTTTCACGCGCCCTGATGGCGCCCGCTATTCCGCGCAAGGGTGCTGAGCCTATCATCGCCGCCGCGCCGCCTCCAGCCCTGCCTTCTGCGCCGCAATCGGCTGGTGGCGCCCTGCCGGATACGGTGCGGGTGGCTCTTCAGAAGCTGCGTGAAGAGGTTGAGAAGAATTGCGACTATGTCGGCACCGACTTTGCCGACGAAGCGCGGCGCATCCATTACGGCGAGGCGCCGCCCCGTGGCATCTACGGCGAAAGCACCGACGAGGATGCCGAGTCGCTGGCTGAGGATGGAATCGGCTTTGCCCGCATCCCCTGGGTGCCGCGCAACGATAGCTGAATTTTGCGCGAGATCATTTTTTCCGCTGATGATTTTGGCCTGACCCTTTCGGTGAACGAGGCGGTGGAGCGCGCCTGCCGCGAAGGTTGCCTTACGCAGGCGAGCCTGATGGTGGCCGCCCCCGAAGCCGCCGACGCGGTGCGCCGCGCCAAGGCGCTGCCGGACCTTAAGGTGGGGCTGCATCTGGTGCTGGTGGATGGTGACTCACTGCTGGGTCATGCGCGCCTGCCCCATATCACCGGGCCGGATGGACGGTTTTCTATCAACCAGGCGGCACTGGGCGTGCGCTATTTCTTTTCTTCCGGCGCACGCCGGCAGTTGCGCGCCGAGATCGAGGCGCAATTCGCTGCTTATGCCGCCACCGGGCTGGAACTGCAACATGCCGATGCGCACAAGCATTTTCTGCTGCACCCCACCATCGCGCGGATGATGATAGAGGTGGGGCGGAAATATGGGCTGAGACGGCTGCGTGTGCCCGCCGAACCGCCCGATGTGATGGCGGCATTGGGGGAGCGCGTGGGGCTAGCGGAGCGGGCGCTTTACGTCTGGACGAGGCTGCTGCGCTGGCAGGCGCGGGGGCTGGAAGTACCGGACCAGGTGTTCGGGATTAAATGGTCTGGCCACATGACCCGCGAGCGCATTGAGCGCCTGTTGCCGCTAATCCCACCTGGGCGCACAGAAATTTACACTCACCCCGCCACATGCCGTGACCAGGCGCTGATGACGCTAATGCCCGATTACGATCATGTGGGGGAGTTTGAGGCGTTACTTACCGGTTATCACGTCTGACGGCTTGATGACAGCATAGGCGGTGTCTCCGGCTGTTAAGCTCAGATCGTCCACCGCCGCTTTGGTGATGGCAGGTGGCAGAATTTTAACAAGCAGACTTGGCCGCGCGGGCTTGGCACCACCCGGCTGGTTAACATAAAAAACCCGGCTTTCGCCGGGTTTTTGCAGATTAGCGCTTGGAGAACTGGAAGCGATGTAATGTATTGTTTTTGCTTGGTTATTTTTGACAAAAATAATCTGTGAACGATCTGTGAAAAAAATTGGATGGCCTGCTTGGCCATTAGGCGCACTTTCCGTATCGCCCCCCTTTTCTTCCGGAGAAGCCGATCCCGCTTTTGAGGACTGGAAGCTTTGCAGGGCATTGTTATTTCCGTGATTGTTTTTGAACGAAATGAACCTGTGAATGATCTGTGAAAGCCGTTGGGTAGATTTCTTGCTCATCAGGCCACCTTTCGCAAGGTAAAGTCCACATGCACCGCGTCATATGGAAAGATCACGTGCTCGCCCTAGTGTAGCAAGGTCAATGAAGCGGTATGGCATCTTGCGTTCCCCGGGATGCTTGTGATCGCCCTGCCGCCGGACCGCTTCAGGGCTCCCAGGGGTTGATGATCCTCACGCCGCAGTCCTCAAAATCCGCCACGTTGCGGGTGGCCAGTTCCGCGCCCCGGGACTGGGCGATGGCGGCGATCTGCGCATCGAACTGGGAGATCGGCTTGCCCATCTGGCGCCGCCCAGTGGAAATCGCCGCAAAGGCGCTTGCCGCAGGGCTGTCAAACGGCAGGATGCGCCCAGCGAAATCCACAACCAGCATGGCTTCAAGGGCGGTGAGCAGCTCGCTTCTCCGCCGCCCCTCGGGCAGCAGCATAACGCCATAGCGCAACTCGGCCTCGGTGACGGTGGAGAGGAACAGGCTTGCCGGCGGCTGCGCGGCCACCCAGGACATCACCCCCTGGGTGGGAGCGGGGCGCATAAGCTCCGAGACGACATTCGTATCCAACAGGATCATCAGTCGAACGCCGGAGGCTCAGGCATCGGTTCACGCGGCGCCATGGGCAGGTCGGCCCCGCCCAGGGCAGCGAAGCGGGCATGGATGGTTTCCGCCAGGTTGGCGGCGGGCGGGGCTTGGCGGCTGAGGGCCGAGCGGAGGATGTCCCGCGCTTCGTCTTCCATGGACCGGCCATGGACCGCCGCCTGCACGCGAAGGCGGGATTTCAGCCCGTCTTCAAGATTGCGAATGGTGATGCTGGCCATGAGCTTGCTCCTGACGTTCTGGCGTTGATGACTTTCGCTGCAATGATTGCATAAATTAGACCTGCCCGCCAGTGCGATTACGCGATAACGGTTCTTTGTTCGGACCGGCAAAACCCGGTTCTTCGTCCCGTCCCTGGTGGCAGGAACCCGGAAGGCGAGCAGCCCGTCAAAGGATGGTGGCGCAGCCGCCACCGCCATAGGCGGCGCGCAGACACGCGCAGCCCGTAGGGCGAGCATGGCGAGCGTCCTTGCACGGGCAAGCGCATGGAGGGAGAATCGAGCCTAGAAGGCGGCGTTGGGGGCGGTCGGCAGCATCGTTACGATAACGCAGTATGCGCTAGCATTCCTTGGTCTGTAGAAACCACATAACATATTACCGCTGATAAAGCTGGGAATTATCCACGGATGTGACAACGGAAACTATCCCGGAGTGATACTCTGACTATAACACTGAATAATTCCCGGAATAATCCACCGAATGATAGTTGGCAGTTGGCACACTGGAGGTGGTTCATCTGCTGCCAGGAAGTGCCTTGCGGTAGCCAGTTCTCGATAGATACCGGGCGGCAGCGGTTCCGGACAACTCATTGGTCTGTCGCCATAAATCAAGCAGGTTGTTTTGTTCTTCGCGGGGCATGGCACCCCATTCAGCCGCAAAGGCGGCGTCCTCTTTGGCTTTGACGGCATCTTGCCCGGCTTTCCAGGCCGCTAGCTCGGCGCGCTGTTCAGGCGTTGGATTGCCGCGCCCGCCGGGGCGGACCTCGCTGACGGCTTTGGCCAGATTGCTCGCTGTCCATGGGTTGCCCGTGCGGTATACAATCCCAACCTCGTTTAAGGCCGCGGCTATCGCCGCCCAACTGAACCGCTCTTCACGGTTCAATTTCGTGAGCCGCGCGGCATTGTCACGCAGCCAGGGCGTAATCTGGCTCCCTGGCCGCCAAATCTCCCTCAGCCGATCAGCTAAAGCTGATATTTCAACTAGGGTGAACGTGGCAGGCTTTGGCATATGATAATACTAAGTCACAAGCCGAACGCCAAAAACTTAATTCTGTGAATAACTCGGTCGATCCTCGACCGGTGCCAAGTTCAATATTCCCATTCAACATGAGACAATGGGCTTTCGTTCAATTTTTGACGAAGCAGGCGCCAATTTGGAAAAAAACCATTCATGATCTCCACAAATCTCTGATTATGATGGCGCTCCAGTATGTGCGTCATTTCGTGAACCAGTACATATTCCAGACACTCGACAGGCTTTTTGGCCAGGTCAGTATTCAATCGGACGTATTGCCGCTCTGGGGAGCAGCTCCCCCATTTTGTCTTCATTTTCTGGATGAATAGTTTTTCAACCCGCACGCCCATAATCGGCGGCCACTTCTCCAACAGCGGCACCACCGCAGCGCGGACTTGCCTCCGATACCATTCATCCAAAACCTCTTGCCGTCGGGTGGCGCCGGTGCCGGGGCGGACACTCAACAATATCTTGCGGTGCCGTACTTCGACGGATGGCGCGCGGTCAGCCTCCTGTACCGACAGAAGGTAGCGTTTGCCCCACAGGTAATGGCTCTCCCGCTCCACGTAATCCCTGGGCGCCTCGCGGGTCTGCGCCTCTAATTTCTGCTGTTGCTGCTTGATCCACCCCAGCTTTGAAATCGCAAACAGCCGTATTGCATCCATGCTGGTACGGTTTGGCGCGGAAATACGCACCTTCCCCGTCGGTGGATTAACACTGAGGTGGATGTTCTTGATGTCCTTCAGCACCACCTCGACATCAATATCCCCGAGCGTGAGATGAGTATTCATCGGTATTCAGTCTGAGCCTTGATGATCTGGAACACGCGCTCGACCTCGTTCACATCCTGAAGAATGCCATAGAGCGCCTGCTTGATGATATTTTCACGCGCCTGCACGCCAAGCCATCCGTCCGGCTTCACCTGCTTTACAGCATCATCGATCCTGATAGCCAAATCCACATCATGCCCCAAATTGTTCCACAAGGCCCGTCGCCCTGGCGTGTTCAACGCCTCCGGCGTGTCATCTGCTTGCCCGGCTTCAACGCGCGTCGCCAACTGGGCAATCTGGCGTAGGTACTCTTCGTACTCGATGGCCTTGGCTTTCCGGGCCGCAATGATCTCATCCAGAAGCGCGGACATTTTCTCATAAAATGCTGGGTCGTTTAGCTGTTCCTTGACGATCTTGCTCCGCACGTTGTTCTCAATCGTCTCTGCAATCGCTGCCTTATCCCCCTTCAGCCCGCCCAGCTGCGCGGCTATGGCATCCGCGATACCTGTTTTCACGATCAGGTCCAGCAGCCCCATATTCTCGAATGGAGAGATTTTCCTGGGTTCATCGGCCTCGATATAAGTATCAATCAAATGCCTCATATCCGCTTCATAGGCTTTAAGGTCCAATGTTTCGTTACTTGCGAGGCGGATGATCTCCCGGATTTTCAGATAATGCTCGAGTTGATCCTTCACGCTTTTGGTCCCGGCCTCATCATACCCGGCGCCATCCAGCTCATCGGCAATATTGGCATAGGCACGGACCAGCCCGGCGGTTGCCTTGTACAACGCCGCGCGCCGCGGCTCGCGTTCCTGAAGGTCTGTGGCAATCTCGGTATTGCCACAGAAATAATGGATATGCTCCAACTCCCCTTTCGGTGGTTCCACCGGCTCGCAGATCAGCGTCAGGGCTTCCAGCGCGGCATCCAGCCGCTCCCGCCCCAAGGCCAACCGGTCTTGTAGCAATACCTCCGGCGAGGCTCCTGGGGCGCTGTGGTCAAGCTCCGAGCTATACACCGCCAGCGCCTTGCCGACTTTCTTGAACAAATCCTTATAGTCCACGATGTAGCCGAAATCCTTGTCCGCGCCATCCAGCCGGTTGGTGCGGCAGATGGCCTGGAACAAGCCATGGTCCTGCATGGATTTGTCGATATAGAGATACGTGCAAGGCGGAGCATCGAAGCCGGTGAGGAGCTTATCCACCACAATCAACAGCTTCATGTTCGCGGGTTCCTTGATGAAAAGCGCTTTCACCTGCTCCTCATAGGTCTCCGTCTTGTTCATGCCCGGTTTGGGGGCAACGTCCTTCAGCAACTCCGTATAGGTGTTGTAGATGAATTGCTTATCCGTCTCGGTATTCGCGCCCGTCTCTTCCTTCGTAATATCCTTAGCCTGGGGATTATAGGAGGTTACGACCGCGCATTGGCCTTTGAACATCGTCTTCTGGAATAGCGCAAAATATTTGCACGCCTCGAAGATGCTTGATGCCACCAGAATGGCATTGCCCTTTGCGCTGGAAAGCCTCGGCTTCACGTTGAAATCGAAGATGATGTCCGCCACCACGCGGTCCATGCGCGAGCGGGAGCTGAGCACGTTCTGCATCGTGCCCCAGTGCTTCTTCAGCTCATCGCGCTGCCACTCGTTCAGCCCCTTGGTCTTAGCCTCGAACCATGCATCGATCTTGTCTTCCGAGCCTAACCGCTGGTCGATGTCTCGCGCTTCATAGACGAGGTCCAGCACCACCTCATCTTCCACTGCCTCGCTGAATTTGTAGCAATGGATATAGCTGCCGAACACTTCCAGGCTGGTGGTCTTGTCTTTCTTCAGCAGCGGCGTGCCGGTGAAGCCGATAAACACGGCATTGGGCATGAGCGCTTTCATCACCCTGTGCAGCTTGCCGCTTTGGGTGCGGTGGCACTCATCCACGAACACGAAGACCTCTCCCACCACGGGGCTGGGCTGGGCTTGCAGCTCTTTCAGGTAAGCCTCGAAATCCCCTTCATCCTTCGCGCGGAATTTATGCACCAGCGAGCAGAGCAGCCGGGGCGCGGGCTTGGCAAGCTGGCTCATCAGCTCCCGCCCGCTGTTGCTGCGCTTTATGCTCTCCCCGGCATCGTGGAACACGCGCTCAATCTGCTTATCCAGCTCATCGCGGTCGGTGATGATGGCCACGCGCGCGGCGGGGTTATTTTCCAGTATCCACTTGGCAAGTAGCACCATGACGATGGATTTGCCGCTGCCCTGGGTGTGCCAGATAATGCCGCCCTGGCGCTGCCTCACCCGCGCCTGTGCGGCCTTGATGCCAAAATATTGATGCACGCGGGGCAGTTTTTTCACCCCGCCATCGAACAGCACGAAATCATGGATGAGTTCCAGCATCCGCGCCTTGTTGCAGAGCTTCAGCAGATATTTATCTAGCTTGAAGCGGGAATTATCCTGCTCATCTTCCTTCCACCGCAAAAAATATTTTGCGCTCGTGTTGATGGTTCCGTATTGCAGCCCTTCGGAATCGTTACCTGCGAAAACAAACTGGATGGTGCTGAAGAACCAGCCATTGAATTCGGGCTTCTGGTTGGAGAGGTTTTGGTAGATGCCCTCGCTTATGGAAACGCGGCTGTTTTTCAGTTCCAGCACGGCGATGGCGATGCCGTTGATGTAGAGCACGATGTCCGGCCTGCGTTCCAGCCCGCCTTTCAGCGTCACCTCCTCGGCAATGGCGAAATCATTCTGCGCCGGCTTGTGCCAGTTGATGAGATGCACTGTCTCCGTCATCGCACCGGCTTCCAGCTTTACCGGCACGCCGTAGCGCAGCATCCTATAGGCGGCCTGGTTGTTGGCATACAGGCTACGTGTGGGGTTAATGGCCTCGGTGGTGAAGACGTGGAGGGCGCGGCTGATCTGCCCGGCGCTATAGCCGCTCTTTTGCAGATGCTGGGTGAGGATTTTTTCCTCGATATTGCTGTTCGGCGCGCGGTCAGTCCAGTCACCCAGATAGCGGTAGCCAAGCTCCTCGCGGAACAGTGTGATGATGCGGTTTTGCGTGGCGCGTTCTGGCTGACCGATGATGCTCATACCAACCTGATCCTCCCGGTGAGCAGTTCCTGCATCATGCCTTGCTTTATGGCTTTGGCTTTGGTGAGTTTTTCTTCGAGGGTTAATATTTCTGCGTCAATATCTTGCAAGATAGAAACTATTTCGATCTGTTCGTCAATTTCTGGTAGCTTTAGATCAAGCTCTCCGAGGCTCGCGCTACCAATATGTACGACAGCATCCCCCTGGCCTTTACTTGCCTTTTGTCGGGATATTTCTGGTGTATTCAGATAGTAGCCAAGGTATAATGAGTTGATCTTGCTAGGGTGAAAGATTACAATATCACCCCCAGCGTATGCATCCATCTGATGCATGAATGCTATACATTTACCGATATCTTCTTTTGTTTCACCAGACCCAGCGAACAAGATGTCTCCAAACTTGAGCTTTGTAGACGTCATCGCAACGTCTGAAGAAATCCATGAATTAAATGACCGAATGTAGTCATTATGGTGTGTATAAATTTCGCCATACCGAACGCAGGGAATGTTGCCACTATTAGCTTGATCCCGCGTTACACCGCGGCCCTTAGAAAAATGCCCAAAATCCCTGAGCTTACCACTAGTCCATTTCCCCTTAAACCCCGGCAGGCGGCGTTTGCCGGTGAGCAATTCCTGCATCGCGCCTTGTTTGATCTGGCGCTTTTTGATGAGGAGTTGCTCCAGGGATTCAATGAGGGCATCCGTATCACTCAACGCCCTGGCAATGGCTTCCTGTTCCGCTATGGTGGTTGGGAGTGCAATTTTGAAAGACCGAATATCCTTGGGACTGATGTGGGGAATTGCGGTTACGGTTTTTACGCTATCACAATAGGATGTGAAGTACGGACTAAGAAGCCACGCCCCAAGATACTTTTGCTCGACAGAGGTAGACCGAAGCCGTGCAACACGCTGGAGCAACAGGGCCGGAAGATCACTTTCCGACAGCATTGCGTAGCTACGCCCAACGAGGGAGCCATCCATCGCTATTACGATGTCGCCGACGTGTAAAACGTACTTCTTTATATCCGCAGTAATTGCAGGCCAGTATTCCGTTTCTTCTTCAGACCAATCAGTAGTTCCTCGCTTAACATTTGATCCACGTAATAGCCGTACGCCTGATGTAGAATACTTTGCGCTTGGAAAAGGAAATCCTGTTAAGAGGTCTATGAAATTGCTGATCTCATCATAATTCCAATCTTTTGGAATTATGCCTATATCTGTTTTTTTCTCTTCTGCTTTCACCACGAGAACCCCATTTTGGCCAGATGTCGGTTCACTTTCTTCTCCAGCGCCGCGACACTCGCCGCCAGTTCCGGTAATGGCGTCTCATACCGCTCCGACAATTCCTTCACGCGCTGCGTCAAGGCCTGGCTGATCCGGTCCATCTCGCCATGAATGGCTTCATCCAATGCCGCCACCCATTTATCCTCCACCACCAGGGCTTTGATTTCGGCTTCCGACAACTTCGGATATTTCGCGTAGGCTTTGGCATCCAGCGCGGCTTCGGTTTCCTTCAGCGCCTTCTTCAGCTCAACCTTTTCGCTGGTCAGCTTTAGCCAATCATTCAGTGCTTTGGCTTCGTCCCTAGCGGATTTGTCGGCTTTTATCTCCTTCAGCCGTGCCGTGACATTGGCCTTGTCCAGCTTATCGAGGTCGGAGAAGAAACCTTCTTCTCCGCCATGTTCTTCCTCAAGCTCCTCAAGGCTGGCCTCGATGGTTTCCAACCTCGTGGCCAGATCATCGATGGTTTTCTGATCCTGCGCAAAATACCGCGCCACGATGAGCGGCTTGGGGATAAGGTCGCAGGCCCAGCCTTTATCCTTTTCGCCCTTCTTGGTTTTCTCAATGATGCGGTAGGTTTCCGCCTTCCACCCCTCGGCGGCGATGACATAAACATCGTCCTGCATCACCTCAGCCCAATAATCCATGAGATGCTGGTAAACATTGTAGGGGTTGATGAGCGGCTGGCCCTGGTAATGGGCCAGCAAATCCTCCGCCAGTTCGGCAATCACCTGCTTCGGATGACAGCCTGCTTTCAGCTTCTTCAGCCAGGGCAGGCGCTTCTCCCGCCATGCGGCGAAATGCGCGTTCATGCCGGAGATGAAGGCGGCAAATTCCGGGTGTGCGTGGATTTTGGTCTTGATGGCGGATTTTTCCACGGCGAGGTCGACATAGCCCGGTCGGTTGGGGGTAAACAGGGTTTTGCGCAATTTAGGGCAGATAGCCCAATAAGCTTGCAGCGCATCCACATCCGCCACCGGTATGCCGCCTTGTAGATGGCCCGCGATGTCCTGCGCGTCCTCCGGTGTTTGGCTATCGATATAGCGAGGCAGGTTGAGGTTGAAATCGTTCTTCTCGATTTCATCAAACCCCACCATGCGGGCGTATTTCGGCACGTCCTGGCGCTTCGCGAAGGTGTCCACAATCTTGTGGATGTCCATATCCCGCAGGCGGTTTTTTGGGCCGTCCTTCATGAAGCCCGCACTGGCGTCGATCATGAAAATGCCCTTGCGGGACTGCGCGTCCTGCTTGTCGATCACGATGATGCAGGCGGGGATGCCGGTGCCGTAGAACAGGTTCGGCGGCAGGCCGATGATGCCCGCGATATAGCCCTTGCGGATGAGGTTTTTGCGTATCTCCGCCTCCGCATTGCCCCGGAACAATACCCCGTGCGGGAGAATGCAGGCACCCTTGCCGCTCCGCTTCAGCGAGCGGACGATATGGAGCAGATAGGCATAATCCCCCTGCTTGGCTGGAGGAATGCCGAAGGCGGCAAAGCGGTCAAACGGGTCGGCTTGCGCGTCCAGCCCATTGCCCCAGCGTTTATCCGAGAAGGGCGGGTTGGCGACGACGAAATCGAAGGTTTTGAGCGTGTCGCCATCCTTGAATTTGGGGTCGGCCAGGGTGTTGCCCTGTTCGATCAGCGCCTCCGGCGCGTTGTGGAGTATCATGTTCATGCGGGCGAGGCCGGAGGTGGCGGAGTCCTTATCCTGCCCGTAGAGCGTGACCTTGCTGGTGGCGGCATCCGCCACCTTCAGCAGCAGGGAGCCGGAGCCGCAGGTGGGGTCGTACACCGTGGTGCCGCTGGTGGTTTTGGCCGCATGAATGCCGATAACCTGCGCCATGATCCGGCTGACCTCCGCCGGGGTATAAAACTGGCCTTTGCTCTTGCCGCTCTGGGTGGCGAAGTGGCGCATGAGGTATTCATAGGCATCGCCCAGAATGTCATCGCCATCGGCGCGGTTCTTGGAGAAGTCGAGGGCCGAATTCTCGAAAATGGCGATGAGGTTGGTGAGGCGCTCCACTTTCTCCTTGCCGGAGCCAAGTTTGCTGTCTTCGTTGAAATCCGGCATGTCCGCGAGGCGGTTTTCACGCGCCAGGGGGGCGATGATCTTCTTGTTGATCTGGTCCCCGATGTCCGCCTTGCCCTTGAGCTTGACCATATCCGCGAAGCTGGCCCCTGGCGGCACGGTAATGGCGGCGTAGGGTACGCCCGCGTATTTGTCCGAGATGTATTTGATGAAGAGGAGGACCAGGACGTAGTCCTTGTATTGGGACGCATCCATGCCGCCGCGCAGTTCATCGCAGGATTGCCAGATGGAGGAATAAAGTTCTGATTTCTTTAGCGCCATTGGTCCCTGCTGATCTGGTGTTGCTTATGAATAACCACCCGATTGGCGTCGGGGCAATTCCGCGAAGTTCTGACAGGGTGGGGCATATATCTGACCTGGCGACGCGTTCCCTGCTGACCTGAACCTATCAGATGAGAGCAAAGCGGCTCCACGCCCAATCCGCGCCGCCCCTTCGGGCGGCGCTTAAAAGCCGCCATCTTCATGGCGGATAACAGAAGGGCGTCATCTGACGCCCGCGCCCATCGGCATCAATACGAATGGCGATCCTAGGCTTTTGCCTTGAATTTCTTTGTCTGTAGCTCCTTTGCCTGCATAACCGTCAGCACGTGGCTGTAATGCTTCTCGATGTAGGAAATCGAAGTCCCCATGTTCTTGGCGAGGATGTGAACCGGGATGCCGGACAGCAGGCATTGGGTGCAATAAAAATGCCGAAGGCTGTAAACTGTCCGCCGTTTGCCCCAGCGGTCGTCTAGCAGCTTCAATCGCGAGAGGATGCCGGCGAATGTCTTGTTGAAGTTTTCCACCGGCTTGCCGTCATAGCCGCAGAATACCAGATTGCCAGGTTCGACGTGTCGCGAGAGTTGTTTGAGCCTATCCAGATAGGCTTGCGTGCCTTCGCGGCAGACAACGGTGCGCGCGCCGGTCTTGGTTGTGGGTGCGACCTCCACAACGAGTGCGGGTTTGTTCTCGGCGTCCTTTTCTATCCGCAGGTCCTGCCAG
>JAKAZY010000018.1 GCA_021826425.1 Pseudomonadota bacterium
TCAATTTTCGCCCATTGCTTGTCAGACAGCCAAAATAGGTTCCGCCTCATTTACCACCCCCGAATCGGGGGTAGAGAATCATCCGATCAAGGAAATATCAACAAGTTTATTGGGTTTTGGCCCTAGAACGCGATGACTTTAGGTTCGTTCACTTTGCGAGCGAGGCTAAAGTTTGAATCACCCTCCACTTCATTGATTTAGAGGCGGATTCAGATTTTAGAGCGGATCACTCCGTGATTCGATCTAAAATCATCCGGCCCTAATGAAAACCAAATAAAATCATGTGCCCGGTGGTTGCGGCGCGTTGGCGTTGGCGCTGTTCGTTAAGGCGTGCCCGCCTTGCGAAAGGTCTTGCCCCAGCCCTGCTGTTGTATGACAAGCGGAAAGCCCTGCCGCCACCGCCAGCATTGCGACAATGCTGAATACCACTCGAAATTTCGCACCCATCGGTTACATCCTCGTGGTTGTTTTGCGTTCTCCACAACGGAGGTTCGCATAGTACCGATTTTGGAAGCGATTAGATAAATTCAAATAAAAAAAGCAAGATTTCCAAATTGAAAGATTTATATCATGACGTTTTTGACATAATTATTTCAGGTGAGGCCAAACTCCCGCGCCAATAGCTCGTAGGAACGTGTTCTGGCCGCCGGATTATAAACCGCCGTGGTGATGGCGATTTCGTCCAGCCGCAAATCCTGCGCCAAGTCATGCAACCGCGCTGCGACCTCTGGTGCGGTGCCGATGAAGTTGCGACGTTGGGAGGCGGCGATGCGCTCTTTTTCATCCTCGGAAAAATCGAACATATCCGCTTCTTCCGGGGAGGGGAGCGGTATGTATATGCCTCTGTTGCGCATACCCCAGAAGGCGCCGCGCGATTTGGCTAAATATCGCGCTTCCTCTTCCGTATCCGCCACCAGGGCGAATACGGTGACGGCGGAGCGTGGTTTCGCCTCGGCGGGTTCTGGTTGTTTGAACTGCGTTTGGTAGAGATGCAGGGCTTCGGTGGCACCTGCGCCATCAGAGAAGAAATAGGCAAAAGCATAAGGCAGGCCGAACCAGGCGGCGAGTTGGGCACCGTAATTGGAGCTGCCGAGGATCCATATTTGCGGCGCGTGCGGGCCGCGCGGTTCGGCCACGATGGTGCGGAAAGGGTGGTCGAGCGGCAAGGGCTCGCCGGAGACCCAGGCCATCACATCCCGCACCTGGGTGGGGAACATATCCGCTGCCCCGCGCGAATTTGGATTGAGCGCCAGCGCGGTGCGGCCATCCGAGCCAGGGGCGCGACCGAGGCCAAGGTCGATCCGCCCAGGAGCAATCGCCTCCAGTACCCGGAACTGCTCCGCCACTTTCAGCGCCGCATAATGCGGCAGCATGATGCCCGCTGCCCCCACGCGGATGCGGCTGGTGGTGCTGGCGATGGCGGCGGCCAGAATCTCCGGCGCCGAGCCCGCCACCGCGCCGGAGCTGTGATGCTCCGAGAGCCAATAGCGGTGATAGCCAAAGCCCTCGCAAGCCTGTGCCAGGGCGATTGATTCGCGAATGGAGACATCCGGCGAGGCGTTGGAGCGGATGGGGGACTGGTCGAGCACGGAAAGTTTCATGATGTTCATATGGGGCGCACAGGCGCGCGTGTCAGCGTCACGCGAACCGGCTTTCGCTCATTGGCCCTCATCCAAAAACCTTGCCCCAATTGCGTTTCAACGCCGCATCCACATCGCTCATGCCGGCCTGCACACCCAGCGCCTGCAGGCTGGTGACGCCATGTTCAGCGATGCCACAGGGTACGATGCCGCTGAAGTGGGAGAGATCGGGTGCCACGTTCAAGGCCAGTCCATGCCAGGTTACCCAGCGCGAGACTCGCACGCCGATGGCGCCGATCTTCTCCTCTCGCCCATCAGGCCGGTCCACCCAGATGCCGACGCGCCCCTTGCGTATTTCGCCTTTTACGCCGAATTCCTTCAGCGTCTCGATCACCCAGCGTTCCAGCCCGGCGACAAAGCAGCGCACATCGCGTGCCTGCACGCTGCCATGGGCGCGGGTTAAATCCAGCATCACATAAGCCACGCGCTGGCCGGGGCCGTGATAGGTCCATTGCCCGCCGCGCCCGGCCTTGAAGGTGGGAAAGCGCGTCGGATCCTGCAAATCCGCCGCCTTGGCTGAGGTGCCCTCGGTGTAAAGCGGCGGGTGCTGGACGAGCCAGACCAGCTCCTCAGCCCTGCCTTCGCGGATGGCGGCAATCCGCTCCTGCATCCTGGCGATGGCGATATCGTAATCCGTCAGGCCCGGCGAAACCTCCCAGGTGGCTTGGTTTTCCTTCATTTTTTCAGATATTGCAGGCCCTGAAATCATGGTCTATAGGCTCCCGGCCTCGATGCGGTCGTGGCGAAATGGTAGACGCGCAAGCTTGAGGTGCTTGTGGGGGAAACCCCTTGGAAGTTCGAGTCTTCTCGACCGCACCAAACTCTCCTTCCTGAAAAACTGGCCTTCGGAAAACTCATGGCGGGGCATGTTGCCTCCCCGGCTTGCTTGGGCCATGAAACCGTTAGAGCGTCTATAACGGAGAGGGAGTTGGGCATGGATGACGACTTACGCAAGGCGGCGCTGGAATACCATCGCTTCCCCAGGCCAGGAAAGCTCTCCATCGTCGCCACCAAGCGCATGGAAACCTCGCGGGATCTCTCGCTGGCCTATTCGCCTGGTGTCGCCGCCGCTTGCGATGCGATCAAGGAGGAGCCGGACCTCTCTTTTGACCTCACCTCCCGCGCCAATCTTGTCGCCGTGATCACCAACGGCACGGCGGTGCTGGGGCTGGGCAATATCGGAGCACTTGCCGGCAAGCCGGTAATGGAGGGCAAGGCCGTCCTGTTCAAGAAATTCGCCGGGATCGACTCTTTCGATATCGAGATCGACGAGCAAGACCCCGAAAAGTTCATCGAAACCGTCGCCCGGCTGGAGCCCAGCTTCGGCGGTATCAATCTGGAGGACATCAAGGCCCCGGAATGCTTCAAGATCGAGCAGACGCTGCGCGAAAAGATGAAGATTCCGGTTTTCCATGACGACCAGCATGGTACCGCGATCATCGTGGGGGCAGCGGTGCTGAACAGCCTGATCGTGCAGAACAAGAAGATCGAGGACGTGAAGATCGTCACCTCCGGCGCGGGGGCCGCGGCACTTTCCTGCGTGAGTATCCTCAAGGCGCTGGGAGCGAAGCCCGAGAACATCACCATGACCGACAAGGACGGCGTGGTGTATAAGGGCCGGCCCAATCTGGACCCGACTTTGGTGGATGTGGCCCGTGAGACGGGTGCGCGCAGCCTCTCCGAGGTGCTCTCCGGCGTGGATATCTTTCTTGGCCTCTCCGCCCCGCGCGTGCTGAAGGAAGAGTGGCTGCATCTGTTTGCCCCCAACCCGCTTATCCTCGCTCTCGCCAACCCCGAGCCCGAGATCATGCCTGAGATCGTGCGGCGCGTGCGCCCGGACGCGATCATGGCCACCGGCCGGTCGGACATGCCGAATCAGGTTAACAATGTTCTCTGCTTTCCCTTCATCTTCCGGGGTGCCTTGGATGTGCGGGCCACGGCGATCACCGAGGGCATGAAGCTCGCGGCAACCCGCGCCATCGCCAATCTGGCCCAGGTCGAGGCATCTGATACCGTGGCCGCCGCCTATGGCGGGCGGGCGCCTAAATTCGGGCCGGACTACATCATTCCCAAACCCTTCGACCCCAGGCTCATCTTGCATGTGGCGCCCGCCGTGGCGCAGGCGGCGATGGATGAGAACGTCGCCCGCAAGCCGATTGTCAATTTCGAAACCTATATGCACGAGCTTGAGCGCTTCGTTTACCGCTCCGGCCAGCTGCTACGCCCGGTTATTGAGGTAGCGCGCAAGACCAAACCTCGCATCGTCTATGCCGAGGGCGAGGATGAGCGCACGCTGCGCGCCGTGCAGAGTGTGGTGGACGATGCCATGGCTAGGCCGATTTTGCTTGGCAATACCGAGACAATCACGGCGAAGATCCATTCCCTTGGCCTGCGCCTCACGCCAGGGGCAGATGTGCAGATCATCGATCTCGACCGTGACACGGCGCTGTATGAGCGCCTGCTGGCGGCCTACTCAAAACGTGTGTGCAGGCGTGGCACCCCGCCGGATGCGGCGGCCCGGCATGTTCGCAGACGCCCCACTGTGGCGGCGGCGATGCTACTGCAGCAGGGCGATGCGGATGCCGCCATCTGCGGCGGCAAGGGGGATTGGTGGCGCCAGTTCCAGTACGCATTGCCGATCGTGCCGCGCAAATCCAGCAGCGGCCGGGTTTATGCGATGACAGCGTTAATCTTGCAGGCCGGGCCGCTGTTTTTCTGCGACACGCATGTGAATGTCGACCCCACCTGCGAGGAGGTCGCCGAGATGACCTTGATGGCGGCGGATGCGGTAAGGCATTTCGGGATGGCCCCGAAGGTGGCGTTGCTCTCGCATTCCAGTTTCGGCGCGTCCAACTCGCCAACGGCCAGAAAAATGCGAAAGGCGCTGGGGTTGATCCACGCCATGGACCCAAATCTGGAGGTGGACGGCGAAATGCACGCCGATGCAGCTTTGGCCGAGCAGATCCGCTCGCAGGCCTTGCCCGACTCAACATTAACTGGCACCGCCAAT
Source organism: Pseudomonadota bacterium (assembly GCA_021826425.1). GTDB lineage: Bacteria > Pseudomonadota > Alphaproteobacteria > Acetobacterales > Acetobacteraceae > Acidocella. The sequence continues at coordinate 4,651 of JAKAZY010000018.1, forward strand.
CTGCTGATCTTCCCAAATATTGATTCTGCCAACATCGCTTATAATCTGGTGAAAGCAACCGGCGAGGCCGTAACCGTCGGGCCGATGCTGATGGGGCTGCAGAAGCCATTGCATATCGCCGTGCCCAGCACCACGGCGCGCGGGATTATCAATCTTTCAGCCGTCGCGGCCATGGAGGCGGCATTGGCCGCTGCGAAGTAAACGGGAGCGGCAGAAGGGTAGCAAATAATTAACGGTCTGACCTAAAACAGGAGATTCGACTCGTCGGATGAAACCGATTCCGCTTCAGCAGTCTATACGAAGGCGCGCGACGTCTTTCGAGGGTTTTTAGAGCAATATGCACTTAGATTGACGCGGCGGCGTCAAGATAAACGCATGAAATTGCTCGCTCAGACATAAGTTTAGAGCATTCAGCTAGCGCCGGATGCTTTTAGAGCGAATCACGTCGTGATCCGCTCTAAATGTGAATCTCCCTCTAAAACAATAAGATAGAGAGCGATTCAGACTTCAGGCTCGCTCCTGAAGTGAGCGAACCTGAAGCCATCGCGCTCTAAAAGTTCAACGCTTTAAGAAAAACAGCCTCGTCATGAATTAACCAAAAAATGGTTAATGAGCTGTTTGGTCGACTCAAGAGAGATGCAGAATCGCCTTCGCTGCGGCCGCCGATGGCATCCCTTCGGGCGCCTGCAGGCTAGCCAAGGCAGCGGCGAACCCGGCCCGCTGGGCCGCGGCCTGTGCGGGGTCACGCAGCAGGCCAAGCACGGTCTGGGCCAGGCGGTCCGCCCGGCAATCCTCTTGCAGCAGTTCCGGCACCAGTGCTCGGCCCGCGAGCAGATTAATCATCGCGACATAGGGTACCTTGATCAGCCGCCGGCCAATGGCGGCGGAGATCGGGTTCACCCGGTAGGTTACCGCCATTGGCACGCCTGCCATGGCAAGCTCCAGCGTCGAAGTGCCGGATTTCGTCAATGCCGCTTTTGCCGCGGCGAAGGCATCGTAGCGCGCGGAGACATCGCGCACGATGATCGGCTTCACCGGCCAGTCCGCGGTATGCGCAGCAACCGCCTCGGCAATGCCAGAAGCCGCCGCCAAAACCGGGGCCAGCCCTGGAAATTGCGGCTGCAACAGGGTCAGCGTGTCCTTGAAAACCGGCAGCAGGCGCCTGGTTTCCGTCACCCGCGAGCCTGGCATCAACACCAGCGGTACTGCATCTGGGTTTAGATTATGGATGGCACGGAACCGGACGGCATCGCCCTTGTCAGCGCCGGATTCCAGCACGGGGTGGCCTGTGAACACCGGATGCAGGCCATGTTGAGCGAAGAATTCCGGCTCGAAGGGCAGCAGGCAGAGCAGTTCCTCCCACAATCCCGGAAAATGCTTCACGCGCTCCTGCCGCCAGGCCCAGACCTGCGGCGCGACGTAATGCACGCGCTTCGGGCCGCTGGTGCCGACGGCCTTCAGCACCCGTAAGGTAAAGCCGGGGCTGTCTATGGTGAGCAGAATATCGGGCTTTTGTACCCGGATGGCCTCGATGGTCTGGGCCAGGCGTTTTTTCAGCTTCAGTAGGTTCGGCAGGATTTCCGCTAGGCCCATCAAAGCCAGCTCCTGCATCGGGAAGATAGAGACAAGCCCAGCTTCGGCCATCCGCGCGCCGCCGATACCAGAGAACGTCACGGCGGGGTTCTGTGCGCGCAACGCCTGCATCAGCCTGAAACCGAGCACATCGCCGCTGGCCTCACCGGCGATGATGAAGATTCTGGTCATGCCAAGGCCCCGGGCCCCGGGCTTTGCCCTCTCAGTGCGCGCTGATCATTGGCTGTGCGGCGGCAATGAACGCCTTCAGAGCGTTTCGTTTGTCTGAGAGGCTCATGCCGGGTGTATTAGCCAGTACCGGGCAATATGCTGCCACCAGGGTGTTGGTGAGGTCCGCTTGGCTGATCGAGCTGTTATTTGCCCGCACGGCCGCAATCAGTGCGGCGGTGCGGTTGGGCATCGCCGCCGCCGTAGCGCCCTGATAGCTGTTCAGTAGCCCGTCGCCGGGGTCGGCCACCGTATCCACCCCGCCTGCGGATGAGACGCGCGGGCAACCCAGCTTGTCGGCCGCCTGGGAGGCAGCCGGCGGCAGCTCGCCGATGCCGCGCAATTTCATCACTTCGGCTGGGGTCGCATCCGCGTTGCTGTTATTCCCCCAGGCGGTGCGGACATAATTAGTGATATCGGCGATCTGCTGGTCAGAGAACTGCGCACCGAAGGCCGGCATTTTGGGGCCATTCTTCTGCCAGCTATCCAGCCCGGCGATTACGGCGCCGATCACGTTATAGGGTAGCTCGGCGGTAACAGAGTCGTTCCCCGCCAGGTTTGGCACTAATTTTGGCGGCATACCGCCGCCAGTAGCGCCATGGCAGCCGGCGCAATTGGTGGCATAGAGTTTTTCGCCGCGCGCGATGGAGGCATCAGCGCCGACAATTGTTGGAGCTGGCAAGATAAGCTGCGGCTTGGTGGCGGTTTGCAGATAGGTCGCGATGTCCTGGTCATCCGAGACCGGGATAAGGCTCGTGGAATGGTCCGTCATGTCGCCCATGGCGCCATATGGTGAACCTTTCACCATATTGCCGTCGTCATGCAGATAGGCAACGAGGTCAGCTTTCGTCCAGCCACCCACGCCGAAGGCTTTATCGGAGGAAATATTGGGGGCAAAGAGATTGTCGATAGGTGCGCCCGCGTAGGCTTTGCTTTGGATCATGGCTTCCATGATGTTGCGCGGGGTGTGGCATTCGCCACAATGGCCCAGAGCGACGGTAAGATACGCACCGTTCTTCATATGCTCATCCCAGGCCGGGTTCATGTGCATGGGGCCGGGGCGGAAGAACAGGATGCGCCAGCCCAGCAGCACTGGCCGCTGGTTGAACGGGAATGTCATGCTACTGTGCAGGCGCGGCGCCGATACGGGCGGCAGTGAGTCAAGATACGCCTTGATCGCCATCACATCCGGGTAGGAGAGCTTGGTGTAGGAGGTATAAGGCATTGCCGGGTAGAGAAATTTCGGAAACACCAGGAAATTCCGGCCCGGAGAGGTGCCGTAATGCAGCGCGTTGTAGAATTGCGCATCAGTCCAGTTGCCGATGCCGGTGGCTTTGTCTGGGGTGATGTTGGGGCTGGAGAGACCGCCAAAGGGGGTTTGCATTATCAGCCCGCCAGAGAACGGCGCATGGCCGGGGCCGGTATGGCAGGGCATGCAATCCGCCGCGGTGACCAGATATTTGCCGCGGGCAATCAGGGCTGCCGGGTCCGTAGGGGGCGAGAGCGAGGCGGCAGGATAGTCTTGCGTGTCCGCCGCTGTCGCTGTGCGGCTGACGGCAAGGGCCCCCAGCCCCAATGCCAATGCCGCAGCGGCAATCAGCGGGCGCAAAGCGGGCAGTTTCGGCATTCTGGATGGCATAGCGTGTTCCTGAGGCTTTCTGGTTCCGGGATTATTTCGCCAATTACCGGCTCTGGATCAAGTGTGGCGGTAAAGTGTGTCGGGATGGACCTGCGGCGAGGCGATCTCGGTCAATTCGTCATTGCGCAGGGCGGTGTAGAAACAGCTGCGCCGGCCGGTGTGGCAGGCCACACCTTTCTGCTCCACGAGCAGGAGCAACGCATCGCCGTCGCAATCGATTCGCATCTCCACCAGGCTTTGTACCTGGCCGGAGGTTTCGCCTTTGCGCCAAAGCTTCTGACGGGAGCGGGAGAAATAACAGACCTCGCCGGTGCGCAGGGTTTCCTTAACCGACTCCGCATTCATCCAGGCCAGCATCAGCACTTCGCCGGTATCGTGCTGCTGGGCAATGGCGGCCACCAGGCCATCCGCATTGAAGGACATGGCGGGGAGGATTTTCGCAAAGTCGCTCATGCGAGGAGATGAGAGGCGGCGGCCAGGAAAGTCAACTCGCCAGCATGCCGTTGGTCAGGCAGGTTTCATCGAACCGGCAGACCAGCTGATTGTCGACGTTGTGGGGCGAGGCGTCCTTGTAGTCGATACGGGTGATCAGATCGGCGATGATGGCCAGGCGCGCAGCTTTCTTGTCGTCTGCGCGCACCACCAGCCAGGGGGCGGCGGCGCTGTCGGAGCCTATCAACATGGCGTTGCGGGCCTTGGTGTAGTCGTCGAAATGCTTCAGCGCCTTTTCGTCGATAGGGCTGATCTTCCATTGCTTCAGCGGGTCGTCCCGCCGGTCTCCAAGGCGTTTTTTCTGCTCCTTGCGGTCGATATCCAGATAATATTTGACGATATGGATGCCGGCATCGGCCAGCATGGATTCGAACACCGGCACGGTACGCATGAACTCCTGGTATTCGCTCTCCGAGCAGAAGCCCATCACCTTCTCCACCCCGGCGCGGTTGTACCAGGAGCGGTTGAACAGCACGATCTCGCCGGCGGCGGGTAGATGTTCCACGTAGCGCTGGAAATACCATTGCGTGACTTCAACATCCGAGGGCTTGGGCAGGGCTACCACGCGGATATCGCGCGGGGAAAGATGCTCGATGATGCGCTTGATGGTGCCGTCCTTGCCGGCACCATCCCGGCCTTCCAGGATGATCAACAGCTTGCGCCCTTCGGAAATGACGTGGCGTTGCAGCTTGACCAGCTCGATCTGGAGGTGGCGGAGCCGTTTTTCGTAGCTTTGTTCCTTGGCCATGTAGGCCAGCATAGGCGCGCGCCGCGGTTTGTGCAAAATTTGTCATGCCCGCCCAGGCAGGGCGCCAAAACAAGGAGACAGAGCAATGCAGAACGATGTGTACGCCGTGGCGGCGGCACTGATCGCGGCTTTCGAGGCGAACAACCGCGACGGATATTTTGATTTCTTTACGCCGCAGGCGCGCTTCATCTTCCACGCCGTGCCCTTCGTAATGGAAAGCCGTGCGGCTTACGAGGCCGAGTATGACCGCTGGGTGCGCGAGGATGGCTTCACCGTGCTGGAATGCACCAGCACCCGCCAGCATGTGGATGTGTACGCAGACAGTGCCGTGTTCACCCACCAAACCTTCACCAGGGTGCGCACGCACGCGGGCGAGAGCGGGTATCACGAACGCGAGACCATCATCTTCACCCGGCAAAACGGGCGGTGGCTCGCGGTGCACGAGCATCTTTCGCTGCTGCCGGACTAAGACAAGACAAAGCCACCGGCTTCGCCTCATATACCGTTCAGAACGTCACCACGGCGCGTAGCCCGGCGACCAGTTCGTTGCCAAGTTTTTTACCGCTGCCGTTGGGGTTGTTAATCCCACCGGCCGGGTTGAGCACATATTGAACATCCGGCTGCAACACGAGCCACGGCGTGGCCTGCGCCTGATACGTGACTTCCAAAAGCGTTTCGGTGCCTTGTCGCGGCAGCCCGGCGGCGGCGTCGGCAGCGGCGGCGCGGGTGGAAACATGCGCCACGCCGAAATCCAGCCCCGCCTGGTCGTTATCGCGCCCCGGCAAGGGCGCGGTGAGTGTGATTCCGCCATTGAAGCCGAGATCCACGATATTGCGCCCGCTTGGCGCGCCCATGATCCGGCCGAAAACATTCAATGTGCGGTTACTGTCCGCGGCGGATTGCCAGATCGTCTGATCCACCACGCCATACAGGCTGTAATTGCCGCGATGGTTATAGCCATAGAGTTGATCCGCAAAGCTGCCGGAATCGTACCAGCCGCCAAACTTGTAGGTGCCGGGCAGGCCGAATAATTTGCAGCTGTATTGCAGCTCCGCGATCCACAACGCGCCGTTTTTTAGGGAGAACCGGCCGCCGCGCGGGTCCAGCGCCTGCTGGTCGGCGCTGAACGGGCCGCCGCCGGGGTCATCGTCGAACACCCCCGCCAGAATGGCGGTGTTGCCATCGGGCTTGAACTGCCCGCGCATGCCCAGTGAGCTGAGCGGATAGGCCGGACCGCCGCCATAAAGATCAACGGAAGGGACGATCGGCCAGCCCGCCATCGTGTTCACGAACAGGCCGGAATAGGTGCTGCCGATAAACTCATTATCGATGCTCTGCTGTCCAAGCTTGATGTCGAACTTTCCGCCCAGAAAGGCTTGGTCGTACCACAGCTCCCAAAGGCGGGTTGCGTTATCGCCCTCATTGCCGTTGGCGGTTTGCAGAGTATCCAGGTAATAAGGGCTCAGTGACCGGCCATGCAGTTGCAGCGCCGAAACATAAAATGTCCCGCCCGGCAGGCCAAGCGCCTTGCCGGTATCCATATCCATGGTCATCGTGGTTAGGCCCTGCATGGTGGCGCCGGTTTTCACGCCGCCGGAGAGGTTGCCAAGCAGGTTTTCAGAATCCGTGATACCGATGGTTATGCCATGCGCCGCCAGAGCAGGCCGTAAACCGCCCCAATTACCCAGCAGCCCAGTGTTTTCCGCCTGCTGTGCCATGGCTGGGGCCGCCAGCGCCCAGGTTAGACTGCACATCACGGCGCGACGCCAGGAAAAGACGCTCAAATTACGCTCCTCTTCACAAATATTATGCCTTGCCAGCATGATGGTACATCATCGCAGACGCTTGCCCCGCAAGCGGGTCAAAGCCGCCGGTACATTGCCAGCGCGTCCACATCTCCGTGCTCGGGATGTTGAAAAGCCCCCGGCAGAAGCCCCACTGTTTCAAACCCCATCCACTGCCACAACCCGGTGGCGCGCCGGTTGGTGCTGACCACGAGATTGAACTGCATGGCGCGGAACCCCGCCACCCGCGCGGCATCAAGCGAGTGAGCGCACATCGCCCGCGCCACGCCGCGCCCGGTAGCCCAGCCCGCGGTCATGTAGCCGCAATTGGCCACGTGCGCGCCGCCGCCGGTCTGGTTGGCCTTCAGGTAATATGTACCCGCGATGCGTTCTTCCAGCTCCGCCACGAAGCTCTGCCTGTCCGATGCCAGCCAATAGCCAAGCGCCTGTTCCTTGGTCCAATTCCGTGGCAGGGCATAGGTTTCGCCGGCGGCGATAACCGGCGCCAGAATTTGCCAGATGCTCTCGCCGTCTTCAGGGGTGGCCAAGCGGATGGTAAGTGTCATAACCCCTTCTCCCGTCTGCCACGCGGTTTGCCAAGTGCTGGACGGCGGGATCATTGCCCGCATAGAACGGCACTGCCGACGGAGATCTGTTGTGACGAAAATTGTGTCCTTTACCAGGGTTTTGAACGAGGACGACATCATCGAGGCTTTCGTGCGCCACCATGCCGGCCATGTCGATGAGATGCTGTTCCTGGACAATGGCAGCACGGACCGGACCCTGGAGATATTGAAGGCGCTGCGCGAGGAGGGGTTTCTCCTCAAGGTGTTCAGCAACCATGCTGTGAGCTTCGATGAGATCGCCATCAATAGCTGGGGCTACCGTGCTGCCTCACAGCTGCTGGGCGCCGATTGGGTGGCATTTCTGGACGCTGATGAGTTTATCGCCACGCCGGACTCCGCGCCCTTGCTGACCTTGCTGCCGGAGACTCTACCTGCGGTGAGCGCGAAGCTGGTGAATTACGGGCAGGTAGGCGGTGAGGATGTCGACGAGCCTGTCATTCCCTGGCGGCTGCGCTGGCGCTATGCCGGAGAGATCAATGTCCGCAAGGTGATGGCAAAAGCCGGGATTCCCGGCCTGGTTGTCGGGTTGGGCAATCAGGGCGTTTTTGCAGGGGGGAAGGAATTGCCAGCACCGCCTCTGGAGGGTGTTAGTCTCGCGCATTACCCCCGGCGCGATGGTTGGCAGTTGATGCAGAAATGGGCGGCGGGGCGGCTAAAGGCATTGGCCTCCGGTGCGCCGGGCGAGTTCTACTCGGGTCATTACACCGGGCCATATGAAAGGCTGCGCGATCGACCATGGGAGTTTATGCTCAACGCGGAATTTTTGGCCAAGGATTTCGATAAATCCGTCGCCATGGAAGCGCCACTCGCCTATCTGGGCGGGCCGCTCGCCTATTACCAGCCATCCGATCCGCGGATGAAAGCGTTGTCAGGTTTTCTGAATATGACCGAACAGCTTGCCCGCCAGCATGGCCGCCTGTTGGATGAATCGCCCGAGGCTCGGGTGCTGGTGGAGGCATGGAATGCCAAAAGGGATTTTCTTTTCTGATGCGCGGCGGCGTTGAAAAGCACGCGGGCGAGGCCATTTGCCAGAGGCGGGGCACGGCCATGCCCTGTGGCGCATTGCATTTCGTCACAATTTCGGCTTAAGCCGGGTCCAGATTAAATTGCAACAGGAGACTTCCCAATAGCCAGACCGCCAGCGCCGCCCGCTCCGCCCTCCCGCGAGGGGCCACGGGTCAACGAAGAAATCAGAATTCCGCAGGTTCGTCTGATCGACCAGAATGGTGAAATGGTCGGCGTGCTCAGCACCCGGGACGCGATCGCGCGTGCCTACGCCGTGGGACTCGACCTGGTCGAGATCAGCCCAAATGCCGAGCCGCCCGTTACCAAAATTCTGGACTACGGCAAGTTCAAATATGAACAGCAGAAAAAACGGAACGAGGCGCGGAAAAAACAGAAGGTCGTCGAGATAAAAGAGGTGAAGGTTCGCCCCAATATCGACGAGAATGATTATCAGGTGAAGCTGCGGGCGATGAAGGGTTTCATAGGCGAGGGCGACAAGGTGAAAGTAACCCTGCGCTTCCGTGGCCGTGAGATGGCTCACCAGGAATTGGGTGTGAAGGTTCTGGAACGCATTCGCGGCGACATGGAAGTCGATACCAAGGTCGAACAGATGCCAAGGATGGAAAACCGGCAGATGGTGATGGTGCTGTCGCCGAAATAATGTTTGGCATTGCTGCCGAAACGAAAAAACCCGGCTCTATGCCGGGTTTTTTGTTTGGAACGCGCTGAGATGCGAACCCTTATTCCGCTTTGGCGGGTTCCGCGGCCTTGGCGCGCGGCGGCCGACCGCGGCGCTTTGGTGCCGCGTTGTTTGGTTCCGTAAGGGTAAGCTCGGGCGTTGCCGCCGGCGGTGCCTCTGGCTTGATGGGAATGGCCCGCGGCTCTGGCATCACGGCCTCGGATTTCACCTCAGGCTGTTCGCCAAGGCCAGCGGGCCCCTCATTGGCGGCGGCCCTCAATTCGGCTTCCAGGGCAGAGCTGATATCGATCGGCGTATCGGCAATGGGGGTGGAGAACCGGTTTGGATGCTCCTGGCGGTCATGCCGCTCATGGCGGTCATGCCGGTCTCGGGGTTGGAATTCCTGACGCGGGCGTTGCTCAAAACGGCGCTCCTGCCGGTTGTCGCCCTGCCGGTTATCGCGGTGCTCGCGGTTTTCATGCCGGTTTTCACCCTGACGGTTGTCGCGGTACTCGCGGGTCTCTTGCCGTGACTCACGACTTTCCGGGGCCTCGCCTTCGGAGGTTTGCTCCCGGCGCTGATATTCGCCCTGGTTTTGGTAGCGCTGTTCGCCATTCTGGCCGCCCTGGCTCGGCGGCGGCAGACCTTGCGCGGCGTTGATGGCGCTTATGATGCGGAAATAATGCTCTGCATGCTGGTAATACGCTTCGCCCAGCACCCGGTCATTGGACGAGGCGGCGTCTCGCGCCAGTTGCGAATACTTGTCGTAGAGCTGCTGGGCCGTACCGCGTACCCGCATTTCGGGTCCAGAACTATCGAATACATGATTTCTGTTGAGCGGAATGCCGTTTTGCTGATTGCGAAACCCGCCTCCGCCGCCACCACTGCCAGAACGGTGGTTGCGTCCACGCATGCGCTTCATATTCATGGTCTCGTGTCTATCCTTGCTTGCTGGCTTTGGCAGTGCGGCATCTGTTAGTCTATTGCCTTTCTGGCTCCGGGATTACCGAAGACTCGTGAGCAAGACGGACCGCGCTACTCGTGCTTAGCTGTAAATATTCATCCTGCCAATCACTTATTTGCAGAATCTGAGCATTATGGCGCGCTCTGTGCCTGAAAGGTCGCGGCGCAGGGAACAGCCGAACCCTGCCTTGCGCGCCAGTTCCATCACTGACTTAGCCTGGCCAAGCCCAAGTTCAAGCACCGCAATCCCGCCGGGTGCCAAAATACGCGGTAGATCTGCAATAATCGCAGCATAGGCGGTCAGACCATCTATGCCGCCATCAAGGGCCAAGGCTGGTTCATAGCCGGCCACCTCGGCCATAAGGCCAGGAATATTCGTGCTTTCGATGTAAGGCGGGTTGGCGAGGACAAGCTCGAAACTGTGGTTGAGGGCGCTGGCCCAGTTGTCCGCCAAAAACGCCGCGCGGCTGCCAAGGCCAAGGCGCCGGGCATTCTGCCGGGCCAGGGCGGCGGCATTCGGGTTCAAATCCACCCCCACGCCAAAGGCGGCTTTGTACTCATGCAAGGTGGCCAGCAGCAGACAGCCGGTGCCGGTGCCGAGGTCGAGCACGCTGCGCGGCGCAAGCCCTGATTCCAGCACCGCTTCCACCAGCGTTTCACTATCAGGCCGGGGGATGAGCGTGGCGGGGGAGGTAAGAAAATCCAGCCCCCAGAACTCCTTATGGCCGGTGATATAGGCCAGTGGCTCGCGCGCGGCGCGCCGGGCCAGGGGGGTTGCGTAGAGCTGCGGGTCTACCGTATCGCGCGCCAGCAGCCCGGCGGCATTGGTGCCAAGAGCAAAGGCCAGCAGCAAGCGTGCCTCCCGGCGCGGTGCCTCAATCCCCGCCCGCTTCAACCGGTCGGTGATATCAGCCAGCGCCTGGGCAATGGGGATCAAGTTTGCTCGGCCAGCCGCGCCGCTTGGTCCTCGGCTATCAGCGCGTCGATGATATCGTCGAAATCGCCCAGCATCACCCGGTCTATCTTGTGCAGCGTGAGGTTGATGCGATGGTCGGTCACTCGCCCCTGCGGGAAGTTATAGGTGCGGATTCGCTCCGAACGGTCCCCCGTGCCCACTTGTCCCTTCCGGTGAGCCGCCCGACTGGCGTTCGCGCTGGCGCGCTGCTGGTCATAGATGCGCGAGCGCAAAATCTTCATGGCCTTTGCGCGGTTCTTATGCTGGCTGCGCTCCTCCTGCATCGCCACCACGGTGCCGGTGGGGATATGGGTGATGCGCACGGCTGACTCGGTCTTATTCACATGCTGCCCGCCAGCGCCAGAGGCGCGGTAGACATCGATGCGCAGATCGCTCTCGTTGATGTCCACATCCACCTCTTCTGCTTCCGGCAGCACCGCCACGGTGATGGTGGAGGTATGGATGCGCCCTTGCGTTTCCGTGGTCGGCACGCGCTGCACGCGATGCACGCCGGACTCGAACTTCAGCTTGGCGAAAACGGATTTGCCGGTGATCTCGGCCATCGCCCCCTTTACCCCGCCCAGTTCGTTTTCCTCGTAATCCAGCACCTCGAACCGCCAACCCTGGGCGGCGGCATATTTCTGGTAAGCGACAAATAATTCCGCGGCGAACAGCCCAGCCTCGTCTCCGCCCGCGGCGGGGCGAATTTCCAGGATGCCGGAGCGGTCATCCGCCTCGTCCTTTGGTAAAAGTGCTAAGCGCACGGCCATTTCCAAATCTGGAATCTGCTGCTTCAGCTCAAGCAGTTCGGCTTCGGCGAGGTCCTTCATGTCCGGGTCGGTCAGCAGGGTTTCGGCTTCCGTTGCCTGTTTCTTCGCATTCCGTAGGGCGATGACTTTTTCCTCAACCGGGGTGAGTTCTGAAAGCTCCTTCGAGGCTTTCACGAAATCATCGCCCGCCAAGCTGCCCGAGAGCATGAAGCGCAACTCCTCTGCCCGAGCCATGATTCTGTCGAGTTTCGATTCAAGCGACGAACTCATGCGCCAAGACGCTCCACGAGCGTTTCCAGCGTCAGATCTTCCTGGCTGCCATCAGCAAGGTTCTTCAGTTTGATATCATCGCCCACCAGCACGGCGAAGGCCGCGCCGGATTTATTGGCGCGTTCCAGCCGTTTTTTCGCGGTCCCGGAATAGCCGATCTCGGCGGCGATGTTCTGCCCGCGCAGGAGGTTTAAAATTTCTAAGGCCCTGGCTTCGGCTTCGCCGTTCATTGGAATAACGGCAACCGGCATTGCGGCTTTCGGCGGGGCGGCGATGAGCATGGAAAGCCGCTCGATGCCCGCCCCCCAACCGATGCCCGGCACGTTGGGGCCACCCATCTGTTCCACCAGCCCATCATACCGACCGCCCGCCATCACCGTGCCTTGCGCGCCCAGCGCATTGGTAACGAATTCAAAGGCGGTGTGATTGTAGTAATCCAGCCCTCGCACGATGCGCGGGTTTTCCTGGAAGGGCACGCCAAAGGCTGTGAGGGTGGATTTCAAACCGTTATAGAACTCAGCAGCATCTTGCGTAAGATGCGCATAGATCAGCGGGGCCTTTTCGACGAGCACCTTGTCGCCCTCATCCTTGGAATCCAGGATGCGCAGCGGATTTTTTTCCAGCCGCAGCTTGCTGTCCTCTGAAAGTTGCGTGGCATGGGCGGAGAAATATTTCACCAGGGCCGCGCGATAATTCTCCCGACTTGGCGCATCGCCCAGCGTGTTGATGTTGAGCTCGACATCCTTGGCGACACCTAGCTCCTGCAAAATCCGCCAACCGGCTGAGATCACGTCGGCATCTGCAATCGGCGTGGCGGGGCCAAGCAATTCCAGGCCGATTTGGTGGAACTGCCGGTAGCGGCCCTTCTGCGGGCGTTCGTAACGAAACATCGGCCCGGCATAGAACACTTTCTGCGGCAGGGTCTGTGTCAGCCCGCCGGTGATGAGCGCGCGGCACACGCCTGCCGTACCCTCCGGGCGCAGCGTGATAGACTCCCCACCGCGATCCTCGAAGCTGTACATTTCCTTGGTCACCACATCGGAGGTTTCGCCCAGTGTGCGGGAAAATACGCGCGTATCCTCGAAAATCGGCGTCTGCCATTCGGAAAACCCAAACAGCGCGGTCACGCGCCGCGCGGTTTCCACCACATGAAAATGCCGTGCCGCATCCTCGCCAATCAAATCCCGCGTGCCGCGCACAGGTTGCAGTTGGTTTGCCATTTCGTCCTACCATCAAAACAAAAACCGGGGCGGAAATCCGCCCCGGAAAACCGTCATTTCAAAACCGCGCCGCTATTGCGCAGCGATTTTGGCCGCCGCCTTTTCCGCCTCGATCTTGGCGGCGCGGGTTTCCACCAACTTCACCAGATGCTCGACCATCTCTTCGTCGGAGATGGTGTGGTCGGTCTTGCCGGAGGCGTAGATCATGTGCCGCCCGCCGCCGCCGCCGGTGAGGCCAAGATCGGTCATCAACGCCTCGCCGGGGCCGTTTACCACGCAGCCGATGATGGAAAGTGTAACCGGCGTCTGGATATGCGCCAGGCGTTCTTCCAGTGTTTCCACTGTCTTGATGACGTTGAAGCCCTGGCGCGCGCAAGAGGGGCAGGAGATGATGCGCACACCGCGATGACGGATGCCGAGCGATTTCAGAATGTCCCAGCCCACCAGCACTTCTTCCTCGGGTTCGGCCGAGAGCGAAACGCGCATGGTGTCGCCAATCCCGGCCCAGAGCAGCGAGCCCAGCCCGATGGAGGATTTTACCGTACCAGCGCGTTTGGAACCTGCCTCGGTGATGCCGATATGCAGCGGGTGATCGCATTGTTCAGCCAATTGCTGATACGCCGCGACGGCCATGAACACGTCGGACGCCTTCACGGAGATCTTGAATTCGTGGAAATCATGGTCCTGCAGTATCTTCGCGTGTTCCAGGGCTGATTCCACCAGCGCCTCGGGGTTGGGCTCGCCGTATTTTTCCAGCAGATGCTTCTCAAGCGAACCGGCATTCACGCCGATACGCATGGAGCAATTATGGTCGCGCGCCGCCTTGATCACTTCCTTCACACGTTCCGGCGAGCCGATATTGCCGGGATTGATGCGCAAGCATGCCGCCCCCGCCTCAGCCGCTTCGATCCCGCGTTTGTAGTGGAAATGGATGTCCGCGACGATGGGTACGTTCACGCGCTGGACGATGTGCTTGAGTGCTGCCGTGCTTTCCTCATCCGGGCAGGAGACGCGGACAATATCCACACCGGCTTTCTCGGCGCGCAGAATTTGCGCAACAGTGGCTTCCACATCATGGGTCAGCGTGTTGGTCATGGTCTGCACTGAAATTGGCGCATCGCCACCCACTTTCACGTTGCCGACGCTGATCTGCCTGGATTTACGGCGGTCGATCTGCTGGTATTCACGGTAATTCATGCGGGTTCCTTTACTGGGCGGTCCCGCTGTCAGGAGCGGGGCTGGACGGGCCTGCGGGTGCGGGGGCATTGCCGCTGGCATCCGGGGTAAGCTGATAATTGTGCAGCACCACTCCAACCGCACCCAGCGGCTGGCCTGGCGTGCCGTTGGTGGCGATGAAGGTACCGCCTGCATTGCCGGTGGTCATTTTCAACCCGGCTTCCTGCGGCACCGGCCAGCTATCGCCAGCATGCAGCACTTTGCTGAACAGAATATTGCCGCTGGCATCCGTCACCTGTACCCAGGCATCCTGCGTGGCGGTTATGACCATGCCCGCACCAGGTGCCGGTGCCGTTGCAGGCGGTATGCTGGCAGTGGCTTGTGGGCTGGCAGTCGCGGGTGGGCTGGCAGTCGCGGGTATGCTGGTAGTAGAAGTGCCCGTCGCGGCAGCTGGCGCAGGCGGGGTTGACACCTGGGGCGGGCTTGCCGCCGTCACCGGGGGGGTGGTCTGCGCCACAGGAGGCTTGGCTTGCGACGCTGTGGGCTTGGCCGGAGATGGGGTTACCTTTGGCGGGATGGCCAAGGGTTGCAGCTCCGCCGGCACTTGCGGCACCGATTGCGCGCGCTGCCGCGCCCGCTCGCTGTAGTGATACCACAGCCCGTAGGCGGCCAGCACAACGATGAAGCCGATGAAGACGATCGCACCTTTTGGCACACCGCGGTCTGGCACCGGAGCCAGATACTGGATCTCGTTCTTCGGCAATTCTCCCAGCTGTCCGGCATCGCGGAAGCGGCGGAGTATTTCCTCACCATCCAACCCCAAAGCCTGCGCGTAAGAGCGCACGAACCCGGCGCGGTAGGCGGGGCCGGGCAAAGACCTAAGATCGCCCTCCTCGATCGCGTCGAGAAATTCCGGGCGGATGCGTAAGCCCTCCGCCACCTGGGGCAATCGCCAGCCCAACCGCTCACGCACTTCCCGCAGGCCTGCGCCAACCTGTTCGGCAGGCGAGGTTAATCCGGTTTCCACAATTTCACGTCCAGTCTGATGATCCGGCATCTTTACCCTTTTAGCCCGGAATCGCGCATCTCTCAAATTGGCAGATTGTGCTCGCGCGCCCAAACCGCCAACGGTTCGCGGATGCTGCCGCCGGCCGCCCCGGTGCGACGCAATTCCCGCAGCACTGGCCGCAGGGAATTCAAATCCGCCTCCACCAGAACCGCCTTTACCGGCAGGATGGCGCTGCCAGACATTGAAAGCGTGGTAATACCCAGTGCCGCGAAAGCCAGCGCATCCAGCGGCCGTCCGGCGGCCTCGCCGCAAACCGAAAGCGGCACCCCCGCCTCCTGGCAGGCGCTAACCAGCTTCTCCAGCATCTCAAGAACTGGGGCTGAGAGGGTGTCGTACCGGTCGGCCAGTTCCGGCGTGCCGCGATCGGCCGCGAACAGAAACTGCATGAGGTCGTTGGTGCCGACAGAAATAAAATCCGCTTCCGCCAGCAAACCGGGGAGCTGGAAGAGCAAGGAAGGCACTTCCAGCATGGTGCCGGCCTCTAGCCGTTCCGGGGCAGGGCGGATGCGCCCGGCTTCAGCCTCCAGCAAATCCCTTGCGGCGCGGAACTCCTCCACCGTGGCCACCATCGGGAACATCACCTGCAAGGGTCGCCCCTGCGCACCCAGCAGCAGGGCGCGCAGCTGGCGGCGCAGAATGGCTGGCCGGTCCAGCCCGATGCGTAAAGATCGCCAGCCCATGGCGGGGTTTTCCTCAGTCTGCGCGGTTTCACCGGGCAGCAGCTTGTCGGCCCCCAGATCCAGCGTACGAAACTGCACGGGCCGGCCCTTGGCGCGGTCCATCACGCGGCCGTATTCAGCCGCCTGGCCCGCCACATCCGGGATGCCGCCGACGGCCAGGGCGGCAATTTCGGTGCGGTAGAGGCCGATGCCGTCGGCGCCGGTGCGGTCAAGCTGGTCCAGCTCCAGTGCCAGACCGATATTCATCATCAGCTTCAGCTCGGTGCCATCCTTGGTGATGGCTGGCACGTCGCGGTAGCTGGCGAGTGCAACGGCACGTTCGTTACGGGCGGCCAAGGCGCGGTCGTAAACCTGGAGTACCTCAGGTTCCGGTCGCAGCACCAGTGTGCCTTCCTCGGCATCCAACAAGGCTAGCTCACCTTCCACCGCCGCTTCCACCGCGCCGCGTTCCACCTGCAAGGCGGGGATGGAGAGGGCGCGGGCCAGGATGGCGGCATGGCCGGAGGCACTGGCTTCCTCAATGGCAAGACCCGCGATGCCGCGGGTGTGCCAGTCCAACAGATCGGCGGGGCCGAGGCGGCGCACGATCAGGATCATGCCATCGGCCCGCTCCGGCTTTGGAGACATGCCGCCTAGAGCCACCATCAACCTGCCGACCATGTCCTCGATATCAGCCAGGCGTTCGCGCAGATAAGGGTCCGTCACGCGGCGCATGCGCTCGCGTAATTGCCGGGAGACCTTGTCCACGGCGGTTTCGGCGGTGAGGCCATCGCCAATGGCGGTGCGTACCTGAGCCAGCCAGCCGGAGCTTTGCGCCACCATGCGGTAGGCTTCCAGTACATCACGCGAGGCGTTGCCGCCGGGCATATTGGCGGTGATCAGCCCGTCCAGGGTTTTATTCGCTGCCTCCACAGCGGCATCCAGCCGCTTCAGTTCGCCATCGGTGTCCTCGGTTAACAGCTTGGCGATGGGGGCGGCAGTGCCATAGGCCAGCACACTGCCACGCGCGATGCCAGAAGAAATGACATGCCCGCCATAGCGGCGCGGCAGAGTTTCGGAGAAACCCTCCTCGCCAACGTCTGTGGCCCCGGCGCGGGCCAGAATTTCGGCCAGCAGCATCGCCACGGTGGCCAGCGATTCCGCTTCAACGGGGGCATAGGTGCGAACCTCCTTGGCCATCACCGCCATTACGCCCAGTGTGCGCCCCGCGCGCTTCACCGGCACCGCCAGCATCGAGGCCATGTTCTGTTCGCCGGTTTCGGCACGGAACACAAAACGCGGGTGGTTCTGTGCGTCTGGCAGGTTCAACACATCGCCAGAAGCTGCGGCGAGGCCGATGATGCCCTCCCCCACGCGCAGCCTGGTGCGGCCGACAGCAGAGACGTTCAGGCCATACGTGGCGGCGAGTTCCAGAATTTCGCCGGGGCGGGTCACGTAGATAACGGCGGCGTCGGCAATAAGACCCTCGGCCACCAGCTTGGCGAAGTCGGGCAGGGAGGCGGTGCCGGCGGCCAGATGCTCCCGGAGTGCGGCGAAAAGATGCCTGGTATCGCCGAATTTCGGCTTTTTACGCCGACGGGTCGACGGTGAGGGAGGGTGGTTAGTCTCTTGTGCCACGCGCCACCATGGCGGCGATGGCTTGCGCCCGCAATGCCGCGATGATCTCCGCCACTGGCTGCACCGAAGTGACCATGCCAACCGATTGACCCGCCATCACCGAGCCGTTCTCCACGTCGCCGTCGATGACCGCGCGGCGCAGAGCGCCGGCCCAGAAATGCTCGATCTCCAGTTGGGCGGCGGTTTTATCCAATTCTCCGGCGGTAAAGCGCGCCAGCACCTCGCTCTGGTGGCGCATGAAGCGTTTGGTGCCCTCGTTCACCAGCCCGCGCACGGGGATGACCGGGAAGCGCTCATCAATCTGTACGGAAGGCAGGGCGTCTCGGGCGGCGGCACGGACGAAGGATTTCTTGAAATTATCGTGCGCGATGCTCTCCAGCGCGGCGGCGAACAGCGTGCCGAGCTGCACGCCTGCAGCCCCCATTTCCAGGTAGCCGAGCATCGCCTCACCCCGGCCGATACCGCCGGCCACGAATACCGGCACATCGGTGATATGGGGCAAGATCTCCTGGGCCAATACGTTGAGTGAAACCGGGCCAATATGCCCGCCCGCCTCGGAGCCTTCGATCACCAGCGCATCGACGCCGGATTTAATTAATCGCTTAGCTAAAACCAGCGCGGGTGCGAAGGCGATAACTTTGGCGCCGTTTTCTTTGGCGGCCTTGATATGCGCGCCGGAGGGAATGCCGCCCGCGAACACCACGTGACCGACCTGCTGGCGCACACACACCTGGATCAGCTCCTCGAGCTGCGGATGCATGGTGATCAGATTCACGCCGAATGGCTTGTTTGTCAGCGCCTTGGTGGCCTCGATTTCTTTTTCCAGCAGAGCCGGGGGCATGGCGCCGCAGGCGATGACGCCGAACCCGCCGGCATTGGAAATGGCCGAAACCAGATTCCGCTCCGATACCCAGCTCATCGCCCCGCCTAGGATGGCGTAGCGGGTGCCCAGGAA
>JAKAZY010000133.1 GCA_021826425.1 Pseudomonadota bacterium
CCGGCCGAGCCGCGCAGGCGCACAGTGACGTGATCCGGCTGGAGCTTCACCTTGCGGTACTTGGCCACAATTTGCGAGCTGAACTTGGTGCCAATGGCGCGATGCGTGTTGCGGATGTTGTATTGCAACTGCATCTTCTCGCCGCTCTTGAAGAAGGGCTCGGCGTCTTCGATCATCTGAGCGTCGAGCGTATCCGGCACCTCGTTGCGGCCCTCGCGGGTGCAGTAGCGCGCATAGGGGCCAGGGTCGGCCTGGGCGAGGAGCGGGTTGAGATCGAGATCGTCCAGATAATCCGCGCCACGCGAGACCTGATGCAGCAGATCCGTCCGGCCGATGATCTCGTGCAGGGAGCGGAAACCGAGCGAGGCCAGAATTTCACGCACTTCCTCCGCCACGAAGGAGAACAAATTGATCACCTTCTCAGGCGTGCCGTCAAATTTCTGGCGCAACGCCTCGTCCTGCGTGCACACGCCCACAGGGCAAGTGTTTGAATGGCACTGGCGGACCATGATGCAGCCCATGGCAACGAGCGAAGCCGTGCCGATACCGAATTCCTCGGCGCCGAGCATGGCGGCGATAACGACATCGCGTCCGGTTTTCAGCCCGCCATCGGTGCGCAACACCACTTGGTGGCGCAACCGGTTGAGCATGAGCACCTGGTGCGCCTCGGAAAGCCCCATCTCCCACGGCATACCGGCATATTTCACCGAGCTTTGCGGAGAAGCGCCGGTGCCGCCGACATGGCCGGAGATGAGAATCGCATCCGCCTTCGCTTTCGCCACGCCGGCCGCGATGGTGCCGATGCCCGAGCGCGCCACCAGCTTCACGCACACCGTGGCGCGCGGGTTGATCTGCTTGAGGTCGTAGATGAGCTGCGCCAGATCCTCGATGGAATAGATGTCGTGATGCGGCGGCGGGGAAATGAGCGTAACGCCCGGCGTGGAGTGACGCAGCTTGGCGATCAGCTCCGTGACCTTAAAGCCCGGCAACTGTCCGCCCTCACCCGGCTT
Organism: Pseudomonadota bacterium; assembly: GCA_021826425.1. Classification (GTDB taxonomy): domain Bacteria; phylum Pseudomonadota; class Alphaproteobacteria; order Acetobacterales; family Acetobacteraceae; genus Acidocella. The sequence continues at coordinate 1,011 of JAKAZY010000133.1, forward strand.
GGCACCCTGCGCCACCTTGATCTCGATTTCCTTGCAATCATTCAGATATTCCGCGGTCACGCCAAAGCGGCCGGAGGCAATCTGCTTGATGGCAGAAGAGGCATTGTCGCCATTCGGGCGCGGCTCGGCGCGGGAGGGGTCTTCACCGCCCTCGCCGGAGTCAGACCGCGCGCCGATGCGGTTCATGGCGATGGAGAGCGTCTCATGTGCCTCGGGGCTTAGCGCGCCAAGCGAGATACCGGGTGCGAGCAGCCGTTTGCGGATGGAGGTGATGCTCTCCACCTCATCAGGCGAGATGGGACTTAAGCCCTCCATGCGGAAATCCAGCAGGTCGCGCAGCGCCACCGGCTTTTGCTTGCGTACCATCTCCGAATATTTCTTGAACATCCGGTAGGAGCCGCTGTTCACCGCGGTTTGCAACAGATGGATGGCGTTATTGTCGAATGCATGGGCTTCGCCGGTGCGGCGCTGGCGGTACAACCCGCCAGCATCCAGCGGCACGGCAGCGCCACCCCAGGCTTTCTCGTGCAACTCCAGCACCTTATGGGCAATACCAGGCAGGCCAATGCCGGAAATGCGCGAGGCCATGCCGGGGAAGAACTCACCCACCAGCGCGCGGGAAAGCCCGATCGCCTCGAAATTATAGCCGCCGCGATAGGAAGAGATGACGGAGATGCCCATCTTGGACATCACTTTCAGCAGCCCCTTATCCACCGCCTTCTTGTAGCGGGCGACACACTCCTTCAGCGAGACATTGCCGAACAGCCCGCGCGCGTGCCGGTCCGCGATGCATTCCTGCGCCAGATAGGCATTCACCGTGGTGGCGCCAACGCCCACCAGCACCGCGAAATAATGCACGTCCAGACATTCAGAGGAACGCACGTTCAGCGAGGTGAAGGTGCGCAAGGATTGCCTTACCAGATGCGTATGCACGGCACCGGTGGCGAGGATCATCGGGATCGGCGCGCGTTCCGGGCCCATCGCCTCATCGGTGAGAATAACGTGGGTGCAGCCGGCGCGCACACCTTCCTCAGCCTCGCGGCGGATGCGCTCGATGGCCCGGCGTAGGCCGCCCTCTCCGTTCGTGATCTTAAAGGTGGCATCCACCACGCAGGCGGACGCACCCATGGTGCGGCGCATGGCCTCGAACTCGGCGCTGGACAGCACAGGCGATTCGAGTTGCAGCAGGTCGCACTGCTCCTCGCTCTCGTCCAGCACGTTGCCGAGATTGCCAAGGCGGGTTTTCAGCGTCATCACCCTGGTTTCACGCAGGGAATCCATGGCCGGGTTTGTCACCTGGCTGAAGCTCTGGCGGAAATAATGGTGCAAGCCACGGTAACGGTCTGACAGCACGGCCACCGGCGTGTCATCGCCCATGGAGCCTGTAGCCTCCTGCGCGGTTTCCACCATCGGGTGCAGAATCAGTTCCATATCCTCAAGCGAGAACCCAACCGCCAGCTGGCGGCGGCGCAGCGCCTCAGAGTCCAGGCGCACCGGCTCCGGTGCATCGGTTTTCACGATATGGTCGATAACGGTGATGCGCTTGGTCCAGGCGGCGAAATCCTGCCGCGCGGCCAGCATATCCTTCAGCTCGCCGTCATGGTAAAATTTCGACTCCTCGAGATCCACGGCGATGGTCTGGCCAGGGCCGACAGCGCCTTTCTCGATGATGTCCTCCTCGTCGAGCTTCACCATACCGGTTTCGGAGCCGACAATGAGCATGTTGTGCCGGGTGATGGAATAACGCAGCGGGCGCAGGCCATTGCGATCCAGCCCGGCGATGACGAAACGGCCATCGGAGGCGCAGACAGCGGCGGGGCCGTCCCACGGCTCCATCACCGCGTTGCAGTACAGAAACAGATCTTTATGCGCCTGCGGCATCGCCGCATCGCTGGAGATGGAGGGCGGGATCATCAGCGTTTTCGCCATCGGCGCGTCGCGCCCGGCGCGCACCAGCAGCTCGAACACGTTATCAAGCGCCGCCGTGTCGGAGCCTGAAGCCTGCACCACCGGCTTCACGTAATCCAGGAACTCATCCAGCCCCTCGGCGGCCAGGCGCGTTTCGTGGCTTTGCATCCAGTTGATGTTGCCGGCAACGGTGTTGATCTCGCCGTTATGGGCCAACATACGGAACGGCTGCGCCAGCTTCCAGGTAGGGAAGGTGTTGGTGGAATAACGCTGGTGATAAATGGCAAAGCGCGAAACAAAACGTTCATCCAGCAGGTCTGGGTAGAAATCCGTCAGGCTCTCGGCCAGGAACATGCCCTTGTAAACGATGGAGCGGCAGGAGAGCGAGCAAAGATAAAGCTCTGGCACCTGCGCCTCGATGGCCGCCTTCTCGATCTTGCGGCGGATGATGTAGAGTTCACGCTCAAACTCATCCTCGGACAGGCCGCGCGCGTTCCAGAGCATGATCTGCTCGATTTCAGGGCGGGTGGCGTTGGCCTTCTCGCCGATGCAGGCGACATTGATGGGCACCTGGCGCCAGCCGTAAATGCGATAGCCGAAATTCAGGATCTCGGTTTCCACGATCTGGCGGCAACGCTCTTGCGCGCCAAGGTCGGTTTTGGGCAGGAACACCATGCCCACCGCGATGGCGCCTTCGTGCAGCCTGTCACCACCGCGCTTGATTTCTGCGGCAAAGAAATCCTGTGGGATTTCGATATGGATGCCCGCACCATCGCCGGTCTTGCCGTCGGCATCCACGGCACCTCGATGCCAAACAGCCTTGAGCGCATCAATGCCAGCCTGCACAATGTCCCGGCGTTTCTTGCCATCAAGTGCCGCCACAAGGCCGACGCCGCAGGCATCATGCTCCTGCGCGCGGGAATAGGTATGCTTCAGAGCCTCGGCATTGGCATCCCAGGCAGTGAGAAATTCAGACGCGGTTTCGTGGTTCATGGCGGTTACTCTGCGGCCAGCGCCCGGCGGGCGGTTTGGAAAGACTGATGGATGGCGGCGGCGGCATCGCGCCCGTCGCGGATGGCCCAGACGACGAGCGACGCGCCACGTACAATGTCACCTGCGGCGAAAACGCCGGGCAAAGACGTCTCGAAGCTACGCGGATTTACCTTCAACGTGCCCCAGCCGCTAAGCGTGAGCGCTGGTTCGTTGAAGGCGGCGGGCAGGTCCTCGGGGTCGAAACCCAGCGCCTTGATGACAAGGTCCGCCTTTACGGTGAAGGCGGAGCCTTCAATCGGCTCCACGGACTGGCGGCCGGAGGCATCCGGCAGGCCCAGATGCATCCGCACGGCGCGCACGCCGGTTACCTTGTCATCCCCTAGAAACACCTCCGGGGCGGAGAGCCAAGTGAAGGTTACACCTTCTTCCTCGGCGTTTTTTACTTCGCGCAAGCTGCCCGGCATGTTCTGCTTGTCGCGCCGGTAAAGGCAGGTAACGGATTTGGCATTCTGGCGGATGGCGGTACGCACGCAATCCATAGCCGTGTCGCCGCCGCCGATCACCACCACATCCTTACCCGCGGCGTTCAGCAGGCCGGAATTATAATCCGGTACGGCATCACCCAGGCTCTTGCGGTTGGAAGTGATAAGGTAATCCAGCGCCTTTACGATTCCCGGCAAGCCGGAACCAGGGCCGCCAATCTCGCGCGCCTTATAAACGCCGGTGGCGATCAGCACCGCGTCGTGCTTCGCGCGCAGTTCAGCGAAAGGTATGGCGCCTCCGATATCGGCATTCAGCACGAATTTAACCCCGCC
>JAKAZY010000134.1 GCA_021826425.1 Pseudomonadota bacterium
CAAAGGCGCCCAGGGGACGAAGCCGATGCCCAGTTTCTCGCACAAAGGCAGCACCTCGGGTTCCGGCTCGCGGGTCCAGAGCGAATATTCGCTCTGCACGGCGGTGACTGGTTGCACCGCGTGGGCGCGGGCAATGGTGCTGGCGGCGGCTTCCGAGAGGCCGAAATGCTTCACCTTGCCGGCCTGGATCAGCTCTTTCACCGTCCCCGCCACGTCTTCAATGGGTACGTTGGGGTCCACGCGGTGCTGGTAGAGCAGGTCGATCGTCTCGAAATTCAGCCGGGCCAGGCTCGCATCAACCACCTGGCGGATATGCTCTGGCCGGCTGTTGACCCCCGCTCCGCGCACGCCGGTTTCGGGGTCGATATTGAAGCCGAATTTGGTGGCGACCACCACTTTATCACGCATCGGCGCCAGCGCCTCGCCCACCAGCACCTCATTGGTCCAGGGGCCATAGGCTTCGGCGGTGTCGAAGAAGGTGACACCACGCTCATAAGCGCCGCGGATGACGCGGATGGCCTCGGCCTTCTCAGGTGAGGCGCCATAGGCGGAGGCAAAGCTCATCGTGCCAAAGCCGATTTCCGAGACGGCAAGCGAACCAAGGTGGCGGGTTTTCATAATCAAGACCTCAAAGGATGGGGTGAGACGCTGTGAGCCAAGCGAGCTCCCATAATCCGGACTGTATGTAGCCCCTGCTAATCATGATGATTAGATGCTAAATTGATCATGAAGCGATACCTGGAGATTATAAATGAGGCGCGACACTTTGGCGGATCTGGCCGTGTTCCTGTGCGTGGCCGAGGAGCGCAGCTTCACCCGCGCAGCGGCGGCGCTTGGCACCTCGCAATCGGCCATCAGCCAGATTGTGCGGCGGTTGGAGGCGGCGATGGGTGTAAAGCTGCTCACCCGCACCACCCGGGCCGTTGCCCTCACGGTGGCGGGGGAGCAACTGGCCTCGACCTTGCGCCCGGCTTTCGATGATATCGACGCGCGGCTGAATGCGCTGACCGCCCTGGCGGAAAAACCCTCGGGTGAGCTGCGCATCACCACCAGCAAACATGCCGCGCAGACGGTGCTGTGGCCGGTGCTCAAGCGGATGATGCAGGATTATCCCGATATCAGCGTGGAATTATCGCTGGACGGGCGTCTGATCGACATCGTCGCCGAACGGTTCGACGCCGGCGTGCGTTTGGGCGAGCAGGTGGCGAAGGATATGATCGCGGTGCGGATCGGGCCGGATCTGCGCATGGCGGTGGTCGCCGCACCTGCCTATCTGGAGCGCTTTGGCCACCCCGCCACGCCGCATGAGCTGACCCGCCACCGCTGCATCAATCTCCGCCTGCCGACGGCAGGCGGGCTCTATGCCTGGGAGTTTGAGAAGGAGGGCAGGGCGGTCAACGTCCGGGTCGATGGACCGCTGATCTTCAACGATGTGGATATGATGCTGCAGGCCGCGCAAGACGGGCTGGCGCTGGCCTATGTTCTCGAGGGTCAGGTCACGGCGCATCTGGCAAGCGGGCGGCTTGTGCGGGTGCTGGAGGATTGGTGTCCGTATTTTCCCGGCTATCATCTATACTATCCTGACCGCCGGCAACTACCGGCAGCCTTCACGCTGCTGGTTAACGCGCTGCGCTATAGACCGTGATGGAGAGGGCGGAAAAAAGGGTGAGCGTTTCAGAAAACTTGATTTTGTGCCGGGTGGTTTTCCAGGCATCCGCCTTCACGCCTGCGAAGCGGCGATAACGGCCGCAACCGTTTGCCGCAGATCCGATGCCTCCCGGATCACGATGCGCGCGGGTTAATGTTGTGCCGTGGCGTCAATGGTGCCGATGACCGCGCGCAGTTTTTCCCGTACAGTTTGGGCAATCCCGGCAAGGGCCGGATTGTTGATGGCTTGCATCGAGGCCGCTGGATCAACCGCTGCGATCTCAATCATGCCCCCTGCCTGCTCCTGCACGATCACGTTACAGGGCAGCATTGTGCCGATCTTGTCTTCGGCCTGTAGCGCTTGATACGCCATTTGCGGATTGCAGGCGCCAAGAATCCGGTAAGGCCGGAAATCGGCGCCGAGTTTCTCTTTCATCGTCGCTTGCACGTCAATTTCGGTTAGCACCCCGAAGCCGTGCTGTTTCAGCGCGGCCTTCGTGGTTTCCACGGCTTTCTCAAATGGTAGTCTTACGGTTGTCGAAAAATGATAGCTCATGGATGGATTCCCCCGGCAGTGTCTGGGATTGCTTTGAAACGAGTTGATCCGCAACATCTGGTTTCGCGCAGGATGCAGAGGGCGGCCACGAAGATCAAGGGAATAGTGAATTGTGAGTCCGGCGCAAGACCTCGGCCCAACGGAGGGGATTCAGTGAAAACGGGTGGATCAAAATCTGCTCAGGGGGCATAAGTGCAAAGCACGGCAGGTTTGCTTGCAGTCCTTGTTACAACAACTTCTGCAGAACGGGTATATGAAAGAAACGTCACTATCAAATACGGTCGAGCCGGCGAGCCAATCCGCCCTTAAGCCGCGGCCGGGCGGGTTTGCCGTGTTGCGGCGTTGGGTGCGGTTAATCACCGGGCCGGTTTGGCGGCTGGTTTATGGCCTGTATGAGCGTCAGCTTGCGCGGCAGGTACGAGCGCTGCCGATGCCAGGTCATGTCGGCATTATTCTCGACGGCAACCGCCGCCATGCGCGCGAGAGCGGCATGCAGGATCCCGACGCGATCTACCGGTTCGGTGCTGCCAAGCTCGACGATATTCTGGCCTGGAGCGTCGAACTCGGCGTACGCATGGTTACGCTCTGGGTGTTTTCACCCGATAATCTGCGCCGGCCGGAGACGGAGATCGGCGGGATTTTCGGCGCGGTCGAGACCAAGATGAGAGCCCTTGCGGCGGATCCGCATATCCACCGCCGGGGCGTGCATGTCGCCGCCATGGGCCGGCGCGATCTGCTGCCCCCCGGGCTGCTGGAGGCAATAGATGCCGCTGAAGCCGCCACACGAGGCAATGATCAAATAACCGTCACGCTGGCCATTGGCTATGGCGGGAGGGAGGAGATCGCCGACGCGGTGCGGGCCTTCCTGGCTGATTGCGCCGTACACGGGCTTTCAACGGCTGAAGCGGCCGCGCAGGTCAACCCGGCGGTGATCCAGCGGCATCTCTACCTGGCTGACATGCCTGACCCGGATCTGATCATCCGCACCAGCGGCGAGGTCCGCCTTTCGGGGTTCATGCTCTGGCAGAGTGTGCATAGCGAGCTGTATTTCTGCGACGTGAACTGGCCAGTGATGCGGCGGATCGATTATCTGCGCGCCATCCGCTCTTATCAGCGGCGCGAGCGGCGGTTTGGTGTCTGAGCGCCGGTAGTATAGCCTGGCGGCCTGATGCAAGCCTTTGCCGCCGCCATGATCGCGTTTGCCACCGCGCATAGCCTGCTGGCTTATGGCCTGGCTTTTTTGCTTGCCGGCGCGGAAGCGTTTCCGGTGATCGGGGCGCTGGTGCCGGGTACGGCGGTCATCGTCGGGCTTGGCGCGCTGGTGCCGGGCGGGGCGCTGGCCATGTGGCCGTTGATTGGTGCCACCGCAGCGGGGGCCGTTACCGGAGATGGCTTCTCATATCTGTTCGGGCGCCATTACAAGCAGCATGCCATGGCGATGTGGCCGTTGCGCAAACGCCCGGGACTGCTGGCTTCGGGCGAGGCGTTTTTTATCCGTCATGGCAGCAAGGCGGTGTTGATCTCGCGCTTCCTGCCGGGAGTACGCGCGGCCATTCCCATGGTGGCGGGCATGTCAGGCATGGCGGCGGCACGATTCTATGCGGTAGATGCCTGCGCCGCCGGGTTGTTCGCGCTGGCGCATATCCTCTTTGGCATGGTGATCGGCGCCTCCCTCACGGTTTTGCACGCCATTGCGGGGCGGCTTGTGGTGCTGGTGCTGAGCCTTGCTTTGGCCGTGGGGCTCGTGGTGTGGCTCACACCTTGGGTCATCCGCCGTACACTTGGGCTGCTGGCGCGGCTGCGCGGGCCGGTGCGGCAATGGGCGGACGCCGGAGATGGCTGGGTGCGCCGCCTCGCGCGCTCCCTGCTCGACCCCGACCGGCCGGAGACGCTGGGGCTGCTGGTGCTGGGCTTCGCCTTAATCGGCGGCCTGGGGCTGTTTTTTGGCGTTTTGCAGGATGTTCTTGCTGGTGACCCGTTGGTGCGGGCGGATTTGGCGGTGTTTCACCTGCTGCAATCGCTGCGTGTGCCTATTGTCGATCAGGTAATGGTGGCGATAACGGAGCTGGGCGATGCCCGCGTCGTTGTGCCCGTTTTGCTGGCGGTATTGGTGTGGCTTTCCTGGCAGCGGGCTTGGCGGGCGGCAGTCTATGGGGTTGCCGCCGTGGCCGGCGCCAGCCTGTTCGCGCTCCTGTTCAAGATCACCTTGCAACAGCCCCGGCCGGGGGGCGGCTATCATGGTTGGAACGCCTATTCCTTCCCAAGTGGTCATGCCACCGCCAGCGTGGCGCTCTACGGGTTTTTGGTGGTGCTGATCTGCCGCGAGGTTGGCGCGCGTACCCGCTTCGTGGTGACGCTCGCGGCGGTTCTGTTCGTGGGGGCCATTGCGTTTTCCCGGCTGTATCTGGGCGCGCATTGGCTTTCCGACATCATGGCGGGGCTGGCCTTTGGTGTGGCCTGGGTGGCGCTGCTCGGCATTGTGTATCTGCAGCATGCCCGCCGGGATGTGCGGG
>JAKAZY010000135.1 GCA_021826425.1 Pseudomonadota bacterium
AAGCTTATCGCGGATATCGAATTCTGCCACTCAGCCATGCTGCCAGGGCAGCGGCTGGCGCTGCGGGCGGGTCCGCATCACATTGGGTATGTCACGCCCGCGCTGGCGGAAGGGTTGCGCGGCATGGAACCCGCCATCGAAATTTCATCCACCGGTGTGAACATGCCCCCGGCGCTGCTGCCCCGGCTGAACCAGTTGGCCGCCGCCGTGGGCATTCCCACCCGCGCTGAGGATTTCGACGTGCGCGCCATCCCGGAGGGAGAGGTGCTGGCCGTGTTGGACCGTGGGGCGCTTCCGAGTTTCGGCGTGATCGGCGTGGGGGTGCATCTGAACGGGCTGGTGAGAAAGCCGCGGGGGTTGCATCTCTGGGTGGCCAAGCGCGCCGCCAACAAGAAGCTGGACCCCGGCAAGCTGGATCATCTGGTGGCGGGCGGCGTGCCGGCGGGGCATTCGCCGTTTGCGGCATTGCTGAAAGAGGCATGGGAAGAGGCGGGGCTGGAGCAGAGCATCGCCGCTCAGGCGCGCGAGGTCGCGCGCTTTCGCTATAACATGGAGCGCCCGGAGGGGCTGCGGCGGGATTTGGTTTGTGCCTATGACCTGGAGTTGCCGGAGGACTTTACCCCCAAACCCATGGATGGCGAGGTGGAAAGCTTCATGCTCTGGCCATTGGAGCAGGTGAAGCAGGAGCTGCTGACCAGCGGCGCCTTCAAGTTCAACGTGGTGCTGGTGCTGGCGGATTTGCTGCTGCGCCAGGGGCTGTTCAAGCTGGACGAAGTGGAAAAACTGAAAACTATCCTTTACCGCGAGGCGGTTTAACACTCTGTTCATTCATGCAATGAGACCCTTAAGCCGGAATGGCGGAAGGGACGTTTCATGGATATCCAGCTGGTTTTCGACAGCAGCACATCGTTGGCGCCCAACGGCTTTGCCAATGCGCTGGCGTATGCAGCGAATCAGCTTGATCACCTGATCACCAACAATATCACCGTTTCGATAGATGTAAGCTGGGATAATTCCGGCAAAGTGCTGGGAGAGGCGCAGCCCAGTTTCGCGTCCGCGGGGCTCTACAGCTATGCAACAGTTGTGGCGGCGTTACGCGCCAATGCGCAAACCGCCACGCAACTGGCTGCCGTAAACAACATGCCAGTAACGGATCCGACCGGTGGCAAGGGCCTCCTGCTCACCATCGCCCAGGCCGAAGCGCTGAACCTGCCCGCCGCAGCACTTGCCAGCCAACTCGGCGGGGTTGACGGTCAGGTGATCTTTGGCACTGGCGGCGGGGTATTGAACTTCAGCACCACCAACACCTCGGTGGCAGGCGAGATTAATTTCACCGGCACCGCCGCACACGAGCTTTCCCACGCGCTGGGACGCGCGGATTTCAACGACGGCTCCAATTATACGTTGATGGATCTTTATGCCTACGCCGCGCCCGGTACGCTGCAATCCACGCCCTATGCGCCGACATATTTTTCTCTCGACAAGGGCCAGACCACCCTCGCCAGCTTTGATAATACAAGCGACTACAGCGACTGGGCTGACCAGCCGCAATACCGCAACGATGCGTTCGGCGCCTATGCCTATCCGGGATATGCCACCACCATCACGCCCCTGGATACCACGCTGATGAGCGTGTTGGGGTTCGATATCGCTTGTTTCTGCCCCGGTACGATGATGTTGACGCCGGGCGGCGAGGTGGCGGTGGAGCGCCTTTCCATCGGCGATGAAGTGATGACGTCGCATGGCCCTGTGCCGGTTAAATGGATCGGCCGCAGTGCCTATGAGGGGTGTTTTCTTGCGGAAAACCCGCTGATGCTGCCCGTAACCTTTCTGCCGGGTGCGTTGGGGGAAGGGCTGCCCTGCCGGGCGATGACCGTCTCCCCCGGCCATGGCGTGTTTCTTCATGGCATGCTGGTGCCCGCCTGGCGGCTGGTGAACCAGGTGAACGTGTTGCAAAGCCCGTGCGAGGGGCGGGTCGCGTATCTGCATCTCGATATTGGCCGGCATGATCTGCTGACGGCCGATGGGTGTTTAAGCGAAAGCTGGGGCAACGGCGTGCCACGCAACTGGTTTCATAACGCGGCGGAATATGCGGCACTTTATCCGGGCGAGGACCGACCTTACGCGCCCTGCGCGCCGCGGGTGGAAGACGGGCTGGCGCTGGAGGCGCTGCGTGACTGGGTGAATTGCCAGGGCGGCCTGCCACCCGCCGTGGAGCCGCAAGGGGTGCTGCAAGGCGAAGTGGAAATGGCGGGGCCGGAGTTTTGCGCCGGCTGGGCGCGATGCCCCGAAACGCCGGACCAGCCGGTGAGCTTGCTGGTGATGGCGGGCGGCGAAATTCTGGCGCGGGCGGTGGCCAATACCTACCGGGCAGATTTACGCGCGGCGCGCATAGGCAAGGGCTGTTGCGGCTTTGCCGTGGCGTTACCCGCCAGAGTAAGCGAGGAGATCGTGGTCCGCCGCGCCAGCGACGGCAGTTTACTGGGGCCGTCGAATCTCGACCGCGCGCAGAAGGAAATTGCAGCACGGCTGCAACGGGTGGCATGCCGGCCTGCTGCCTGAAGAGCATGGCCGTTCAGCAGGATTGGCCAGGCGCTTGGATTCGCGCTAATGCTGACAAGCTAGAACTGTTGCGCAAGCGAGCGGGAAACTCCTGTTCAAAACCTGCGGTTCCTTAAAAAATCATGGGTATTCAGTCAGGAAAATGGATGAGCTGAGCGACAACAGCACCGACGAGCCAGGGCCTCGTGACTTATTTGTGCCTGGGTTTTGTGAACCCGCACGGCATTTAGGCAACACAGGCGCGTTTTTGCGCGGCATATTGAGACCCGCCCTTATCATGGCTGCGATGTTTTGCGTGACCGGTCCTGCCATCGCCGATACGCAGAATTGCGGGACGCTTATTCTGCCTTCCGGCATTGGAATCGGTACGGGTGACGACATTACAAACTTCAATCCGCTGCTGACAGATTCTCTCTACAACCAGGAAGCGGCCGACCTGATGTTCCAGCCGCTGATCTGGATAAATGGCGCAACCCTGCGTATCGACTGGTCGCGAAGTATCGCCAGCACCGTTACTTCGCCCGATAACGGCACTACCTACGATGTAAAGATGCGCCCTTGGGTCTGGTCAGATGGAGCCTCGGTAACGAGCGCCGATGTTGCGTATACCTGGGGCTTGATCAAGGCCTTTGGTGCAACCTATTCCGGCTATGGCGCTGGCGGTATGCCGGACGTCGTCAAACAACTGACGATCGTAAGCCCGGAAGAATTTCAAGTGGTCTTGAAACACCAGGTGAATCGGCAATGGTTTATCCTGAACGGCCTGGTGCAATTGCTGCCGTTACCAATGCATGTCTGGAAAAACTTTACCCCGGACCAGGTTTTTGAACACCAGAGCGATGTCGCTTTCTTCCATGTCGTCGATGGTCCACTACGGCCAGCGGCGTTGAATATCGGGCAAGACCTGGTGTTCGTACCCAATCCGAAATGGCCGTTCGCCAGGCTGCATTTCGACCGGTTGATCTTTAAATTCGTCCATTCAGATGGGCAGACCGTCGAACAATTCGAGGATGGCGAGTTGGACCTAATCAACGTGCCCTTCGGGTTATGGAATGCTGTGCAGCATCTTCCCCATTCCCACACCGTCATTCTTCCGACTCCGTTGGACTATAACGATATTGTACTTAGCTTCAGAAATCCAAAAGTGGCGTTTTTTCGTGATGTCCGGGTGCGCCAGGCGATGGAGGATGCGATAGACCAGAAGCAGATGATCCAGTTGGTGGACCATGGCCTGGGAGAGGCGCATTGGGGGCCGATGCCCGTGTTTCCCCCGACATTCCTGACACCGCAGATGCGGGCCGGGCATTATCCCGTCGGCTACGACCCCGCCCACGCGCGGGCACTACTGAAAGACGCCGGATTTTCACGCGGTGCTGATGGCGTCATGCAAAAACACGGTCAAAGGCTCAGTTTTACTTATCTCGATACCGTGGGCAGCGGGCTCGAAGCGCAGATCACGCTTTTAACCCAATCCTATCTGCGCCAAATTGGGATCGAAATGAACGTGCGGGAGATGGAATTCAACCAGGTTCTGGCACTGCTAAATAACCCACATGCGGATTGGGAGGCGACCGGACTTGGTGCCAGCATAAGCGCATACCCGACAGGCGAGGTTTCGTTCAAGACGGGCTCTTTCGAAAATTCCGGCGGGTACTCCGACCCGACCATGGACAAACTGATCGACGAAAGCACGACCGAATCCGGCTTGCAGGGGCTTTATGCGTACGAAATCTATGCCAGTGCGCAGCAGCCGGTGATCTTCATGGAAAGAGAAGGTGTTGCCATACTCGCTCAGAACCGTATCAAGGGCGCGGCGCATTTCACAGACCAGCTATACAACTATTATCCTGAGGCACTGTCTTGCCCGGCTCCCGCGCAGAATGCCGCGCGATGACAAGGATGATCCTCCGGCGTTTGGCCTCCTCCTGTCTTTCGCTGTTCATATTGGTAACGCTGGTTTTCTTCATGGCGCATCTTACACCGGGCGGCCCAGCCTATTCGATCCTGGGACAGAAGGCGACACCGGAATCAGTCGCGCAACTAAACCAGCGTTTGGGGCTTAATCAGCCGCTCATTGCGCAGTTTGGGCTCTGGTTATGGCATCTTCTGCATGGGCAGCT
>JAKAZY010000019.1 GCA_021826425.1 Pseudomonadota bacterium
CGGCCCATGCCATCCTGCCAGACCGCATCGAAACCGGCACCTATGCCTGTGCCGCTGCCATCACCGGCGGCGATGTGTTCCTTGAAAACGCCCGCGTGGCGGATCTCGGCGCGGTGCTGACCTCGCTGGCGGAAGCGGGGGTAGTGATCACCGAGGCCTATAACGGCTTTCGGGTTACCCGTGCCAACGGGCTGCACGGGGTGGACGTAACAACCGAACCCTTCCCTGGCTTCCCGACTGACATGCAGGCGCAGTTCATGGCGCTGATGACGGTGGCAAAGGGCGCATCTCTCATCACCGAGAATATTTTCGAAAACCGCTTCATGCATGTGCCGGAACTCACCCGCATGGGGGCGCGGATCAACATCCAAGGTGCCTCGGCCATTGTCCGCGGGGCGGACCATCTCACCGGTGCGCAGGTGATGGCGACGGATTTGCGCGCCTCTTTCTCACTGGTGCTGGCGGCATTGGCCGCACAAGGGCAAACCACCATCTCCCGCGTCTATCATCTGGACCGCGGCTACGAGGCGGTGGAGCAGAAGCTCGCCGGTTGCGGCGCAATGGTAGAGCGGGTGAGCTAGAGCAATATGTGTTTATCTTGACGCGGTCGCGTCAAGATAAACACATGAAATTGCGCGCCAAAACAAAGGCTGAAGCATCAAGCAAAAAGCTGGATGCCCTAGCGCCGGATGATTTTAGAACAGATTCAGGAAGCTCTGAAGCAACCCGGGTGAAGCAGCTTTTTCCTGCGGGGTTGCGCCTTGGGTGACCGGCTGCCCCAGGGCAGCGTTTTCCTGCAGGCGGCGCTGCTCTTCGCCGGGGTTCACCACTGTCGGCGCATTGGGGTTGTCGCCCATCAGCTTGTCAACGAATCCACCCGAGCGGCTGGCGACGGCGGCGTTCTGGTTCACCTGGGCGCGGATATCGCCCTGCGGTGCCGGGCCGGCCTGATTCAGAAACGCCTGCCCGGCGGGAGACATGGTCTGGCCACCCGTTGGCAAGGCATTGGAAGCCGAAACCACGTCAGCCCCCTGCTGCGCGGCACTCTGCTCCTGCGTTGGCGGCTGGCCAGGGTTTGGCTGCTGCAACTGCCCCAGCTCCGGTGGCAAGGAAAGCGGCGGCAAGGTGCCGACCTGATAGGCATCGGGCGGGTTTGCTTCCAGCCCGAAGGTTTTCTTCATGCCATCGCTGCACCCGGCCAACGCCAGGGCAGCAAGCATCGTCGAGGAAAAAGCAATGGCGCGGCGTATGATCATGGCGTCTTCCTATCCTTCCCGTTCATCCGCCGCAACAGGCGGCTTGCGGAGCAAATTATCGATCATCAGCGCGATCACCCCGCAGACGATGGCGGAATCCCCCACATTGAACACCCACGGGTAGGCCAGCGCGCCGATATGCACGTGAATAAAATCCACCACCGCGCCGTAACGCAGCCGGTCCAGCACGTTGCCAAGCGCCCCGCCCACAATGGCACCCACCGCGATGGTCACCAGCCAGCTCTGTGTACGGGCCATCCATACCAGCAGCGCCACCACCACGCAGCACGCCAGCACCGCCAGCAGAATCTTGGCACCGAACCCGGCGAACAACCCGAAAGTGATGCCGTGATTCCACACCAGCACGAAATCCAGCACCGGCAACGGCGACATGAAATGCCCATCCTGCAAATGCCACACATGCAGCACGGCGTATTTGCTGGCCTGATCCGCCAGAAACACCAGAATCGCGGCCAGCAGACCGGTACAAAACCGCATCAGGCGATTTCCTCAACCGCCTCGCAGCAACGCTGGCAAAGTTTAGGATGCTTCGCATTGGCACCCACTTCCGGCAGCACCCGCCAGCAGCGTTCGCATTTCTGGCCGGGGGCGATCTCCGCCCCATTCTCCGCGCCGAATCCGGCGTTGGAGGTGATGCAGATTTCCGCCCAGAAACCTGCATCGCCAAACATCCTGGCGCCATCAGCCAACACGGCTTGCGCCTGGAGGGAGGAACCAATGGTCTTGGCGGCACGCATCTTCTCGATGGCACCCGTCACATCGCCACGCAAAGCGCGAATCTGCGCGAAGCCTTCCGCCAACGCATCATTCGCCCAGGCATCCGGCACCGGTTCAAACGCCTCTAGATGCACGGAGGCTTCAGCGCCATAGCGCGCCATCCAGGCTTCTTCCGCCGTGAAGGGCAAAGCCGGGGCCAGCCAGGTGCCCAGGCACCTGAACAGAATATCCAGAAAACTGCGGCAGGATTTGCGCGTGTGCGAAGACGGCGCATCGCAATACAAGCTATCCTTGCGGATATCGAAATAGAACGCCGAAAGGTCCGTCGTACAGAAATGATGAATAGCCGGGTAAACGCCGGTCCAGTCATGGCCTTCCACCGCCGCGCGCAGTTTTGCGTTCAGCTCCCACAGCCTATGCAGCAGGAACTTTTCCAAATCCGGAAAATCTTCCGTGGCCACGCGCTCGGCTTCGGAAAATCCATCCAACGAGCCCAAAATCCAGCGCAGGCTATTGCGCAGCCGCCGGTAAAGCTCCGCCTGCTGCTTCAGAATTTCCGGGCCAATGCGCAAATCCTCGGAAATATCCGAGTTCAGCACCCATAGCCGCAGAATATCCGCGCCGTATTTGTCGTTCACCTCCTGCGGGGCGGTGACGTTGCCGAGCGATTTGGACATTTTGCGCCCCTGCTCGTCCAGCACGAAGCCATCCGTCACAATCGCCTTGAACGGCGCCATGCCCCGCGTACCTACTGCCTCTAGCAGCGAGGATTGGAACCAGCCGCGATGCTGGTCCGAGCCTTCCAGATACACATCCGCCTGCTTTTCCTCGCCCCATCGCGCTTTCACTACGAAGGCATGGGTGGAACCAGATTCGAACCAGACATCGACCACGTCGAAAATCTGCTCGTAATGCTCAGGGTTGTAGTCCGGGCTAAGAAAATCACTGGCCGGGCGGGTATACCAGGCGTCCGCACCTTCCCTTGTGAAAATCTCGACAATGCGCTCAACCACGCCCTCGTCGCGCAGCGGTTCGTGGCTGCGTTTATCAACAAAAATGGCAATCGGCACGCCCCAGGCGCGCTGGCGGGAGATGCACCAATCCGGCCGGCTTTCCACCATTGAGCGGATGCGGTTGCGGCCAATTTCCGGCACGAATTTGGTTTCGTCGATGGCGGCAAGCGCCGTCTCGCGGATGCTCGCGCCAATTGCATGGAGGTAGCCATCCATGCGGATGAACCATTGCGCGGTGGCGCGGTAGATCAGCGGGGCTTTCGAGCGCCAGCTATGCGGGTAGGAATGCATGAACTCGTTACGATGCACGAGATTGCCCGCCTGAATCAGCGCCGCGCAAACCGGGTCCGCCGCCTTGTACACATGCAGCCCAGCAAAGAGTGGGACATTGGCGTAGTACGTACCGTCGGCGTCCACGGTATCAGGCACGGAAATGCCGTTGGCCTTGCAGAGCGCGAAATCATCCTCGCCATGGCCGGGGGCCATATGCACGATGCCGGTGCCTGCCTCCATGGTCACGAACTCGCCCAGCATGACTTCAACGTGGAAGTTATACCCCTCATTAACCCTGGCCAGCGGATGATAAAAACGCATACCTTCCAGCTTCGCCCCCGGGAAGCGCCGTCCGACAGAATAATCGGTAATGCCAACTTCCTTGGCGAAACCTTCCAGCAAGGAGATCCCCACAATCAGTTTCTCGCCCTTTACGGCGAGGCTGCCCTCGGTCACCTCATCCACGGTCACCACGGCGTATTCCAGCTCATGCCCGGCTGCTAAGCCGCGATTGCCCGGAATGGTCCAGGGCGTGGTGGTCCAGATAACGATGGCGCTGCCTGCAAACTCCTCATTCGCCGCCGGAAACCGCACATAAATCGCGGTATCCTTCTTGTCGTGATACTCGACCTCGGCTTCCGCCAACGCGGTTTTCTCCACCGGGCTCCACATCACCGGGCGCAGGCCACGATACAGCGCGCCGTTCAGCAAAAACTTGCCAATCTCCCCCGCAATCGCCGCCTCGGAGGCAAAATCCATCGTCGCATAGCGCCGCGCCCAATCGCCCATCACGCCTAAGCGTTGGAACTCGGCGGACTGCACCTCCAGCCAGTGCTGGGCATACTCCCGGCATTGCTTGCGGAATTCCAGAACCGGCACCTGGTCCTTATCCAGCTTCTTGGCGCGGTATTGCTCCTCGATCTTCCATTCAATCGGCAGGCCGTGGCAGTCCCAGCCAGGAATATAATCCACATCCCGCCCGGCCATGGATTGCGCGCGGTTGATGACATCCTTGTGAATCTTATTCAGCGCGTGGCCGATATGCAGATTGCCATTGGCGTAAGGCGGGCCGTCATGCAGCACGAACGGCGTTTTACCCTCGGCCGCCGCGCGCAACCGCGCCCAAAGGTTCATCTCCGCCCAGCGCTTCAGCATCTCCGGCTCGCGCTTGGGCAGCTCCCCGCGCATGGGGAATTCCGTGCGCGGCAGAAACACGGTGGATTTATAATCAGTCAACGAATCACTCATGGAAAACCATCACCAAGCGGTGGAAAAAGACGCGGCGAAAACCCGTTTCAGGCCCGGGCAGGCAGGATAATTCGTATGCAAAGGCCGGTCATGGCGCATTTATGCGGCGCTGCCCGGCAGAGCGTCAAGCATATTGCGGGCATGGGCGGCGTCGCGGCCAATCTGCGCCTTCAGCAGATCGAAGGAGGCGAATTTCTGCTCCTCGCGGATGAAGTGGCGCAACTGCACGGAAAGCTCCTGCCCGTATAAATCGCCGTCGAAATCGAAAAAATGCGCCTCCAGCCGGGGCTCGGTGCTACCCACGGTGGGGCGGGAGCCGATATTGGCCACACCCTTCACCAATTTGCCCCCCATCCTGGCGGTTACGGCGTAAACCCCACGCTGTGGCTCTAAATGCTGCCCAAGGGCGATATTCGCGGTGGGAAAGCCGATGGTGCGGCCTCTGGCGTCGCCGTGCATCACCTCGCCGCGGATAGAGTACGGCCGGCCCAGCAGCGCCGCCGCGCGCTCGGGGTAGCCATCCTGCAATAGCCGCCGGATGCGGGAAGAAGAAACCGGCCCCTGCGCGTCCGCTACCGGCGGCACAATGGAAAGCCCAATACCCAGCGCCTCGGCCCGCGCCGCCAAAAACTCCACATCGCCCCCGCGCCGATGGCCGAAGGCAAAATCCGCCCCACAGGAGAGATGTACGGCGCCTATGCTCTTAAATAAAATTTCCTGCACGAAGAACTCGGCGGAGAGGTGGGAAAACGCGGTATCGAAAGGCAACTGGTACAAAACCTCCACCCCCAGCGCCGCCAGGGCCGCGGCGCGCTCGGTCGCCAAAGTGAGCCTGAACGGCGGATCCTGAGGACGGAAGAACGCGCGCGGATGCGGCTCGAAGGTCAGCACCGCACGCGGTGCGTCCGGCCTGGCGGCATGGGCGGCGCGCAGCACCGCCGCATGGCCAATATGCACGCCGTCGAAATTGCCCATGGCCACGCTGGCGCCGCGTCCCGCAATCGGCAGGGCTCGCCAATCCGAATAAATCTTCATGAGCCTTCTAAAGCCCCCACACTTGGCCGCGGGTCAAGGGTGCGGCACAACGGGGCATAAACAAATCCTGAGAGGATCGCCGATGCGGGGTTTTATCAAAGGGCTGGCCGGGCTCATCGTCTCGGTCATGCTGGTCTGGCTGGGCGTGTGGCTATACGCCGAAATGCGGCTGAAGCAGCTTGTCGCGGCTGAGATCAGCCGCGCAAACGCGTCCGGCGCGGTGCAGATCAGCTATGACAAGCTCTCCACCAGCAACTCGCCACTGGTGGCCAGCGTGACACTAACCAATCCGAGCTGGACATCCCGGCCGGAGGCATACGTTCCCGCGGTGACCCTGCGCGCCGCCAGCATCGGCATGCATGTCGACCTCTTGGCCCCGCTACTCCTGCATTTGGACATGCCGCTGAGCATCGCCATCACCACGCCTCGGGCCTCGGGCGCGCTTACCTTCGCCGTGGCAGACATCACGGAAACCCTTTCGCCCTCGCTCTGGACGGGCAATACCGACAACCCCATCACCGGCGGCGATGCGCGCTTCGCCGGCATCAACCTGCTGGCCAGCAATGGCAGCCTGCAAGTGGCGCAAATCGACAGCCTGGTGCTGCACGAATCGTTGGATGCCAAAGCAGGCACCGGCCAGACGGCCATCTCGATCAACCAGAAGATGAACCACTTTCAGCTTTCGCCCATCTTCACGAGGCTCATCAACCTGCCCTTCAACGGGCAGATCACCTATCTCGCGCTCTCAACGCAACTTTCCGGCCCGCTGGACTGGCAAAGCATCGCTACACAAATGGCGGCCCTGCCCCCCGGCGACGCGCGGGAGCATTTGCTGTTGCAAAGCCTGCACCAATGGGCGCTGGCCGGCGGCAGCGGCCAGGGCAAGTTCACCCTGGCGCTTGGCCCCAGCCAGTTAGATGCCGATGGTAGCGTGCAATTCGACAATGCTGCCCAGCCTTCGGGCAAATGGACGCTCACCGTCAACCATCTGGACCAGTTCACCGCCGCCCTCACTGCCTCCTACCCATGGATGCAAAGCTGGGTGGGCCAGTTCCAGGCACGGTTTTCGCCCTATCTCTCCACCACCCAATCGGGCGGCCAGGTACTGACGGCGAACACCGTCTACGGCAAGGATGGCATCATGATAAACGGTCAGAAAACCGCAGACATGCCACCGCTGGACTGGAACAAGCTGCTTAACCCGCCCGCCCCTCCGCCCACGGCGCCGGGGGATGGCTCCGGTGCGGCAATACCATAAAAAAGGGGCCAACCGGCCTCTTTTCAAATCCTGCTCTTACTGCGCTGTTATTGCGCTGCGGCGATCTTGGATATCTGGTTCTGCATGGCGTTGAGCAATGCGGAAACCTGGCCGCCATTATCAGTGATCACACCCGCGTAATCATTGCGGGTGGTAATGCGCAGGCTGGTCCCCGCCACGATCACGTCAATAATTTTCGGCTGTCCGGCTTCATCTTCGACCACCCAGCCGACATCAGCGGGAGATTTCTCCGGCGCGGTCACCGTCGTGTCGACCAGCACGTCATCGCCCTGCGGCGTCGCGCTGTTCACGGTGAACGTGACGCCCTGGTAGGCCTTGATCTGGTAGGTAATATTGTAGCTCAAAAGCTGGTGAAACAGCGCCTGAAACTGCTGCTTCTGCGCCGGCGTAGCGACGTTGATGTAGCGGCCAAGTACATAATCCCCCACTTGGTCCACGGCGACGATCTGGTTGACCAGATCACGAAGCTGGCTGGCCTTCTGGCCCTGCGAGTCGGCACCATTCACGATAGCGACGAGCTTCTGGCCAGACTGGGTGATGAAGCTCTTGGCCGCATTCGGCGATAAGGCATGGGCAGTGCCCGCCAATACGGCGAGCATCGGTACGGAAGCGATTGCCCCCAGAATGAAGCGGCGGAAATACATGGTCTGTCCTTTAATCCTCATTGGGCCGTCTGGTGGTACCAATCCGGCCAGGTTCGGCTGTCACGCTGCTGAATCTGCTGCAACTCTGAGGCACGAGATTGGCGATAAAGACTCCGGAATGTGGCATAGGGGTCCAGAGCTGTCGCGTTGATCTGGTCGATCGGCTGTAAATAGGTAGCTCGGGTGTTGATCAGGTCGATCCCCGTCTGCGAATAGCCGAAATCGCTGAGCGCGGCGCTAGCGGGGGCTGCCTCGATCGGCGTGGCGAACCATTCCACCGGATATTTCCACACATCGCGGACACCGGAGGGGCCGAACGCGGGCAGATACAGATACGGCCCGGCAGGCACGCCCCAGCTGGCAAGGGTGATGCCGAAATCCGTGTCAGTCTTGGGGTAGCCGATGGCGGCGGCCGGGTCGAAAATCCCGCCAATGCCCACGGTGGAATTCACCAAGAAGCGTACCAGCGAGGTACCCGCATCCGTCGGGTACCCCTCGGCCATGAAGTTCAGCATACGTGCGGGCTCACCAATATTGGAGGTGAAATCCGTCACATGGTTGCGGATGCCCTGGGTGGTAATGTCCACATAGCCCTTGGCCACCGGCTTCATCACGTAAGTGTCGAGCGTGTTGTTCACCTTGAAAAACACTCGATTGGTGGGCTCCAGCGGGTCGTTGAGCTGCTGATAAGCCTGATAATCCGCCGTGTCGGATTTCGGCGGCGCGGTGGCGCAGCCTGCCAGTACCCCGGCCAGGGCCAGCGCCGGGATGCTCGTGGCCAAGCCAAATCTAAGCCGGTGTTTCAGCTTTGTCGTCATCCCTAAGCCCTCCTCAGCTTGCGGGCCAACCATACGGCGGCATTTCCCAATGTGTGTGTCATTATCCTGGCGTCAACTAGGCGAACAGAGGTATACCTGGGC
Organism: Pseudomonadota bacterium; assembly: GCA_021826425.1. Lineage (GTDB taxonomy): Bacteria > Pseudomonadota > Alphaproteobacteria > Acetobacterales > Acetobacteraceae > Acidocella. The sequence continues at coordinate 8,407 of JAKAZY010000019.1, forward strand.
TGTGACCTCCTTGCCACTTGCGTAACCCGCTCCAGCCTGCCACCTAACGCGGCTCACGGAGCTTGCCAATATGACCCATTCCCCTGTCCGCCGTACTCTGGAGCGCTGGGCGCAGGCCGAGCGGATCGCGCCGCTACCCGCGCGCGACGATGCCGCCCCGCCGGCCATTTCGTTCGAGTTCTTCCCACCCAAAACCCCGGCTCTGGAAACCCAGCTGTGGAGCTGCATCGAGCGGCTGGCCACGCTGCGGCCAGATTTCGTCTCCGTGACCTATGGCGCTGGCGGCTCCACGCAAGCGCGCACCCACGCCACGGTACTTCGTATCGTCAAGGAAACCGCCCTCACCCCGGCCGCGCATCTCACCTGTGTCGGCGCTACCAAAGAGGCGGTGAACGAGGTGGCTGAGCGTTATTGGGCAGCGGGGGTAAAGCATATCGTCGCCCTGCGCGGGGATGCTCCCAATGGCGAAACCTATGCACCGCATCCCGGTGGCTATGCTTTCGCGGCAGATTTGGTGGAAGGGCTGAAGAAGGTCGCGGATTTCGAAATTTCTGTTGCCGCGTACCCGGAAACCCACCCCAAGGCCTCCAGCCCCGAGGCGGATCTGGACAATTTAAAGCGTAAGCTCGATGCCGGAGCCACCCGCGCCATCACTCAGGTGTTCTTCGACAACGCGGTCTTCCTGCGTTTTCTGGACCGCGCCTTGGCCGCGGGCATCACCGCGCCGATCGTGCCCGGCATTCTGCCGGTGACAAACTTTACCCAGGCGCAGAAATTTGCTGAAGCGTGCCGCACCTCGGTGCCAAACTGGATGGCCAGCATGTTCGAGGGGCTGGACGACGATGTGGAAACCCGGCGCATGGTAGCTGCGGCAGTGGCGGCGGAGCAGGTGCGCCTGCTCCAGGCCAACGGCATTGATGAGTTCCATTTCTACACCCTCAACCGCCCGGATCTCACCTACGCCATCGCCCGGATCCTCGGCGTGAAGCCAGAGGCCCCCGCCGCTTGAGTGATTATCTGCACGGGCTGAATGCCGCCCAACGCGAAGCGGTAGAGAGTACAGAAGGGCCAGTGCTTGTGCTGGCGGGTGCTGGGACCGGCAAAACCCGCGTGCTCACCACCCGCTTTGCCCATATCCTGCTTAGCCGCAAAGCCTTTCCCAACCAGATCCTCACCGTCACCTTCACCAACAAAGCCGCGCGGGAAATGCGCGAGCGCGTGGCCAAGATCATGGGCGGGCCGGTGGAGGGGTTATGGCTTGGCACCTTCCATTCGCTCTGCGCCCGCATGCTGCGCCGCTTCGCCGAGCGCGTCGGGCTGACGAGTTCCTTTTCGATTCTGGATACGGATGATCAGCTCCGCCTGCTCAAGCAGATTTTGGAAGCCGCGCGGATCGATTTCAAACGCTGGCCGCCCAATGCGCTGATGGCGCAGATCCAGCGCTGGAAAGACAAAGGCTTCATGCCTGGCGAAATTCCCGTCAGCGAAAGCACCGACTTCGCGAATGGCCGCGCCGAGGAATTCTACGCCTCCTACCAAATCCGCTTGCGCCAGCTCAACGCTGTGGATTTCGGCGACCTGCTGCTGCTGATGGTGCATCTCTTAAAAACCGACCCCGAGGTGCTGGCCCATTATCACCGCGCCTTCCGCTATATTCTGGTGGATGAGTACCAGGACACCAATCTGGTGCAATATTACTGGCTGCGGCTGCTGGCCCAGGGGCACAGAAACATCTGCTGTGTCGGCGATGACGACCAGAGCATCTATAGCTGGCGCGGTGCCGAGATTGAAAACATCTTGAAATTTGAACGGGATTTTCCGGGTGCAAAAATCGTCCGGCTGGAGGCAAATTACCGCTCCACCCAGCCCATTCTTGCCGCTGCCTCACATCTAATCTCCCATAATGCAGGACGGCTTGGCAAAACCCTTCATGCTGGACGCAAAAATGCCGAGGGAGAAAAGATTGAAGTAGTTTCCTTGTGGGATTCTGAAGAGGAAGCCCGCAACGTGGGTGGCCGCATCGAATCGCTCTGGCGTTCTGGCCATTCCCTGAACGAGATCGCCATTCTGGTGCGCGCAGGCTCCCAGACTCGCGCTTTTGAAGAACGCCTGCTGATGCTTGGCGTGCCCTATCGCATCGTCGGCGGCTTGCGCTTCTATGAGCGCCAGGAAATTCGCGATGCCATCGCTTACTTACGCGTGCTCGCTCAGCCGTCTGATGATCTGGCCTTCGAGCGGATTGTTAACCTTCCTAAGCGCGGCGTGGGAGAAGGCGCGATGCGCAACCTTCATGAAACCGCGCGTGCGGCAAATATGTCTCTGCACGATGCGATGGTGAAGCTCGTCGGCGAGGATGGTTTCAAAGGCAAGCTCGGCGCCACCCTGCGCGGGCTGATCGAACAATTCGAAGCCTGGCGCGGCCGTCTTAAAACCCAGGGTCCCGTGGTCGCGTTGGAAGCATTGCTTGAGGAAAGCGGTTATCTCGCGATGTGGAAGGCGGATAAATCACCCGATGCACCAGGGCGCTTGGAAAACCTGAAAGAGCTTTCTCGCGCCTTGGCGGATTTTGAAACGCTGGCGCAATTCCTGGAACATGTTGCGCTTGTCACGGAAATCGAGACGCAAGGCAACGATGCGAAGGTTTCGATGATGACGCTGCACGGCGCCAAGGGACTAGAATTCGACACGGTGTTTCTCCCCGGCTGGGAAGAAGGCGTGTTCCCCAATCAGCGCAGCCTGGATGAAGGCGGCAATAAAAGCCTGGAGGAAGAACGCCGCCTAGCTTATGTCGGCATAACCCGTGCCAAGCAACGCGCCATCATCCTGCACGCCGCCAACAGGCGCATCTACGCCAACTGGCAAAGCTCCATCCCCAGTCGCTTCATTGAAGAACTGCCGGAGGACGTCATCCGCCGTTCCGGCTCCGCGCAGCCGCAAAAGCCGCGCGGCCCGGCGGCCATCGTGCAATTTCCCGTGCAAGCCCGCCGCTCGGATGCCGGGGGGGCGCAAGTCCGCCTTGTGCATACCAATAAAATTCCCGTCGGCGCGCGGGTGTTCCACCAGAAATTCGGCTATGGCCGCGTCGTTGCCGCGGAGGGCGACCGGCTGGATATCAATTTCGAAACCTCAGGAGAAAAACGCGTGCTGGACCGTTTCGTGGAACGCCAGGATGGCTGAGGAAGTTCTGGACTGCATTGCGCTGCGCGTGCCCGCCGAAGTGATGGAAACTTTCGAGGCCGCTCTTTCCAGCGTCTGCCGTGCTGTGTCGTTCTATCACGACGAGGACGCGGATGAATGGGATTTACAAGGTGTAAAAGAACGCGGCGAGTATGAGGAAGACCTTGCCGCCGCCTTGATGATCGCCGAAATGGTCTCTGGCTTCTTGCCTGAGATCACGCGCGGGCTGGTGCCCGTCGGCGGCTGGCTGGCCCGCACCCAGCAGGCCTTCCCGGAACAACTCATCGGCCGCCGATTCGCCATACGCGGTACGCATATTCAGGAGCCTGTACGGCCTGGGCGCATTACCATCACGCTGGATGCGGGCCTCGCCTTCGGCACTGGCGAGCATAACTCCACCCGCGGCTGCCTGGTCACGCTGGAAGACCTCGTGAAGCACCACCGGCCGGAGCGGATTTTAGATCTTGGCACCGGCTCGGGCATTCTCGCCATCGCCGCCGCCAAGCTGCTGCACAAGAAGGTGCTGGCCACGGATATCGACGCCCGCGCCGCCCGCGTGGCGGCAGAGAACGCCAAGCTGAACGGGGTTGCAGGCATGATCCGCGCCATCCAGGCCGATGGCTGGGCCGACCCGCGCATCACCAAGGCCGCCCCATTTGATCTCGTCTTCGCCAACATCCTGGCTCGGCCGCTTTGCGCCATGGCGCACCAACTCTCCGCACATCTGGCCCCTGGCGGTGTCGCGATTCTGGCCGGACTGTTGAACACGCAGGTGAACTGGGTTCTCTCCTGCCACCGCCGCGCCGGGCTCAAACTGGAGCGCAGGCTGGTTGATGAGGCTTGGTCAATTCTGACGCTGCGGAAATAACGCGCCACTCTGCTCAATAAAAAAGGCCGGGGAATTTCCCCGGCCTTTTGGTTTACCGCCCCAACGCCTGGACGATTTCCTCGGTCATCTTCTTGGCATCGCCAAAGAGCATCATGGTGTTATCGCGGAAGAACAGCTCGTTATCCACACCGGCATAACCGGAGGACATGCCGCGCTTCACGAACAGCACGGTCTTGGCCTTGTCGACCTCCAGGATCGGCATACCGAAGATCGGGCTTTGCGGGTTGGTCTTGGCGGCAGGGTTGGTCACGTCGTTGGCGCCGATCACGTACACAACATCCGCGGTGGCGAATTCGTTGTTGATCTGCTCAAGCTCGAACACCTCGTCATACGGCACATTGGCTTCCGCCAGCAGCACGTTCATGTGCCCAGGCATACGCCCCGCCACCGGATGGATGGCGTATTTCACTTCGACGCCATCTTCCTTCAAAATGTCGCCCATTTCGCGCAGCGCGTGCTGGGCCTGGGAAACCGCCATGCCATAGCCTGGCACCACGATCACCTTGGACGCGTTCTTCATGATGAAGGCTGCATCGTCGGCGGAGCCGTGCTTCACCGCCTTGCCCTCAGAGCTGGCGCCAGCCACCGCAGCGGCATCGCCGGAATTACCGAACCCGCCCGCGATCACGTTTATAATCGAACGGTTCATGCCCTTGCACATGATGTAGGACAGAATGGCGCCCGAGGAGCCAACCAACGCGCCGGTGACGATGAGCGCCAGATTGCCGATGGTAAAACCGATACCCGCAGCTGCCCAACCGGAATAGGAGTTCAGCATCGAAACCACCACCGGCATGTCTGCCCCGCCGATGGGGATGATCAGCAGGAAGCCCAAAGCCAGCGCCAGAATAGCGATCAGTCCGAACACTGCGAAGCTGCCGCCGGAGATGACGAAGGCTATGATCAGCAGAAAGATGGCAATGCCGATCGCACCGTTCAGCTTATGCTGGCCGGGGAAGGTGATCGGCGTGCCCTTCATCAGGGCCTGCAGCTTGGCGAAGGCGATCAGCGAGCCGGTGAAGGTAATGGCGCCAATGGCAAGGCCGATCGACATTTCGACCAGGCTCTCGGTGTGGATATGATGCGCCGTGCCGATGCCAAAGCTCTGCGGCGCGTTCAACGCCGAAGCTGCCACGAACACGGCGGCCAGACCTACCAGCGAGTGGAACGCGGCGACAAGCTGCGGCAGCGCCGTCATCTTGATCTTTTGCGCCACAACAATGCCGATGGACCCACCAACGGCGATCCCCACCAGAATAAGCACTACCCAGCCCCAATCCATGCCGCCGTGCAAGAAGGTGGCAAGGATGGCGATCAGCATGCCCACCATGCCGAACTGGTTGCCCCGGCGCGAGGTGGTGGGGTGGGACAAGCCACGCAGTGCCAGGATGAACAGGACCGCCGCGACGAGATACGCGAAGGAGGTAATAGACTGGTTCATCTTGCGCTTACTTCTTCTTGAACATGGCCAGCATGCGGTTGGTTACCGCGAAGCCGCCGAAGATATTAACTGAGACCAACACCACGGCAAGAAAGCCGAAGATATGCGCCACCAGGCTACCATGCAGCCCCGTGGCCAGCATGGCGCCGACGATGATCACCGAAGAGATGGCGTTGGTGACGGCCATCAGCGGTGAGTGCAAAGCGGGCGTCACGCTCCACACCACGTAATAGCCGACAAACACGGCCAGCACAAAAATGCTGAACAGATAGATGAAAGGTGCCGCCGGCGGCGCGTTCTGCGCGGCCACAGCGGCCACGCCAGCGGCGTTCTGCGCCAGCACGGAAGCCTGGTGGGCAAGGTCCGCCGCCTGGGCGGCTAAATCTGCGGGTGTCATGATGGAAAGCCTCCCTTTCTGTTAGGCGGCGGGCTTGAAATTAGGGTGGATGATTTCGCCGCCCCGCGTCAACAATGCACCTTTGATGAGATCGTCATCAGGCTTAAGGTTGGGCACCTTGGCGTCCTTGTCCCAGAAGGTTGTGAGGAACGTGAGCAGGTTACGGGCATAAAGCTGGCTGGCGGCGACAGCGATGCGCGCGGGCCAGTTCTTGTGCCCAAGAATCGTCACACCATTCGTCGTGGTGACGACTTCGCCCGGCACGGTATCGGCGCAATTGCCGCCTGCCTCGGCGGCTAGATCCACGATGATCGAGCCGGGCTTCATGCCAGCCACCATTTCAGAGGTTACAATCACCGGCGCTTTACGGCCCTGCACAAGGGCGGTGCAGATCACGATGTCGTTCTTGGCGATCGTGCTGGTCATCAACGCCGCCTGCTTGGCGCGGAACTCGTCGGACATCTGCCCGGCATAAGGGCCTGTCTGCTTGGCCGATTCCTCGTCGTCCACGCCTACATAGGTGGCACCGAGAGAACGGATTTCCTCCTTCGCGGCCGGGCGCACATCCGTACCCGAGACAATACCACCAAGGCGGCGCGCCGTTGCGATGGCCTGCAAGCCTGCCACACCCGCACCAATCACGAACACGCGGGCGGGCGGCACGGTGCCGGCGGCGGTCATCATCATCGGAAAACCGCGTGGGAAAGCATTGGATGCCTCGATCACAGCGCGGTAGCCCGCCAAGTTCGCCTGGGAGGACAGCACGTCCATGCTCTGTGCGCGGGTGATGCGAGGCAGCAATTCCAGCCCAACCGCGTCGATTTTTGCGGCGGCCAAGGCGGGGGCCAAGGCGGGGTCGGACGCGGCGCCAAGCGTGGCGACAAGGAGGGTATCAGGCGCGACAAGCCTGAGAACCGTTTCATCCGGCGCATTCACAGCGAACAGGATACCAGCGCCGTTAAGCGCAGCTGCCGCATCCGCCACAATTTCTGCACCAGCTAGGGAAAAATCCTGGTCGGATATCGCGGATTGAACACCCGCCCCTGCCTCAATGGCGACCGTCAGTCCAAGCCCTATCAACTTCTTCACCGTGTCAGGGGTTGCCGCAACACGGGCTTCACCCGCACGGCGCTCCTTCAAAACCGCTAGACGCATTTACCTGTCCTCAAAGCCCTTTAGTTTTGCCGCACCTTGGTATACCACGCTGATTATTGCAAGCGGTTACCGAAGCATAAGCCACGTAAACGAACGTGCTTTACATGCATTTTGGCTTTCGTTAAGCCGGTTCGCGGTATGCACGCGGCTCAGCCAGTTCGCCAGGCGCGCCGATTTTCACCGCAACATGCCCTTTTTCGGCCGAAAAACCGATATACTCGTATGTCATCCCCGTGTCGGCGATGAACTCCTGAAACGCCTTGTACTCATGCGCCCGCCAGCCGGGATAGTTGAAATATTCATCGAAGAGAACCACCGTGCCGGGAGCGATCCGCTCTCGCAGCGCGGTGAAGATCGTCACCGTGCTCGTGTAGATATCGCAATCGACGTGCAGGAAAGCGACCAAGCCAGGATTCGCGGCGAGAAAGGGTGGTAGGGTCTGGTCGAACCAACCCGGGTGGAGTACCGCATTGACCGGTACTTTTGGTAGCTTGCCCTTCTGCGTGAAGGCGCCGGCCTGCTCCTTGGTGCCAGACCAAGCCTCTGGCAGGCCCCCGAAACTGTCGAACCCATGCACCTGGCGCGGCGTCTGTGCTGCGAGGTTACGCAAGCTGGCGCCCTTGGCAACGCCAAATTCCAGCACCAGACCTTCTTTGAGCGCGCGGGAGAGGGCAAAGCGGGCCAACTCATCCCGGTCGGCCAGCACCATCGCCTCGCCCATATGGGCAATGATGTAGTCCACCGCCTCGCGCTTGGCGTGCAGGCGCAAATCCAGCCATAGGTCATTGGCATAGATGGAGTGTAGGAGCTTGCGGTAAGCACGCGCAAAAAAGCCCGAACGGAAAAAGCCGCGTTGAAGAACTGCCATGCTGGCGGGTTTACTTGGCCTCCGGCACCCCGGCAACCTGCAGCGCTTCCGCCTGCCGGGCGGCCAGCCCCGCCTCGCTGAAGCCTTCCACGGTTTCCTGGAACAACCGGCACCAGTTCAGCTCCGCGCCAAGGCGCATGAACACCGCCCCCAGCCCGATGGCGGAGCGGTCCATCAGCACAAACTCCCGCGGCGGGCGCACGCCGCCGGTGCGCTGCAATCCGGCATGCACCTTCTGCGCCACCTCTCGCCCGAATTCCGTGCCCTGCCCCTCCTGAATCGGCCGCACCCTGTCCTCGATCAGCGGTTGATAAAGAAAGCGCGCCCATTCATTCAGCACGTCAACCTGCTCGGCGTTAATGCCCTTAAAGCCCCAGATCTCGTAGGCATGCCGCGCCTTCGCCTCGTCACTCTCGCGCACGGCGTTGTAGAGCTCCAGCACGCCGCCGACGAATTTCGGCGCAAACACCCGAATGCAGCCATAGTCCAGCAGGTTCAACCCGCCCGCCGCGCTCACCTGGTAATTGCCCAGATGCGGGTCGCCATGAATCACGCCGTAGCGGTAGAAGGGAATATACCAGGCCCGGAACAAGGCGGTGGCCAAAGCGTTGCGGCTTTCCTGGCTGGGGTTACCCTCCATCCAGTTGCGGAAACCCTGGCCTTGCAACCAGGTCATCGTCAGCATCCGGGTGGTGGTATAAGCCTCGATCGGCTCGGGCACATTCACATTCGGCACGTCCGCCAGCATCAGCCGGTAGAGCCGCATCTGCGCCGCCTCGCGCAGATAATCCAGCTCCTCGCGGAAGCGCTCGCTCAGCTCAACATAGATGTCATCCTGAATAATCGCGCTATCCATGCGCTTATAAACCGCCATGGCCAGCTTCACCTGGCGCAGATCGGCCTCGATGACACTCGGCATGTCCGGGTATTGCAGCTTCACCGCCACCTCTTGCCCGTTCGGCAGGGTGGCCCGGTGCACCTGCCCCAGACTGGCCGCCGCCACCGCCTCGCGGGAGAAGCTTTTGAATTTATTCTCCCAATCCGGCCCCAGCTCGCCCACCATGCGGCGGCGTACGAAGGGCCAGCCCATCGGCGGCGCGTTGGACTGTAATTCCGCCAGTTGCTTGGCGTATTCCGGCGGCAGCGCATCCGGCACGGTGGAGAGGAACTGCGCCACCTTCATCATCGGCCCCTTCAGGCCACCCAGCAGGGATTTCAGGTCCTCCGCATGGCGCGCCTGGTCGGTTTTTATGCCGAACACCCGCTCCCCGGCGATGCGCGCGGCGATGCCGCCCACCGCGCCCGAAGTACGGGCCATGCGCCGCATTTCGCCGAACAAATTGCTGTCGCGTTCGCTCATGCTTTTTCCAGCTCGTCGATAAAGCCCGCAATCACATCCAGCCCCTTGTTCCAGAAGGCTGGGTCGGAGGCGTCCAGGCCAAAGGGGGCCAGCAACTCTTTGTGCCGCTTGGTGCCGCCGGCGGCCAGCATCTCCCGGTATTTGGCCGCGAAACCCGCTTTGTCCGGGCTCTCCTGATAAACCGCATACAGCGCGTTCACCAGGCAATCCCCAAAGGCATAGGCATAGACATAGAAGGGGCTGTGCACGAAATGCGAGATATAAGCCCAGAACACCCGGTAATCGGGCGTGAAATTGAAGGCCGGACCCAGGCTCCTGGTCTGCACGTCCAGCCAGATTTCTGAAATCCGCTCGGGCAGAATCTCGCCCTGCTGGCGCTCGGTATGAAACGCCACCTCGAACTCATGAAAGGCGATCTGCCGGACCACGGTGTTGAGCATGTCCTCCACCTTCTGCGCCAGCATGATGCGCCGTCGCGAAGGGTCGGTCTCGGCATCCAGCAGCGAGCGGAAGGTCAGCATCTCGCCGAACACGCTCGCGGTTTCGGCCAGGGTTAACGGTGTTCCGGCCAGCAGATAGCCTTGTTTGGCCGCCAGGCTTTGATGCGCGCCGTGGCCCAGCTCATGCGCCAGGGTCATCACGTCGCGGGTTTTGCCGTGGAAATTCATCAAAACATAAGGATGCGCCGATGGCACTGTGGAATGCGAGAACGCGCCGCCCGCCTTGCCGGGGCGCAGAGCCGCGTCGATCCAGTTGCGCTCGAAAAACGGCCTGATCGTCTCGGCCAATTCTGGGCTGAAGCCGCCATAGGCGTTCAGCACAATGTCGCGCGCCTGCGGCCAGGAAATATTGCTGTCGGCATCTGCCGGCAACGGGGCATTGCGGTCCCAGTGCTCCAGCTTTTCCAGCCCCAGCCATTTGGCCTTCAGGCTGTAATAGCGGTGCGCGAGGCGGCCATAGGAGGCTTTCACCGCCCCGGTCAGCGCCTCCACCACCTCATCCTCGACCATGTTCGCGCGGTTGCGATAAGACCAGGGGTGCGGGTAAGCGTGCCACTCATCCTCAATCGCCTTGTCCTTGGCGATGGTGTTGAGGATCAGCGCGAACAGCTTCTCATTCACCTCCATCGCCTTGGCCACTTCCTTGGCAGCAGCCTCGCGCACGGCGCGGTCGGGGTCGGAGAGCTTGTTCAGCGCAGCGGAAAGCGTCAGCGCCTCGCCATTCACCTCCACCCGCAGCCCCGCGATGGTCTCATCGAACAGCCGCACCCAGGCGGAATGGCCGGTCACGTCCTTTTCCATGAACAATTGCTCGACCACATCCTCGCGCTGATGCGGCAGAAACACCCGCAGGTCCCGCAGCCAGGAGGCGTAATGGCCCAGCGCCTTGTCTTGCAGCTTTTCAGCCAGTGCCGCATCGGCGATACGGTTCAGCTCCAGCGTGAAGAACAGGGTCTTGGTGCCCAAGGCGGTCACGCGCTCGGCCATGGTCTGGTAGAACTGCCCATGCGCCGGAATGGAGCTGTCCGCCGAGAACAGCAGCACCGCGTAGGACATGATGCGGCCAGGGGTTTCCTGCAGCGCCTCGTAGGCGCTTATCGCCGTTGCCAGTTCTGCCCCGGAAAGCCCCGCCAACCTGCCTTGATAAGCTGCGGCAAATTGATCCGCCCGCTCCTGAACGGATTTCAGGTCCGCTTCGATTCGCGGGTCAGTGGGGGCGGCGTAGAGATCCGCCAGATCCCAACTGGGAAGCGGCGCGCCCGCCCCGGTGGAAACCCCCTCCGGGTGCCACGCCATATCATTCTGCTGCATTGCCGTTCCGTTCATAACTCTATGCCCACAGATTTAGGCGTTGCGGGGCCAAGGTCAAACAGGCTTTGAATGACCGCCAGAGTAGGTTGCTACATCCCGATGGCGCGACGGTAGACATCCAGCAGCGTCTCCTGCTCCTCCACCTCGGCAGGCTCCTGCTTGCGGATACGGATAAGCTGGCGGATCACCTTCACGTCAAATCCGGCGGATTTCGCCTCGGAAAAAATATCCTTGATGTCACTGGCGAGCGCCTTGCGCTCCTCCTCCAGGCGCTCGACACGCTCGATAATGCTGCGCAGCCGATCGCCGGCGATATTGGTAGGTTTTTCTTCGGTGGATACAGACATACTCATCTCCAATGCGGGCGGCGGGGATAAAACTCCCCGGCAGGCGGGTCAATGCGCACGGTTTCAGTGATTGGGTTTTGTTTGGGTCATCTTCGCCAGCTGCTCGGGGCTCGCCGGCGTCTGATATTTGGCCTGCCACTCCTTATAGGGCATGCCATAGACGATTTCTCGCGCCTGCTCATCCGTAAGCGCGATGCCCTGGGCCTGCGCCGCCTCGCGGTACCAGCGCGAGAGGCAGTTGCGGCAGAACCCCGCGAGGTTCATCAGATCGATATTCTGCACGTCCGTCCGGGCCCGCAAATGCCCAACCAGGGCGCGGAAGGCGGCGGCTTCCAGCCTCTCTGTGGTGGCTTCATCTCGTGTGGGGTTGCTCAACTTTCTGCTCCCGCTCATAATCGCGCCGTGAAAACGTCCTGCATCGCGCCACAAGACATCCGCGCGGCCTTCCAATCGCCCATCCTGCGGCGTCTGGGTTGGCCCGCCGCATGTTCGCCAACCTGCCGCAGCAGGCTGCTGCGCGCAATATCGCCTGCGGTGCCGACCGAGTTACCGTGTGCTACGGCCTTCACCTTTCGCTGGCTGCCATCCGGCATCCTGCCCCCTTTCCCCGCCTGAGGATTCAAATGGATAGATTGCGCCGCCACCGCCGCACCAAGATCATCGCGACTCTTGGTCCCGCCAGCTCGACCCCGGAAATGGTTCTTCAGCTTTTTCATGCCGGGGTGGATATGTTCCGGCTGAACTTCTCCCATGGCAGCCATGAAGACCACGCCGCGCGCATCGAGATGATCCGCGCCGCCGAGAAGCGCACCGGCCGACCGATCGGCATTCTCGCGGATGTGCAAGGCCCCAAGCTTCGTGTCGGCACGTTTCAGTCCGGCCGGGTACAACTTCAGACCGGGCAGCAATTCACGCTCGACCTGAACCGTGCCCCCGGGGATACTCGCCGCGTCTGTCTGCCGCACCCCGAGATCATTGCCGCGGCGGAGATCGGCTCCACTTTGCTGCTGGATGACGGCAAGCTGCGGCTGCGCGTGCTGCGTGTGCGGGACGACCATCTGCTCACCGAGGTAATCGTCGGCGGCGTGCTCTCCGAGCGCAAGGGCGTGAACGTGCCGGATGTGATCCTGCCCATCCCGGTGCTGACCGAAAAGGACCGCGCGGATTTGGATTTCGTGCTGCCGCTGGGAGTCGACTATATCGGCCTTTCCTTCGTGCAGCAGGCGAAAGACGTGCTGGAAGCCAAAGAGATCGCCGCCGGCCGCGCGCTGACCATGGTAAAGCTCGAAAAGCCACAGGGTATGGATAACCTCGAAGAGATCATGGACGTGACCGATTCGGTGATGGTCGCTCGCGGGGATCTCGGCGTGGAACTGCCGCCCGAGGAAATTCCCGTGGCGCAGAAGCGCATCATTCGAGCCGCCCAGCAGCGTGGCAAGCCCGTGGTTGTAGCCACCCAGATGCTGGAGAGCATGATCTCCTCGCCTGCCCCCACCCGCGCCGAAGCCTCAGACGTTGCCACCGCCGTGTTCGACGGCGCCGATGTGGTGATGCTCTCCGCCGAGAGCGCCGCCGGGCAGTACCCGCGCGAGGCGGTGAACATGATGGACCGGATCATCACCCGCGTGGAGCGCGACGAGGATTGGCGCACCGGTATCGATTCCAAGCGGCCGCAGCCGGAGAAGAACTCGCCCGACGCTATCGCCGCCGCGGCCGTACAGGTGGCACATACCATTAATGCCAAGGCCATCGTGGCCTTCACCGAATCCGGCGCCACGGCTTTGCGAGTCGCGCGCGAAAAGCCGGATTGCCCAGTGATCGGCCTGACCACGAACCACGCCGTCGCGCGTCGTCTTTCTTGCGTATGGGGCGTTCATGCGGTCATCGCAGAAGCCGCGCATTCAATGACAGAAGCCGTTGAACACGCCGCAAAAATTGCCCGGTTGGAGGGCTTCGCGCAAAAGAGCGAGGAGATTGTGGTGGTTGCCGGGGTGCCGTTTGGCCAAGCCGGAACAACCAACGCGTTGCGCGTGGCGCGGCTTTAGAGCCCTATGATATGAGATTGACCCGCGTTGCGGGCAATCTAATGTCTGAATCGTCCTCCAACACACTAAATTATGGCCAAAACCCAATAAACTTGTTGATATTTCCTTGATCGGATGATTCTCTACCCCCGATTCGGGGGTGGTAAATGAGGCGGAACCTATTTTGGCTGTCTGACAAGCAATGGGCGAAAATTGA
>JAKAZY010000136.1:0-2946 GCA_021826425.1 Pseudomonadota bacterium
CCTCATGACTGTGCTGATGTCTGGCATTAGGACCGTCAGTTTCCACAGCGTCACCCCACACAAATTCAGGGGTACAATGTCCAGTAATTCAAACCGCGCCGCGAGGTGGGAGGCTCACACCGGTTACCGTTGATCGGGCTGCCTGGCAATGTCCGCATCTATCTGGCCTGCGGAACGACGGACATGCGCAAAGGCTTTGATACGCTGGCGGCGCAGGTGCAGACCATGCTGAGCCTCGATCCGCATAACGGTGCGCTGTATGCGTTCCGCGGCAAGCGCGGCGATCTGGTGAAGATCCTGTGGTGGGATGGCCAAGGGCTGTGCCTGTTCTGCAAGCGGCTGGAGCGCGGCAAGTTTCTCTGGCCGCAGGCGCGTGATGGCTCGGTGCTGCTGACCGCGGCGCAATTATCGATGCTCTTGGAAGGGATCGACTGGCGTGCGCCAGTGCGCAGTTTTACCCCGGAAGCGGCCTGCTGATCAACAAAAGATCGTGATGTAATCTCGGGATTCTGCTATGTTCAGTAGCGATGGATGCTACCGCCGAGATCGTCAACCTGCGCGCCCAGCTTGCCGAGAGAGAGGCAGAACTGGCGACAGCGCGTGCCGAGTTGACCGGCGCGCATCTGCTCATCGAGCAGTATAAGGCGCAATTGCACAAGCTTCGGCGCATGCAATTCGGGCGCTCGTCCGAGGCGCTGGATGCGCAGATCGAGCAGCTGGAACTACGGCTCGAAGACCTTGAGGAAGCCGAAGCCGCGCGGGTGGCAGCGGCGCGGCATCCGCGCCCGTCCCGGTCACCCGCGGTACGCAAGCCATTGCCGGCACATCTGCCTCGTGAAGATGTGCTGTACCCAGCCGCCGAGGTCTGCCCCGCTTGCGGCGGCACGCATCTAGTCAAGCTCGGTGAGGATATCACCGAGGTGCTGGAGAAGATCCCGGCCCGGCTGAAGGTGATCCGCCACGTGCGGCCGAAATTCTCCTGTCGTTCCTGCGAGACAATCGCCCAGGCGCCGGCACCTGATCTGCCGATCGAGAAGGGCCGCCCCGGTCCCGGCCTGCTCTCGCATGTGGTGGTGAGCAAATATCTCGATGGCCTGCCGCTTTATCGCCAATCTGCCATTCTGGCGCGCGAAGGCGTGGAAATCGAACGCGCGACCCTGGCCGATTGGGTAGGCCATGCGGCCTGGTGGCTGGCACCATTGGCGGCGATGATCGGGGCGCATGTGAAAACGGCGCCGGTGATCCACACCGATGATACGCCGGTGCCACTGCTGAGCCCCGGACTTGGACGAACCCGAACCGGTCGGCTCTGGGTCTATCTGGCGGATGAACGAAGTTGGCAGGGACCACGCGCGCCGGCCGCCTGGTACCGCTTCAGCCCCGACCGCAAAGGGGAGCGCCCGCGCGAGCACTTGGCGGGATATGACGGCATCATCCAGGCCGATGCATATGGCGGCTACGAGGCGTTGACCCGTGAGGGCGCAGCGCTGGGCCGCAACATGCCGCGCATCCAGCATGCCGCCTGCTGGGCGCATGCGCGACGCAAATTGTTCGAGGAATTTGAGCGCACCAAATCGCCGATCGCCCAGGAGGCGCTGCGTCAGATCGGTGAACTCTACGCCATCGAAGCCAAGATCAATGGTGAAGCTGCCGAACGTCGTGCGTCGATCCGCCGCGAACAGGCTCTCCCGCTGCTGGCCGAGCTCAAACGCTATCTCCAGGAGCAGCGTCGGCGCCTCTCCGCCAAGACCAACCTCGCCAAAGCACTGAACTACGCCCTCGGCCGTTGGGAAGCTTTGTGCCTCTACACCACCGATGGCCGCATCGGCATCGACAATAATCCCGCCGAACGCGCCCTGCGCGGCATAGCCATCACCCGCAAAAACTATCTGTTCCTCGGCTCCGAAGCTGGTGGCGACCGCGCCGCCATCATCTACACCGTGCTGGAAACCGCGAAGCTCAACGGGCTCGACCCGGAAGCCTATCTCGCCAACATCATCGACCGCATGGCAAAAGGGCACCCAGCCAACAGGCTCACCGAATTACTGCCCTGGAACTGGAAGCACCATGCCGGACCTACCCCGTCACCTGAAGCAGCTTGAACAGGAACTGCTGGCCCTCAACGAGGAAGCGATGCTGCTGGAAGTGCTAGACGGATTCATCGCCGGTCTGCTCGTCTGCCCGGAACTGATCATGCCCAGCGAATGGCTGCGCTGGGTTTGGGACAGCGAGGGCTGATGATTCCGGAGCAAGCCGCCCTCTGATTCCGACATGATGGCGCCCCCCATTCCGATTTGATGGCGCCCGGGGTTCCGATATAGCTTCGCCCATGATTCCGATTTGATGCCGCCCGGGCAACCGGGGGGTGAGGGTCTCTTCGCTGGCTGCGTTAGGTTTTCCTCTTTGGCTTTTGCTGAGGAGGGGATTGATGCCAGCGGGGAGAGTTTGCATGCGCCATGTGCGCGAGATTTTGCGTCTGACGGGGTCTGGGGTTTCGAAGCGGGAGATTGCGCGGCGGCTGGGGGTGGTGCCCTCGACGGTGCGCGAGACGCTGCGGCGGTTTGCCGATGCGGGGCTGAGCTGGCCGCTGGGGCCGGAGGTGACGGATTCTGCGCTGGAAGCCCGGCTTTACAAGAACAACGGCACCAAGCAGGGGCACCGGCAGCGTGCTGAGCCGGATTGGGCCTGGATGCACCGGGAGCTCAAGCGCAAGCATGTCACCCTCTCGATCCTGTGGGACGAGTACATTGCCACGGAGCCGGATGGCTACCGTTACAGTCGGTTTTGCGAGCTCTTCCGTGGCTGGGAAGGCAAGCTCTCGGTCACGATGCGCCAGGCCCATGCCGGCGGCGAAAAACTCTTCGTCGACTATGCCGGCGATCCGGTGCCGGTGGTCGACCGGCTGACCGGCGAGACCCGGTCCGCCTGGATATTTGTCGCGGTGAT
>JAKAZY010000136.1:3046-4541 GCA_021826425.1 Pseudomonadota bacterium
CTGGATATTTGTCGCGGTGATGGGTGCGTCGAGCTTCACCTATGCGCAGGCGAGCTGGAGCCAGGGCTTGGGCGACTGGATCGGCGGGCATACCGGCGCGTTTGAGGCCATTGGCGGCGTGCCGCGGCTGATCGTGCCGGACAACCCCAAGACGGCGGTGATCAAGGCCTGTTTCTACGAGCCGACCGTCAACCGCAGCTACATCGAGATGGCGGCGCATTATGACACCGCCATTCTGCCGGCGCGGCCGCGCAAGCCACGCGACAAGGCCAAGGTGGAAGCCGCCGTGCTGATTATGGAGCGCTGGCTGCTGGGCCGGCTGCGCCACCAGATTTTCTATAGCCTGGCCGAGTTGAACATCGCGATCCAAGCTCTGCTCGTGAAGGTCAATGATGAGCGGCCGCTCCGCCGCCTGGGCGTCACCCGCCGGCAATTGCTCGAAGATCTCGATCGGCCTCACCTGAAGCCTTTGCCAGTGGAGCCTTACGTCTTCGCGGAATGGCGCACCCGGCGCGTCGGGATCGATTATCATGTCGATGTCGAGCGGCATTATTACTCCGTGCCCTACCGCTTTGCGAAGGAGCAGGTGGAGGTGCGCCTGACCGCGCGAACCGTGGAGATTTTTGTCCGTGGCGAGCGCATCGCCGCCCATATGCGCGGCAGTGGCGACGGCAAGCACACGACCCTGCAGGAGCACATGCCCTCCAGTCACCGGCGTTATGCTGGCTGGACAGTGGAGCGCATCCGGCGCGATGCCGCGGCAATCGGCCCTTCGGCCGGCGCCTTGTGTGGGCTGATCCTGGAGGAGCGCGCGCACCCCGAACAAGGGTTCCGCTCCTGCCTTGGCATTGTCCGCCTGGTGAAAGCCTTTGGCCGGGCACGGGTGGAAGCCGCCTGCGGCCGGGCGCTGGAGATCGGCACCCGCACCTACGGCTCCGTCAAATCCATCTTGGACAACAATCTCGATCATCAGGCCCCTCCTCAGCGCGCCGCCGACGGCCCGGCGATCGACCACCATAACATCCGCGGCGCGGGCTATTATCATTGAGGAGATTTTGATGCTCACCCACCCCACCTTCGACCAGCTTAACCAACTGGGGCTGTTCGGCATGGCCAAGGCTTTTGGCGAAACCGAAACCTCGGCCGAAGCTGCCACACTCACCCACCCTGAATGGCTGGCGCTGCTGCTCGGCCGGGAGATTGCCTACCGGCACGACAAGAAGCTTGGCGCCCGGCTGCGCCATGCAAAATTGCGGCAGAACGCGCTGGTGGAGGATGTCGATTACCGCGCCGCCCGCGGGCTCGACCGGCCGCTGTTCCAAAAACTCGTGGCGGGCGATTGGATCGATGGGCACGACAATTTGGTAATCAGTGGGCCAACCGGCGTGGGCAAGAGCTGGCTGGCCTGCGCGCTGGGCCATAAAGCCTGCCGCGACAACCGCTCGGTGTTCTACCAGCGCGTGCCTAAGCTGTTTGGAGAATTGGCGCTGGCGCG
>JAKAZY010000137.1 GCA_021826425.1 Pseudomonadota bacterium
GATCTGCCTTTTCCGGCTGGCTGGCGCAAGTTGCAAAGCCAGGCGACATGCTGGAGCTGCGCGGCCCGCTCGGCCAGTTCACGCTCGACGAAGCCAGCCCCCGGGCGCGCTGGCTGGTGGGGGGCGGTTGCGGTTTTGCCCCGCTGCTATCCCTGCTGCGCCAAATGGCGGAATTTCAGGATACCACGCCAGTTCGGCTGATTTACGGCGTGAATGTCGCCGAGGAGTTATTGCCAAACGATATCTTCGCGCCGCTGCAAGAGGCTTTGCCGCAGTTACACATAACCTTTGCGGTTTGGCGCGGTGCCCCCGGCGCCAACGCCGTGCAGGGCAGCACGGCGGAAATTTTAGAGAATCTGCTCGCCAGCACTGAAACACCGCCCGATATTTATGTCTGCGGACCGCCTAAAATGGTGGAAACCGTGTTGGGCGCCGCGCGCCGGGCGGGCGTGCCGGAAACTCAGCTTTTCTGCGAAAAACTCTAGAGCCGGATGATTTTAGATCGAATCACGCTGTGATCCGCTCTAAAATCTGAATCCGCCTTTAAAACAATAAAGTAGAGGGCGATTCAACTTGAACCGATCAGGCTCTAGCTGGTGCCGCCGCTGTAGCAAAACTTCGGCACCTACGGGTTCAAAATTGCCAGTGCCTCATCGTGCAAGGCACGATTGGCGCTGGCGAGCACCGAACCGTCGCAGCCAAGCTGCAGAGGCCGGCCGGACCAATCCGTTACCACGCCGCCCGCCGCCTCGATCACCGGGGCGAGCGGTGCCCAATCCCACGGTTTAAGGTCGTGTTCGGCGATGAGGTCGATCTGCCCCAGCGCCAGCAGACCGTAGGAATACGCGTCCCCGCCCCAATACATTCGCTTGGCCGCAGCCTTCAGCCTGTTGAAGCGCCTTTGCGCTTCCGGCCCGGCGGCGGTGATCATCTCCGGTGAGGTGGCGGAGAATTCCGCCTGTGCCAGACGCGCATTTTGCCGCGTGCCGGCTTTACCGCCCAGCCCGCCCGTGAAACCCGGTGCCACGCCGCGCCCGCCAGCCCAGCGTTCACGAGTGATCGGCTGGTCGATAAAGCCCAGCACCGGCACGCCATCCTCCATCAGCCCCAGCAGGGTAGCAAAGCTGGTGCGGCCGGTGATGAAGGCGCGGGTACCGTCTATCGGGTCGATAACCCAGACATATCTGGCTTCCGGGTTATGGGGCGGAAACTCCTCGCCGATGATACCGAAATCCGGCGTGGCCTTGGCCAAAGCCTCCCGCAGCACCTGCTCCGCCTTGCGGTCGGCGACAGTGACGGGGCTTTCATCGGATTTGTCGTCCGCGCTCAACCCCACCCGGAAATAGGGGCGAATGGCGGCGGCGCTGGCATCCAGCGCCGCGTTGGCGATGTCGGCGAGATGCTGCATGCCCTTAAGGAAGCTTCACGGGGCTGGCTGAATTTTGATTCAGATAAGCAATCATGTCAGCTCTCGTTTGATCGTTCTTGATGCCCGGGTAGGCCATGTATGTACCCGGCGCGAAGGCCATGGGCGCCTTCAGCCAGATGTTCAACGCCGCCGCGGTCCAGGGCTTCCCGGCCTTGGATTTCACCGCGTCCGAATAGGAAAAGCCCGGCGCCGAGAACGATTTGGAACCGACGATGCCGTAGAGATTCGGTCCCGCCCCGGCCGGACCACCCTTATTGATGGTGTGGCAGGCGGAGCATTGCTCCTGGAACAGCGCCTGGCCCTTTGCAGGATCGGCCGCAGCCAGCAATGCGGAAAGGCCTTGGGCCGGCGCCACGGCCGGTGCCGCCGCGGCCGGGGCTGACCCGGAGGATGCCACCGCAGCCGGGGTCGCGCTGGCGGCCTTGATCTCATCGGCTGTCGGCAAAGGCAGTGGCCGGTTGGTGAGCGTACGCAGATAAGCGATCACATCCGCGCGAGTTTGGGTGTTCTTGATGCCCGCGTAAGACATGCCCGTGCCCGGCGCGTAATCGCTCGGCGCATAGAGCCATTGGTTCATCTTGTCGAAATCCCAGCTGCCCTTGGCCTTGGCCTTCACCGCCGCGGAGAAGCTGAACCCCGTATGGGCAAACATCGGCGCGCCCATCACGCCGTAGAGGTTGGGGCCGACGCCGTTGGCCCCACCATTGGTAAGCGTGTGGCAGGCCGCGCATTGCTGCGCCACAAAGGCTTGGCCCTTGGCGATATCCGCGCTGGCCAGCAAGGGCAACACGCTTTCCGGCCCGGTGGGGGCCGCAGCGGCAGGTGCCGCACTTGGCAAAGCCGCAATTTGGATGGTGGCCTTGGCCGGCGCCTCATCCTTCACAACAAAATCGGCGACACGGTTTGCCGCCCAAAGCACTAGACCTGCCGTCAGCACCCCTGCCGCGATTTTGTTACCAAGCAGACTATCTTTGCCCGCCTTGCTCATCCTACCCCCCGGGTTCGTATTCTAAACGCGTTGCACTAAGGCGTAGAGGGATTTAGGCAGGGCGGCAAGCCGCAATGAAAGACCGTTTTTTGAACCCCATTGTCCTGATTCCCGCCAGACTCGGTTCCACCCGCCTGCCGAGCAAAGTGCTGGCTGATATTGGCGGCCAACCGATGATCGCGCATGTGCTCAAGCGCGCCCAAGAGGCCGGGCTAGGGCCGGTAGCAGTGGCCTGCTGCGAGGTGGAGGTGGCTGAAGCGGTTGAGACATTCGGTGGCATCGCGGTGTTGACAGCACCCGAACTGGCCTCTGGCTCAGACCGCATTTTTGCCGCCCTGCAAATCCTGGATGCGGCGAAGAAGCATGATGTGATCGTGAATCTCCAGGGCGATCTACCTTCGATCGACCCGTCCTATCTTGCAACAGTGCTCAAACCGCTGACTCTTGGTTACGATATCGGCACGCTGGCCGCGCCCATCACCAGCGCGGCGGAGCGCGATGCGCCCTCCGTGGTGAAGTGCGCCTGTGCCTTTGGCGATGGCACCGAGATTGCCCCGGCGCTGTATTTTTCGCGTAGCCTGGTTCCCAGCGGCGAGGGGCCGTTCTGGCACCATATCGGGATTTACGCCTACCGGCGCGCGGCTCTGGAGCGGTTTGTATCGCTGCCGCCCTCACCGCTGGAGCAGCGGGAGAAGCTGGAGCAACTGCGCGCCCTGGAAGCGGGTTTGCGCATTGGCGCGGCGAGGGTTGCGCAAGCGCCATTCGGCGTCGATACATCAGAAGACCTCGAAAGGGCGCGGGAGGCGCTCAGCCAATGAGCATAATCGCCTTCCAGGGCCAACCCGGGGCCTATTCAGACCTCGCCTGCCGCATCACCTACCCAGGCGCCGCGACATTGCCCTGCGAAACCTTCCAGGCCGCGATGGCAGCGGTGCGGGAGGGCCGAGCGGAGCTGGCGATGTTACCGCCAGAAAATTCGCTTGCCGGGCGGGTGGCGGATTTGCACGCGCTGTTGCCAGAAAGCGGGCTTAACATCATCGGCGAAACCTTCCTGCGTGTTGAGCATTGCCTGTTGGCGCCCAAGGGTACGCAGATCGGCGATATAAAGCGCATCCATTCCCATACCGTGGCGTTGGGGCAGGTCCGCAACCTGCTGAGCGAGCTCGGCGCAGCGCCGGTGGTAGAATATGATACAGCCGGCGCTGCTGAGATCGTGGCGAAGCTGAACAGCAAGGAGGACGCTGCCATCGCCTCCTCTCTTGCCGGGGAAATGCACGGGCTTGAGATTCTGCGGCGCAATGTCGAGGACGAAACCCACAACACCACCCGCTTCTACATCATGGCACGCGAGCCTTTGGTAATGGACCCGCAAACGCCGGGGCTGATGACCACCTTCGTGTTCAATGTGCGCAACGTGCCGGCGGCGCTTTACAAGGCCCTTGGCGGCTTTGCCACCAATGGCGTGAACATGACCAAGCTGGAAAGCTACATGTTGAACGGCAGCTTCACTGCCACGCAATTTCTGGCTGAGGTGGAAGGCCACCCGGACCAGCGCCCGCTGTACCTGGCCTTCGAGGAGCTTGGCTTTTTCTCGGCGGAATTCAAGATTCTTGGGACTTACAAGATGGATCCCTACCGGCGCCGGCGCCATGGCGCGCCGGGACAGGCAAAGGAGTCGTTTTAGTACACTATTAATTACGGCTATGTAGCGTCGTGATATGTTGCACCAAAGACTGCTGGGGTCGGCGGATTCCCTGCAAAAGATCATTGATATCATTCCCAGCCCGGTTTTCATCAAGGATGAAAACCATAAATGGATATTGCTGAACGACGCCGCGATCCGGCTGCTCGGCGGCACGCGGGCGGAACTGCTCGGCCGGTCGGATTATGACATTTTCCCCCCCGCCCAGGCGGCGCTGAGCTGGGAGTCGGATGATGAGGTGCTGTCCACCGGGCAGACAGTCGAGAGCGAAGAATGCCTGACATTGCCCCATTCCGGCAACACCCACACCATGATCATGCGCAAGACCCTGCTGCAT